>NZ_VJZD01000022.1 GCF_009377175.1 Streptomyces adustus
CCGGCGCTCGCCGAGGTCGCGGGCGGCGCGCTGGTCCAGCTCGGGTACACGCCGGTGCTGTGCACCCGTACCGCGGGCGGCCTCACCGAGGCCGAGTACGTCTCGATGCTCCTCGACCAGCACGTCTGTGGCGTCATCTTCTGCGGCGGACTCACCGAGACCGAACATGCCGCCCTCCTGAAGCGGGGGGTGCCCGTGGTGCTGCTGAACGCGGCCGTCGACTACGCGGGCTTCCCACGGGTGTCCACCGACGACGCCGCCGCCGTGCGCCAGGCGTACGCACATCTGTCGGCCATGGGACACACAGACATCGGGCTCATGGTCGGCCCCGAACACCACATGCCGTCCCGCCGCAAGGTCGCCGCCTTCACGCAACTGACCTCCGGCAGCGCGGGACGCCATCCCGTCGGCCACGCGCTGTTCTCCTTCGAGGGCGGCCAGGCCGTCGCCGCCGAACTGCTCTCGGCCGGTGCCACCGCCCTGATCTGCGGCAGCGACGTCCTCGCCCTCGGCGCGATACGTGCGGCCCGTCGCCGGGGACTCGCCGTGCCCGGCGACCTGTCGGTCGTGGGCTACGACGACTCCGCGTTCATGAACTACACCGACCCGCCGCTGACCACCCTGCGCCAGCCCATCGAGGCCATGTCCCGGGCCGCGGTCACCCTGCTCGCCAACCAGATCTCGGGGGAGAACCCCACCCCGCAGGAGCTCCTGCACGAACCCGAACTCGTCGTCCGCAACTCCACCGCCCCACCGCTGACCGCACGATGGGGAGCGGCACGCGGGGCATAGCCGCAGTGGGAGGCAGCACCTTGCTGACATTGGATCTGCACCCGATCTTCAGGAACAACCGCGACATCGAACTCGCTCTGCGGCAGGCCGTCTTCAGGGCGCGACACACCGGGGAGCCCCTCCAGATCATCCACGGAAAGGGCACCGGCCGCCTCAGGGACCGCGTCCTCGCGTTCCTCGGCCAGAAACACATCAGGAGCATGTACGACCACCTGGAGGTCGACCCGGCGTACCCGGGCCGCATCCTGGTCCACTTCGCGCCGCGCCCCTGAGCCCGATCCGACTCCGTCGCGAGGTCACCCCTCGGGACGGAGCGGCCTGCGCGAGGGCGCCTGCCATGCCGTCAGGCCGTCGGGGCGCCGCCGGTGACGGGCCGTTGCCCAACTTTCTGACGCTGCGGCGGGCGATGACCCAGTGGCTCCGGGGGTGTCCTCCGGAACAGGAGTCAGTCGATCACGGCGGACCGCCAGGTCTCCTCATCGGCGTCCAGGAGAGCCGCGAGGAGTGCGGCGTCCGGCAGCGGGCCGTGGTCGGCGGCGACCTTCAACGCCGAGGCCGCGGTGAGATGGCCGAGGCGCAGGGCGCGGTCCACGGGCAGCTGCCGCAGCACGCCGCCGAGGAATCCGGCGGCGAACGCGTCGCCCGCGCCCACGGGTTCGGCGACCCGCACCTTCAGGGCCGGCACACGGTGGACGGCGTCCGCGACGAACGCGGTGGCCGCGCGGGCCCCGTCCTTCACCACGAGGACGTCCGGACCGGGCAGGAGGTCACGAACCCCTTCGGCATCGGTGATCCCGTCCCCCCACAGGGCCTGGGCCTCGTCGAGGCCGACGAGGACGATGTCGGCCAGGTCCGCGAGCGGACGCAGCACGTCGGCCGCGGACCGGCCGGACCACAGGGCCGGGCGGTGGTTGACGTCGAAGCTGACGGGCCACGGGCGGTCGGGGCGCAGCGCGCGTTCGACGAGGGCCCGGCAGCCGGGCGACAGGGCGGGGGTGATGCCGCTGAGGTGGACCAGCGCGGCGTCGGTGAACGCCGGGTCGTCGAGTATGTCGGGGGTCAGGGCCGAGGCGGCGGATCCGGCGCGGTGGTAGTGGACGCGGGTGCCATGTGCGCCCGGGTCCTTGAACAGCAGTCCGGTGGGGCGTTCCGGGTCGATGCGGACGCCGCTGACGTCGACCCCGCCCGCGGCGATCCGGGCGCGGACGCGACGGCCGAAGGGATCGTCGCCCACCGCGGAGACCCAGCGGGCGGGAATGCCGTGGTCGGCGAGGTAGAGGGCGACGTTCGACTCGGCGCCCGCGATGTCGACGCGCAGCAGGTCGGCGCCGTCCAACGGACCCAGGGGGTCGGGGGCGAGGGCGGCCATGGTCTCGCCGACGCAGGTCACGGGGCCGTGACGCAGTGGCCGATCGGTGTTCATGGTGGGCTTCCTAGGGGGTTTCGGCGCGGTCCGGCGGGGCCGAGGCGGAGGGGATCGCGGGGCGGTACGGAGAGGCTCGGGTGCCGGGAACGTCGACCCGGACCGCGAAGACGGCACCGTCGAGGGGGCCCGGATCGGGCAGGCCGATGTGTGCGCTGGTGACGAGGAGTGTCCGGCCGTCCGGGCCGCCGAGGCAGAGTCCCGCGGGCTGCCCGGCGGGCAGTTCGACGACCCGGTCGAGGCTGCCGTCGGGCCGGTAGCGGTGGACCTGCCCGGCGCCCCAGACCGCGGTCCACAGGCAGCCCTCGATGTCGGTGGTCATGCCGTCGGGGCTGCCGGACGTGAGGGCGACGAAGGGTTCGGGCGTGCCCGGGTCGCCGGTCCCCGGGTCGACCGGGTAGCGGCGGACGACGCCCCGGGCGCTGTCGGCGAGATACATGACCGTTCCATCGGCGCTGAAGGCAGGGCCGTTGGGAATCGTGATGTCCTGAAGGACCCGGGTGACACGGCCGTCGCGGTCCAGGCGGTACAGGGAGCCCGCGTCGTCGGTGGCCTCGTACGCCATGCTGCCTGCCCAGAAGCGGCCGTGCGGGTCGGCGACGCCGTCGTTCATCCGCATCGGCACACGTGCGTCGTCCTCGGGGCGCGCGATCCAGTCGACGCGGCCCGCGGGGTCGATGTGGCAGATGCCGGTGCCCGCCGCGGCGATCCAGTGGCCAGGGCGCCCTTCCACCGGTGCCACGGCGCCCAGCGGGCAGGGCAGTTGCGTGATCTGCTCGAGCCGTTCGTCGGGCCGGTCGGGCAGGGCGAGCAGCCTGCCGGTGAGGATGTCGGTGAGCACGGCACGGCCGTCCGTCCAGCGGATGCCCTCGCCCAGCTCCAGACGGTCGCTTCCCAGGACCGGGGGAGTGGTCATGGGCGTGCCTGCGTGCGGACGACGTCCAGGAAGGCACGGGCGCGCTCGCGCAGGGCGGTGAGATCGCCACCCGCCGCGGCATCGCCGATCAGGGGAGAGCCGACGCCGACGGCCGTGGCCCCCGCGCGCAGGTAGTCGGTGGCCGCCGCGGCGTCCACTCCTCCGACCGGTACGAAGGGCAGGTCCGGGAAGGGACCGCGCAGGTCTCGCAGGTAGCCGGGCCCCCCGGCGCTGCCGGCCGGGAAGAGCTTCAGGGCGTCGGCGCCGAGCCGCCGGGCCTGGAGGATGTCGGTGGGGGTCATCACGCCCGCGAGGACGGGGAGTCCGAGTTCCCGGCCGGTGGCGATGGAGTCGCTGACCGCCGGGGTGACCAGGAACGCGGCGCCGGCCTTTTGGGCGGCGCGGGCGTCGTCGGAGGTGAGCACGGTTCCGGCGCCGAGCATCGCGTCGGCGCCCAGTGCGGCACGGGCCCGGGCGATGACGTCGAGCGCGTCCCGCCCGGAGAGCGAGACCTCGATGAGGGCGACCCCCTCCTCGGCGAGGGCGAGCACGGTGCTCAGCGCGGCGTCCGGGTCGCTGCCGCGGACGATGGCGAGCAACCGGTGGGCGCGCAGCGCGGCGAGCAGGTTCATCCGGAATCCCTTCTGGTGACGGGTGTTCAGAGGCGGCGGGTCTCGTGACGGGTGTTGCGAGTCGACCGGACCGGTGACGGGTGTTGAGAGCGGGCCGGTCCGGTGACGGGTGTTGAGAGCGGGCCGGTCCGGTGACGGGCGTTCAGAGGCGGCGGTCCGCGGTCACGGTCAGCCGCCAGGCGACCTCGCCGCTCGGCGGTACGACGGCGGTGTCGCCCTCGCCCGCCGCGGCGCGGTCGAAGACGCGCCCGAGCATCGGCTCGACGCCGACCGAGCGGTACGGCGCCTCCTGGGGGAAGCCGCCGAGGTTGCGCCACAGAGCGACCGCCACCGGCTGTCCGTCGGCCTCGACGGACAGGTGCAGGGTGTCGGTGCCGTCGTGCACGGACACCCGGGAGGTCAGGACGACCGCCCCGACGGCGCTGCCGTCGTCCGGGCCGAGCCGGTCCAGGGGCACGCCGCCGACGGTGGGCCAGGCCCCGGCGACCCATCGGTCGCCCTCGTCCGGGTAGAGCCGTGCGAGAGCCGGCCTGGCGACGCCGATGCGGGCGGCCGTGGAGAGGTCCAGCAGGGCGTGGGCGGCCCAGACGAAGCGGTAGCCGGGCTCGGCGGCGAGCGTGTAGTCGGCGACGACCGCGTTCCCACGTTCGCCGATGCGCCGGGTCAGGCGGAAGTCGGGGCACTCCACGGTGTCCTGGTCCCCGGCCCGCTGCCAGGACCGTGACCAGGCGTCCCCGTGGTCGGGCAGTCCGCGCACGGTGGGCACGCACTCCTCCAGCCCTCCGGCGTCGGCGAAGGAATCACCGGGCCGGACCAGGTGGCGGCGGGGTTCGTTCCGGTGCCACAGCCACTCGCGGCCGCCCGCGGTCAGCGATGTCCAGCGTCCGTCGTGGTCCATGTCGGTGGTGACACGGACGGGCAGCGAGGCGACCCTCACCATTCGGCGAAGGAGCCGTCGGCGTGCCGCCAGACGGGGTTGCGCCAGGCGTGGCCGGACCGGTCGGCATTCCGTACCGCGTCCTCGTCGACGGCGATCCCGAGTCCGGGGAGTTCGGTGCGGTGCGCCTGGCCGTCGACGAAGCGGAAGGGCTCGGTGTCGACCAGGTAGGACAGCAGGTCGGCGTCCTTGTTGTAGTGGATGCCCCGGCTCTGTTCCTGGATCAGGAAGTTCGGCGTGGCGAAGGCGACCTGGAGGCTCGCGGCGAGCGCGATCGGTCCGAGCGGGCAGTGCGGCGCCAGGTGGGCCCCGAAGGTCTCGGCGAGCGAGGCGATCCTGGTGACCTCGGATATCCCGCCGGCGTGCGACAGGTCCGGCTGGGCCACGGCGATGCCGGCCGTCAGCGCCGGGAGGAAGTCGGCCCGCCCGTAGAGCCGTTCACCGGTGGCGAGCGGTACCGGCGAGGCGGCGACCAGGCCCGGCAGCAGGTGTCCCTGCTCGGGCAGGACGGGTTCCTCGACGAACAGCGGGTGCAGGGGGGCTATCTCGTGCAGCACGCGCCGCGCGTTGGCGGCGCTGAAGCGTCCGTGGAAGTCGACGGCGACGTCCCGGTGCGGGCCCAGAACCTCGCGGGCGGCCGCCACGCGCTCCACGACGGCGGCCGTCTCGGCGGGGCTGCCGATCGGCGGGGTGCGCCCGGCGGCGTTCATCTTGACGGCGGTGAAACCGGCCTCCACCTGGGCGGTGACCTCCTCCTTGAGCCGGTCCGGTTCGTCGCCGCCGACCCAGGCGTACACCCGTACCGTGTCGCGGACCGGGCCGCCGAGCAGAGTGTGCACCGGTACCCCGAGGGACTGGCCGGCGATGTCCCACAGGGCCTGGTCGATACCGGCGACGGCGCTGGAGAGGACCGGCCCGCCCCGGTAGAAGCCGCCCTTGCTGAGCACCTGCCAGTGGTCCTGGATCCGCAGCGGGTCCTGGCCCACCAGGTACTCCGACAGCACCTCGACGGCCGACCGGACCACCTCGGCCCGGCCCTCCACCACCGGCTCGCCCCAGCCGACGACACCGTCGTCGGTCTCGATACGGCAGAACAGCCAGCGGGGCGGGATGAGAAAGGTCTCGACGCGCGCGATCTTCACTGTGCCTGGCCGTCCTTCTTCTCCGGTGAATCGTCCGCGCCCTGCGGCTCCTGCGGGCCGCTGACCCTGTCGAGATCGCGGGTCGCCTGGTCGAGGAGGGCGCGCATGGCGCGTTCCGCGGCGTCGGGGTCCCGGTCGCGCACGGCGTCGAGGACGGCTCGGTGGCTGGGGACCGGGTCCTCGCTGTGCGGGGCGCTGTGCACGAGCTGGTCCCGCTGGGCGAGGCCCGACTCGATGACCATCTCCATGCGTTCCAGCAGTTCGTTGTGGGTGGCCGCGAGCAGTGCCCGGTGGAAGGCGAGGTCGGCCTCGACGGCGTCGCTCGCGCCTCCCTGGAGGCCCATGGCGGTCAGGGCCGCCTCCAGCGCCTCCAGGTCGGCGTCGGTGCGGCGGTCCGCAGCGAGGCGTACGGCCGCGGGCTCGATGATGCCGCGGACCTCGCCGAGGTTGCGCAGCAGTGCGGTGTCCGCACCGGTGGCGCTGCTCTCGGAGAACTGCCAGCGCAGCATGTCGGCGTCGAGCAGGTTCCAGTCCGAACGTGGTCTGACGAAGGTGCCGCGCTTCTGCCGGGCGTCGACCATGCCCTTCGCGGCGAGCACCTTCAGGGCCTCGCGCAGAGCGGTCAGGCTGACGTCCAGCTCGCTCTGAAGGGCCGCCATGTCGAGCGTCGCTCCCTCGGGGATGGCGCCGCTGAGCACCCGGTGGGCGAGGGCCTCCACGGTCTGGCCGTGCACTCCGCGGCGTGCGTAGGGCGTCATAGGTATGCCTTTCTTGCTGTTCGGTCGGTGGCTGGAGCGGTTGGTTGTTGTGTCAGGCCGAGGACTTGGTGACGCTCCAGCCGCCGTCCACGAGCAGACTCGATCCGGTGATGTACGAGGCTTCGTCGGCGGCGAGGAAGGCGACGGCGGCGGCGACCTCCTCGGGGGTGCCGAAACGGCGGGCCGCGGTCTCCGCGACGCTGAGCTCGCGGTCGGCCTGCGGGACCCGGTCCCACGCGGCGGTCAGGATCGGCCCCGGCAGTACCGCGTTGACGCGGACGTCCGGGCCGTACTCGACGGCGAGTTGACCGCACAGGGAGAGCAGGGCGCCCTTGCTCGCCGCGTAGGCGGGGTGGCCGGGGATGCCCCGGTGCGCGTGCACGGAGGAGACGAGCACCACGGACCCGCCGTGTGCGCGCAGGTCCGGCAGTGCCGCCTTCACACCGAGGAAGGCGCCGGTGAGGTTGACCGAGAGCTGCCGTTCCCAGGAGGCGAGCGTGGTCTCGTGGGCGGGCGCGACGGCCACCGTGTACGCGTTGTTTACCAGGACGCCCATGGGCCCGAAGGCGTGCGCGGCGGTGACGACCCGTTGCCAGTCCTCCTCGCTCGCGACGTCGGCGGCCACGAACACGGCCCTGGCCCCGTCCTTGCGCAGCCGCTCGGCGGTCTCCTCGCCGCGCTCGGCGGCGATGTCGACGAGGACGACGGCCGCGCCCTCCGCGCTCAGGCGGGCCGCGCAGGCCGCGCCGATGCCTGACGCGGCGCCCGTGACGACGGCGACACGGTGGGTGAAACGGGCGGCTGGATTCATGGGGTGGATCTTCTCCTGTTCGAGGGGCCGGCGGGGCGCGGATTCGTCCGCTGTCGTCACTGACGGGTCAGGACGGTCAGCTCCGCGTCGTGTTCGGCGGTCCAGGCGTACGGCAGGCCCGAGTGCAGCAGATGGGCGCCGCTGTAGCGGGTTCCGGTGGCGGTGTCGGTGTAGACGGACGCCGGGGTGAGGCCGCGCAGGCGCAGCCGGGCGGGCCGTCCGGGCACCAGGGGCGCGCCGTCCAGCGGTCCGGTGTTCCAGGCCGTCACCACCACACGCGCACCGCCTCGTTCCTCGAACTGGAGACCGCACGTCGGGTCGGCGGGGCCGCCCAGCAGATGGACCTCGCCGTGGTGAACGACGTCCCGGATCTCCTTGTACCGGGCGATCCACCCTGCGGCCTCGGCACGCTGCGGCGGCGTCCAGTGGCGGATGTCAGCGCCGATGCCGAGCACGCCCGCCATGGAGTTGACGAAGCGGAAGGCGAGCGAGCGCGGCCGGGCATCGAAGACGCCGGGGGCGTCGGTGACCCAGGAGCTCATGGTGTGCGGGGCGTGTGCGTGGAGGTAGCCGTACTGGATGCGCAGCCGGTCCATGGGTGCGGTGTTGTCGCTGGGCCACACCACATCGGTGCGGGCGATGGTGGCGTGCTCGACGCGGGCGCCGCCGCCGGCGCAGCCCTCGACCGTGACATGCGGGTGGGCGCTGCGCAGATGGTCCAGGACGCGGAGGTAGCCGGCCACGTGCGCGGCGTCGAGGTCCTGCCGCTCCGGGTCGGGACCGTCCGGGTGACCCGGGCGGCCGCGTTCGGTGGGAGGCCGGTTCATGTCCCACTTGAGGTAGCCGATCGCGTGGGAGCCGAGCAGCCGGTCCAGGGTGCCGATGACGAACTCCTGGACATCCGCACGGCCGAGGTCGAGCAGGAGCTGGTTGCGTACGAGCGTCACCGGGCGGCCGTCGATCCGGTACACCCACTCGGGGTGCTCGGAGTACAGCTTCGAGCGGGGACTGATGCCCTCGGGCTCGACCCACAGGCCGAAGTCCATGCCGAGGGCGCGTACGTCCTCGACGAACCGGTCGAATCCGCCGGGGAATTCAGCCGGGTCGGGGTACCAGTCGCCGAGGCCGCCGGTGTCGTCGGGGCGGCCGGTGAACCAGCCGTCGTCGACGACGAAGAGTTCGGCGCCCAGCCCGGCGGCGAGCGTGGCGAGTTCGAGCTGGCCCGCGGCGTCGACGTCGAAGCCGGTGGCCTCCCACGAGTTGTACAGGACCTTGCGGGGACGGTCGATGCGCTCGCCGGTCAGGTGCCGCTCGTAGCGGTGCCAGACGCGGGCCAGGCCGTCGAGGCCGTGCGGGCTGAAGGCGCAGGCCAGGCGGGGCGTGACGAGGGTGGTGCCGGGGGCGAGGCGGACGGCGCCCTCGTGGGGCACCCGGCCGGCGCGCACCCGCACCGCGCCGCCGGGCTCGGCGTCGGCGGTGATCCGCCAGTTCCCGGACCACTCCAGCGCGAGACCGTACGTGGGGGTGGCTCCCTCGGTGGGGAAGGCGGCGTCCTGGACGGCGAGCCAGGGGTGGTAGGCGTGGCCGGCCGAGCCCTGGGTGCTCTCCATCTCGAAGCGCCCGCGGTGCAGTTCCACGTTCTCGAGCTGGAACTCCTGCGACCACTGGCCGGCCAGGTACGTCAGCCGCGCGCCGCCCTGGACGGGCACGTTGACGGCGGCGGAGTCGAAGCGCTCCAGCCGCACCTCGTCCTCGCCGGTGCAGGCGAGCTCCGTCCAGCGCAGGACGACATCGGTGCCGGGCACCGTCTCGTAGCACAGGGCGGTGCGCAGTCCGAGGAGGTCGTCGGCGAACTCCAGACGCAGCGCACGGTCGCCGTTCTGCGTGGCGCCGTCGAACCGCCACCAGCTGCCGCGGTCGCCGCCGGGGCGGGAGGCGATGAGGTCGGCGCCGGTGAACGGCCGCAGCCCGTAAGGGATGTACTCGGCCGGGGCGGCGTCGGCGGGGGTGATGAAGTGGGTGCGACGGGACCAGTCCATGGGCGACGGTCCGTCCTCGGCGCCGTGCGGCCCCCACGCGGCGAGTTCGGCCCAGCGTCCGTCGCCGCCGAGGGTGACGGCGTAGGTGGTGGTGTCGGTGCGCAGCAGCCACCGGTCGGGCGAGGTCACTTCACGGCTCCGAGGTTCAGTCCGGCCACGAAGTGGCGCTGGAAGCGGAGGAAGACGGCCACGGTCGGGGCGGCGGCGATCACCGAACCGGCCGCGATGACGTTCCACATGGACACGTACTGGCCTTGTAGCCCGATCAGTGAGGCGGTGACGGGCATCTGGCTGTCGGTGCGCAGCACCGTGATGGCCCACAGCAGGTCGTTGAAGATCCAGGTGAACGACAGGGCGGTCAGCGCCGCCAGCGCGGGGCGGGCCAGCGGCAGGATGATCCGCCAGTAGATCTGCCACGGGCTCGCGCCGTCGATGACGGCGGCCTGCTGGATCTCACCGGGGATCGCCCGCATGAAACCGTGCAGGACGAAGACGTAGAAGCCGACGCCGAAGCCGACCTGCACGCCGACCAGGGCGTACAACCGGTCGTAGATGCCGAGCACTTCACTCAGCTTGGAGACCGGGATCAGCAGGATCTGCGGAGGCAGCAGGTTGCCGCCGAGCATGAGCAGCAGCAGGACGCGCCGGAAGGGCAGGTCGTACCGGCTGAGCGCGAACGCCGCCATGGAGGCCAGACCGAGCGAGAGTGCCACGGTGGGCAGGGTGACCAGCATGCTGTTGATGAGAGCGCGCTGCTGGCCGCCGTCCACCCACGCCTGGCGGAAGCCGTCGAGGGTGAACGAGTGCGGCCGGCTGCCCACGCCGTGCGCGGCGATGTCGTCGAACGTGCGGGTACTGGTGACCAGCACGAGGACGATCGGCAGCAGCCACAGCGCGGACAGCGCTCCCGCGGAGAGGTGGAAGCCGGCCGTGCGCAGCCTGCGGCCGTCCAGGACGGGGCGGCGGGGCGTCGCGGTCTTGGCGGGTGCGGTGCGGACCTCGGTGTCCTCGGCGTGTGCGGCCGTGTGGGTGGCGGTCATCAGTCGGCCTCCCGGAAGGCGCGCACGAGGTAGCTCACGATGACGCCGAAGGCCAGGACGAAGATGACGACGGCGAGTGCGGAGCCGTATCCCAGGCGCAGGGACTGGAACGCGGTGGAGTACATGTAGGTGCTCAGCAGTTCGGAGGAATGGTAGGGGCCGCCGCGGGTGAGCGCCCAGACGACGTCGAACGAGCGCAGCGAGTCGATGACGATCACCGACAGGACGACCGCGTTGACGCTGCGCAGCTGCGGCAGGGTGATGTGCCGGAACTGCTGCCAGCGGGTGGCGCCGTCGACCTTGGCGGCCTCGTACAGGACGGGGTCGACGCCCTTGAGGCCGGCCAGGTACAGCACCATCACATAGCCGACCTGGCGCCACAGCGCGGGCACGATCACCGCGTAGAAGGCGGTGTCCTGGTCGGCGAGCCAGGCGTGCTTCCAGCCGCCGAGACCGACGGCCTCCAGCACGTTGTTGATCAGGCCGTCCGGCTGGTACATCGCCTGCCACACCAGCGCGGTCGCGACCAGCGAGAAGACCACCGGCAGGAAGAGCGCCGCCCGGTAGAACCCGATGCCGCGCCGCTCCTTCTGCAACAGCATCGCGGTGCCGAGCCCGAGGGCTGCGGAGAGCCCGCCGAAGAGCAGCAGCCACAGCACCGTGTTGATCGCGGCGGTGCGGAAGACCGCGTCGTGCACCATCTCGCTGTAGTTGCCCAGGCCGACGAACTTCGGGGCCGCCAGGCCGTCCCAGGAGGTGAGGGAGAGGTAGAAGCCCTGTAGGGCCGGCCAGAAGACCCAGAACCCCTCGGCGAGCAGCGGGACGAGGACGAAGGCCAGGACCACCGGGGGCACCCGGGTGGCCCTGGACCGTCGTGCGGAGCCGATCAGCGCCATCGTCACTGGCTCCAGATCTTCTGTGCGCTGCGCTGCCAGGTGGTGAGGATGGAACCGATCTCCTTGGGCTTGGCCAGGTAGTGCACCAGGGCCGTGTCCGCGGTCGGCTGGAGCGCGTCGCTGGAGTCCCGGTTGAAGAACTGGGTGAGCTCGGCGGCGCTCTCGATGAGCTTGCGGCCCTTGAGGACGAGCGGGGTGCCCGCGTCCTTGGCGTCCGGGTGGGTCGGCAGCGAGGTGCCGGACGAGCTCTTGAGGTAGAGCTCCTGCGCCTCGGCGGTGGCGAGGTAGCGCATCAGCTCCTTGACGTCGTCGGCACGTCCGGTGCGGGCGCTGGCGAAGTAGCCGTCGGTGGGCGCCTCTTCGGCGACCGGCACCTTCGGGTCGATGATGGGGAACTGGAAGAAGTCCAGGTCGCCCAGGGCGTCCTTGGGCGCGGCGTCGGCGAAGAAGGTGCCGATGAGCATCATGCCGGTCCGGCCCTGGAGCAGGGCGGTGGTGGCGTCCTGGAAGGGGATCGCCGTGCCGTTCGGGTCGAAGTACGGGCGGACCTCGTCCCACTTGTCGAAGACCTTGCGGACCTCGGGGCCGTCGAAACGGTGCTTCCCGGCCAGGAGTTCGCGGTGGAACGTGGCGCCGTTGACGCGGATGTCGAGGTAGTCGAACCATGCGGAGGCGACCCACGGGGTGTCGCCGCCGGCGCCGAGGCCGATCGGGGCGACGCCCTTGCTCTTGAGCTTGTCGCACAGGTCGAGGAACTCGTCCCAGGTCTTGGGCTCCTGCACGCCCCACTTCGCGAAGTTGGACTTGCGGTAGAACATGCCCCACCAGTAGTAGCTGGTGGGCACGAAGACCTTCTTGCCGCTGGAGGCCGAGGTGCACAGCTTCTTCAACGCGTCCGAGTAGCCGGAGAGCTCGGGCTTCGTCCAGATGTCGTCGAGGTCGAGGAGCAGGTCCTTCTTGGCGTACGACTCGGCGACGGAACCGGGGTACCAGGTGTAGACGTCCGGCGGGTTGGCCGACGTGAGGTAGGTCGGCAGCTGCGTGCGGAAGGTCTCCGAGGCGACGGTGTTGAGCTGCGCCTTGGCGTCGCCGCGCTTGTCGAAGGCGGCGACGATCTGCTGCATCGCGGTCTTGGCCTGCGGCGAGGAGAGGTTGGACTGCAGGGTCACGGGGCCGCCGGACTTGCCTCCGGAGGCGGACGGGCTCGAGGTGACGCAGCTGCTGAGCAGCGCGCCGGCGCCGACTGCGCCTGTTCCTATGAGGAATCTGCGGCGGGTGGCGTTGAAGGCGGTCATCTGTGCACTCCCTTGGTGCCATGGAACGGAGCTTGGGGCCCCCTGACGGCCCGGCTCAGGGCGCGGCAGGCACAGCTTGGCTCAGGGGTCGGAGGGCCGTCAAGATTAATTAGTAATTTATTTCGTGGAGGGTGTGCCCCAGGGCGAACAAGCCTCCAGGACACACCCGTTGGCGCGGGGTGAAGCCGGATCGGGCGGTGATGCGATGGTGCGGTGGTACGGAACGACGCAGATGGAACTGGACTGAACCGGCTGAAAACCTCTGGAACTTGATGGAACTCGATGGAACCGCGTCGGGCGGGTCGAGCGGGCCGAGCAGGTCGAGCAGGTCGAACGCGCAGCTCAGAGCCCGGTCTGGTGGACGCGCCCGTCCACTCCCCGGAAGGCGACCAGCACGTTCCCGTCCGGCCCGGCCACGGCACCGAGCGCCCCGTCGAAGGCGCCGCTGACGAAGCCGTCGACCTTGCTCCAGCCGGCCCAGCCGCCGGATGCCGTCCAGCTGCGGGTCCAGAGCGTGTAGTCACCGGCACGTGCGTACAGGTGCACCGCGCCGCCGGACGCCACCAGCGTCGGGCTGCCGCTCACCGTGCCGCCGAGGGCCGTCCAGTCCGACCACTCGCCGGAAGCGTCGCGCGTCCGCTCCCACACCGAGTCGTCGGAGGTGCGCACGGCCACGTGCAGACGGCCCGCGTCGTCCACGACGCCCGAGGGACGGCCGTAGAACGCCTGGTCCTGCGGGGCGCCCTGCGAGGTCCAGCCGGAGGCCGGGCCGCGCGACCACAGCCGGCCGTCCGCGCCGCGGGCGACGAGCGTCCAGTCGTCCGGGCCGGCGAAGGCCACGGTCGGCGCGTCCGTCAGTGTGCCGCCCAGGCTCTGCCAGCGGCCCCAGTGCCCGTTCGCGTACACGCGCCGGTAGGCGCTGTCGTCGGTGCCGCGTACGAAGACGTCGATCCGGCCGCCGGCGGAGGCGTACGCGGCGGGCTGGCCGAGGATCCGGCCGTGCGTCGGGCCGCCCAGATCGCTGCTGCGAGCCCTGGACCAGTCACCGCCACGGGCCGTCTGCGCCCGCAGGGACCCGTCCGTGCCGCGGGTGAAGACGGTCATGGTGTCGCCGTCGCGCACCAGGGCCGGGCTCGCCGATGCGCGGCCGGGCAGCTGCGCGCCGGGGGCCTGATCGGTGCCGGTCAGCTTCAGGAACGCGGTGCCGTGTGCGGGGACGCGCACGGTGTACGAACCGGTGAAGGTGCCGCGCGAGGTGCGGGCCCGCAGATCGCGGACGCCGACCTCACCCGTCAGGCCGGCGTCGGCGAACCTCACCGTACGGTCCTGCGCCTGGTCGGAACGGTTGAGCAGGACGACCGCCCGCCTGCCCGCGCCCTGGAGCACCTTGCTGTAGACGTCGCCGACGGAGTCGGTGGCCACACGGGCGCCCTGGATGCCCAGCGGGTCCTGGTCGACGGCGATGATCTCGGGATTGCGCAGGGTGTCGAGCATGGACTGCGACAAGGTGCGCGGGTCGCTGCCGAGCATCAGGGGCGAGGCCATCTCGGCCCACATCACGAACTGGGTGGTGGACTCCTCCTGGTCGAGTTCGTAGCCGCCGTCGGCGAGCTTGCGCATCGGGATGAGATAGTCCGGGTCGTTCCAGCGCCCGGGGCCCTGCGCCTCGGGGTGCCAGGCGTTGGCATCCATGTTGCGCAGGATGTTCGGCCACTCCCCGGCCGTCGGGGTGCCCCAGGCGATGTCGGTGCCGGTACGCCAGGAGTCGGCGGTCGTCGGCCCGTAGACGAAGGTGTTGTGCGCGTCCTGCGCGGGGGTGTGCGACATGCCCCAGTCGTCGGTGAGCGGGTTGCACACGTTGAGCAGCATCTTCCGGCCGGACTTGGCGACGGCGTCGCTGAACTCCTTGAAGGCCGGGCCCGGATCGAGTCCGGCGCCGATGCCGCACAGGAAGTCGGCCTTGATGGCGTCCACCTTCCACTCGGCGAACTGGCGCGCGTCCTGGGTGTAATGGCCGCGGCTGCCGAGCCCGCACCACGTGCCGCCGTCGTACTCGCCCGCGTCGGTGTAGATACCGGCCTTGAGACCGCGCTGGTGAAGGTACGTCACGAGTGCGGGGATGCCGGAGGGGAAGCGCGTGGGACTGGCCACGAGCCGGCCCGACTGCGGGTCGCGCGGCTGGTCGGCCTGCCAACCGCCGTCCAGCCAGACGATGTTGTATCCGCTGTCGCGCAGTCCGCTGCTGACGAGGTAGTCGGCGACCTTCTTGACCTGGTCCTCCGTCGGGGCGCCGAGCCCGTAGTAGGTGTTCCATCCCATGTACGGCGTGGCGGCGAGACCGCTGTCGTAGTACTGCGGCGCACCCTGGTCGTCCGCGGCGTGCGCCGTCGGAACAGCCGACCCGACCAGTACCGCGGCGCCGAACACCGCCGCGGTCCGCCGCACACGCGCCATCTCTGCACGATGCGAAGTCACTTGTTTCTCCCGAGAGTTGGGGGACACGAGGCACCCCCGCTCCGGCTGGTACGCCGGGGGCCGGTGCCACGGCGGAAACTGTGCCCAGGCCCCTGAAGGCTGTCAATATTAATTGCTAATTAACTTAAAAACGGGATCTCGAAGTGACGTAGGGTCGGCTGGGCTCACTGGGCCCGGCCCTCACTTTCAGCACTTGACCTTGACGCAACGGCAAGGTTCTTACTGGAGGCATGCGAATCGGAGAGATCGCCGCGCTCGTCGGGCTCACCACCCGGGCGATCCGGCACTACCACCACGTCGGACTGCTTCCGGAACCGGAGCGGCGCCCCAACGGCTACCGGGTCTACAACGTCCGCGACGCCGTCCTGCTCGCCCGGGTGCGCCGGCTCACCGAACTCGGTCTCAGCCTCGATGAAGTACGCGACGTCCTCGCCGATGACGCCGGGCGCGAACTGGCCGAGGTATTGGAGGAACTCGACGCCGACCTGGCGCGCCAGGAGGCCGCCATCCGAGAGCGCCGTTCCCGGCTCGGCGCCCTGCTCGCCGAGCCGCCCGGCGCGGCCGGGCCCGTCTCACCCGCCCTCGCAGCCCTACTGGCACAGGCTCCCAGGACGGACTCGCCGAGCGCGGCCAAGGACCGCGAGTACCTCACGCTGATGGACGCCGCCGGCGCTGGCGGCCAAGGGATTTTCGGGGTGTTCGGAACTCTGATCGCCGACCCCGCAGTCGTCGAACTGTATGAACGCCTCGACGCGCTCGCCGAAGCTCCCACCGACGATCCGCGGATCGCGCCCCTGGCAGCGGACCTGATGGCGGTCGTCCCCGAGGAACTGTTCGCCGCGATCCCCGCGGACGGGGTGGTCGTGACCGGGTTCAGGGAGGCGTTGCTCGCCGAGTACACCCCGGCGCAGGCGGAAGTCGTGGGCAGACTCATGGACGCGTTCATGGAAAGGGGCCGGGGGTGAACGGCCGACCAAGGGGCGTACGGGCGGCGCGCGTTGTGGTGGTCGCCGTGCTGCCGGGGGAGCTGGTCCTGGCGGCCTGCCCGGTGGCCGGGGTCCGGCCGTCCGGGTGGGCACTTGCCGGCGCCGAGGCGTCGGTGCTCGCGGCACTGTTGCTGGAGGCCTGGGCGCTGCGCTCGCTGTACGTCGCCGCGCGCGCCCGCGGCACGGCCCGCCGGGCGGCCCGGCGGGCCGCCGTACGGGAGGCGGTGCCGGTGACGGTCCGCCGCCTGGTCCACCACGAGCTGCGCGCCCTCGCCTCTCTGGGGCGGTGGGTCCGGCGGGGCACGCACGGGGTGCGCCGCGGGGACTTCGCCGCCGCGTACACCGGGCCCCGGACGGCGATGATGTACGGGTTGCTCTTCGTGGTGGTCATCGAGACGGTGGGCCTGGCCTTCCTCACCCCTGGCCGGCGGTCCACCGGGTGGTGCTTTTCAACGACGCGGTCCGCGCCCGTGCTTTCCTTCACCCGCCCGCTCGGCGCAACGGAACAGGCCCACGCCATCCGCTTCCACGCGGACGACCCGCGCGCACTGGTCACCGCACTCCGTCAGCCCGCCTGAGTACATGCCGCGCCGCATCGCCTCCTCGGGCCCGGCCGTCGAACAGATGGAGACGATCACCGGCGAGGTCGAACTCCACACCCCCCTGGACCGCGCCCTGGTCGTCGTATCCCTCAGGGCAGGGGGCTGGTGTGGCAGGCGTACGGCGATCTGTGATCGAGCCGTACGCAATCCCTGCCGCAGCGCTGTCACAAAGTAAGCACCTGTTCGGTCGATAGTGCAAAAGGGGCATATCCCCACCCGGCGCACCGCCGGAATTCCTGACCGTCCAAGGAGGGCGTCACCATGACCGCAGCGGCTTTTGGTGCGGTGACCGTAGGTAAGGCTCTGGCTGCTGCCGATGGGTCCGACACGGCGATCGCTCTGTTGGACGACGAGGGAACAGTGGTCGGTTGGACACAGGCCGCCGAGCAGCTCGTCGGATACTCCGCCGGAGAGATTGTGGGCCGGACCGCCGACCTCGTACTGGCGGAATTCACGCACATGCCGACGACAACCGGCTTCGTCGAGCAGTGTCACGTCCGGAACGGATGGTCGGGCACGACGGAGGTGTGCCACCGCGACGGTCGTCTGCTCGACGTCTGCCTGCGGATCTCGATGCTGCGGGGAGAGGGGGGCGCACGGCGCTGGCTCGTGTCCCTGACGGACGCCGGCGTACTGCACGGGGACGGGCTGAACGAATCGGTGCGAGGACCGCTCATCGCCGGTACGCCGATCGGCATCGTCGTCCGGGACCTGCAACTGCGGTGCACCTGGGTGAACGACGCGATGGGGAGACACGACGGCACTCCGCGTGATCAACGGCTCGGACGCTGGATCCGCGACGCCCAGCCCGACCACAGCGCCGACGTGCTCGAGGCGCTGATGAGGCAGGTGCTGCAGAGCGGTACCACCAAGGTTCACGAGTACCGGATGTGGCAACCCACGGGCCTGGGCGAGGAGCATCCGTTCTCGGTTTCCTTCCACTGCCTCCTGGACGCCGACGGGCAGGCGCTGGGGGTGTGCGTGATCAGCTCCGACGTCGTCGAGAACCAGCAGACGTCCGAGCGCCTCGCCCTGCTCGGCGAGGCCGGCGCGCGTCTGGGCAGCACCTTGGATGTGATGCAGGTCAGCCAGGAACTGGCCGACCTGGCCGTGCCGCTGCTCGCCGACTATGTCGCCGTGGACCTGGAACAGTCGGTCTCGTTCGGTGAAGGCCCCCCGGTCCGCATCGGCGCCGCGGGCAGGCGCCTCCCCGGCCTGCGGCGTGCCGGCCTGGCCTCGATCAGCCACGGGGTCCCCGAATCTCCGTGGGTGCGGGGTGAACTGGTCCTCGCCCCGTCGGTCTCGCCCCTCACCGCCGTCCTGAGCGCCGGGAAGTCCCGCCTGGAGCCGGCCCTGGACATCGCTCCGGGCACGTGGGTCGACGAGGTGCCGGAGCTGGGACACCGGATCCGCGAGAACGGAATGCACTCGCTCATGGTCGTGCCCATCCGTGCGCGGCGCACCATGCTGGGCGTGGCGCTGTTCGTGCGCACGAAGAATTCCGTGCCCTTCCACGGCGCCGACCTGGTGCTGGCCGAGACGCTCGTCCGCCGCGCGGCGCACTCACTGGACAACGCTCGTCAGTACGCGCGCCAGCACACCGCCGCTCTCACCCTGCAACGTCACTTGCTGCCGCGCCGTTTGAGGGGCGGCATGGCGGTCGAGGTGGCGTCGCGTTACCTGCCTGCGGACGCGGACCATTGTGTAGGCGGCGACTGGTTCGACACCATCCCGCTCTCCGGCGCGCGCGTGGCCCTCGTCGTCGGTGACGTGGTCGGCCATGGCCTCCACGCCGCCGCGACCATGGGCCGGTTGCGCACCGCCGTCCACACCCTCGCCGACATGGAACTGCCCCCCGACGAACTGCTGGCCCACCTCGACGACACGGTTCAAAGGCTCGGTGAGGAAGAGTGCGACGTCCCGGACCAGATTCCCGCGGTGACGGGCGCCACCTGCCTGTACGCCGTCTACGACCCGGCTACCCGACGATGCACCATGGCGTCGGCCGGACACCCGCCGCCCGCGATCATCGACGCGCAGGGCCGTGTCGTCTACCCCGACCTCGCCGCCGGTCCTCCTCTGGGGGTGGGACTCGGGGACCCCTTCGAGTCCGTGGAGCTGGAGCTGCCCGAGGGGAGCCTCCTCGCCCTCTACACCGACGGTCTGGTCGAATCGCGCGGCCACGACATCGAAGAAGGAATGGACCGCCTGGGCAGCGTGCTCGCGCAACCCGGCCGATCGCTCGAAGAACTCTGCGACATCGCGATGCAGAACCTTCCGGACCATGCGTTGTGCGACGACGTCACCCTCCTCCTCGTCCGCACCCGCGCGCTGAGCCCGAGCCGGACAGCGTTCTGGACCCTTCAGTGTGACGAGACGGCAGTCCGCAACGCCAGGGACCTTGCGGCAGAGCAGCTGGCCGAATGGGGCCTGGAATGTCTCGAGGACGCCACGAAACTGATCGTCAGCGAACTCGTCACCAACGCAGTCAGTCACGGAACCGGGCCGATCGGGCTGCGGCTCATCCGGCACCAGGCCCTGACCTGCGAGGTGTCGGACACCGATTCCTGCGCCCCGCGGACGCGTCTCGCACGTACCACGGACGAGCATGGCCGCGGTCTCTTCCTCGTCGCCAAGCTGTCCCGCCGGTGGGGGTGTCGCTCGGCACCGGGCGGCAAGGTCGTCTGGGCGGAACAGGACCTGCCTGTACATCCGGCCCGGAACCGGCGCCCGCCTGACCGGAAACCATCCACACCGCTGTCCATGGGCGTGGGGCCCACGGGGGCAGTCGCCGCGTGATGACCGGTCATGGCGCCTTGACCACCCAGTCAGGTCGGACCGGTTGCATCGGTGGTAGCACCCGTGGACGACACCACGGTGATCGGTGGTCGGGGACCTCGACATCTCCCTTTGCACCACCTCCCTGCCTGATAGCCGGGGGCGAGGCCGAGGATCCTGGCCCGGATCTCGTCGTGCTCTGCCGCCTCGACCAGACGGGTTGCGACGGGGAAGCGTTGTCCTGTTGCGAGGACCATGGCGTGCGGGGTGT
Organism: Streptomyces adustus; assembly: GCF_009377175.1. Lineage (GTDB taxonomy): Bacteria > Actinomycetota > Actinomycetes > Streptomycetales > Streptomycetaceae > Streptomyces > Streptomyces adustus. The sequence continues at coordinate 19,794 of NZ_VJZD01000022.1, forward strand.
GTAGGAGGTGGGCGGTCTAGTACTCCAGCAGGTTTTTGATGTCTGACCTGCGGGTTTCGCTGGGTCGGCTGGAGTGTGGCGGGCTGCGGAGGAGTCAGGGGCGGTCTTGGGCGCGCCGCCCGTCGTCGGCACGGTCGAGGCCCTGGGCGCCGAGGGCGACGCCGCGCCGCTCCTGTTCCACCGCGGACGCTTCGGCCGCCTCAGTTCCTGACGGGCTCTTCGCGGGGCTGGTTGTCGGGCTCCAGAATGTACAGGTCCCAGGCGTCGGGGTCGCCGACGAGCACGTACAGCTTCGGGTGCTCGGGGGTCCCGAACACCTCCCAGGGGCCCAGGCTCCCATCGCAGGCGTCGACGGAGACCCCCACATTCTGGGTCCACGACCCGTCGCCCGGGTGGTGGACCCAGGTGCCGGCACCGGTACAGGGCTGCCCCGCGTCGTGACGGTCGTCGTCGAAGCCGAAGGTCTTGACCCCGTCAGCCGTTACCTTGCCGTCCGCCGTGAAGGTGATCCTGCCGCCGTTGCCGTCGGACCACGTCCCGGCGAGCCGGTCCGCGGTCAGCCGCGGAGGCTCGTACCCGATCCCGGCGTACAGGGCGACACCGGCGAGCGCGGCGGTGACGACGACGCCGAGCGTCCCGTACAGCGCCACCCGACCGAACATTGCGATGCCGGACACTCGCGGGCGGCCCGGCAGCACCAGCCTGCGGACGACCAGCGCCGGGACGCCGAGCGCCGCAGCGCCCATGAACCACCCAATGAGGCCCGACGAGACGTTCTCCGGGAACCCGGCGGGCACCATCGACGCCGAGACGAGCCCCGGCAGGGTGCCGCCGGCGGCCGCCAGGAGCGGGATCCACCACCAGACGTCACGCCCCGAGACCGTGCGGCCGAGCCATCCGGCGACGGCCACGAGCTGCATCACCACGGCGACCGACAGCAGGACGGCGCCGACCGCCCCGGCCGCCACTCCGATCAATCCCATGACGAACAGGAAGAAGATGTTGAACAGGTTGTAGCCGAGGGCCGGGACCTCCTGGGTCTCCATCCACACGTAGAACACGATCGACCCGATCACGGCCTCGAAGAACACCACCGAGACCGACGCCGTGAACGCCGAGCCGAACCGGTCTCTCACCCGCATCCGTGTCTGCGCCCGGGCCGGAACCTGTGCCTGCCACGGGGCCCCTGCCTGCACCTGATCCCGCATTTTTGAACGCATTCGAATCCCCTCCGCCGTGGATCATCCTCCATGCGGGGCGGAGCCGCACCCCTGGGGCCGCGTAGTACTCCAGCCGACCCAGCGAAACCCGCAGGTCAGACATGAAAATCCTGCTGGAGTACTGGCCGGGTGGTGGGGGAGTCCGAAGTCGGAGCCGAGGACGGCGTAGCCACCGCGGTGCGGGATGTCGAACAGGGGAGTCTGCCTCGGTCGCTCGGTCGCTCGGTCGCTCGGTCGCTCGGTGCGGGCGCCGGTGCCCGGGCGGCATCGGGGTTGGAGGTGACGAGTGTGGGTGGCACCGGAAGGCGGGATCTTGAGACCACGAGCAGCCGATGGCAGGCTCATGCCGCATGATCGATGAATTCGCGAAAGGCAGCCTGCACGGGAGACTGCGGCGGGACCGCGAGGCGCTGCTCTGGAAACTCGACGGCTTGTCCGAATACGACGCCCGCCGACCTTTGACGGCGACCGGGACCAACCTCCTCGGCCTGGTCAAACACGTGGCCACCGTCGAGGCCAGGTACTTCGGCGAGGTCTTCGACCGCCCTTCCCCGGAACCGCTGCCCCGGTGGCAGGACTCCGACGGCAGCGATCAGTGGGCGACCGCGGACGAGACCCGCGATCAGATCATCGGGTTCTACCGGCGCACGTGGGAACACTCGGACGCGACGATCAACGAGCTTCCCCTCGACGCCCCCGGCCACGTGCCGTGGTGGCCGGAGCCTTGTCCCAACACGAACCTGTTCGCCGTCATGGTCCATGTCCTCGGCGAGTCCGTCCGGCATACCGGGCACGCCGATATCCTGCGCGAGGGCCTCGACGGCCGGACCGGGGTGCGCGCCGAACACGAGACACGGATCGACGAGGAAGCCCGTGCAGCCCACTGCGCGAAGCTCGAGCAGGCCGCCAGGTCGGCCGCACTGCGCCGGTAGCGGCGTCCTCCGATGTGAATGGTGGAGGTGGCTCGCCCCCCTGTCCGGGGCCGCCCTGACACTGCACGAAATCCTCCCCTGTCGTCCGCCCGGACCGGCCCGTGGTTGCCGGGCGGGGCGTGTACGCGTTGTCGTGTGAGTTCTTGTGCTTTCACTGCACGCGATCCGGTCCTCGAAGATCGGCGCGAAGGTGTGGGCCGCTTCGTAGATTCAGGTGGTCGCGATCGGGGCTATGGCTGCTGGTGGTGGGCGGTGGCCAGCCTGTAGGTGACGAGGCCGTAGACGAGGTGGGGTACGACGTCCGAGGTCCAGTCGGCGGCTGACCAGGTGTGGGGGTCGCTGAGGCCGAGGCGGGCGATCGGGATGTCGGCCACGGCCATGAGGAGTGCTCCGGTGAGTGCTCCTCCCAGCCACAGGGGCATTCGGGTGCCTGTGTGATGCAGGAGTGATACGGCGACGCCCATTCCGCTTCCCAGGGCGATTCCGGTCAGTGCTGCGAGGCCGGTGAGCCGGTTGTCCTTGGTGGCCGAGTCCTGGAGCGGATGCCCTGCCCGGGTGGTGACGGTGTCCACCAGCTTTTCCGGGACGGTGCTGGCGGGTCTGCCGCGCAGTGCCATGTCGGCATAGGAAACGGCGTTCAGAGCGGTCGTGCCCGCGGCTCCTGCTGCGCAGCCGCGCATGATGGTTCGGATCATGTTCCAGGCGGTCCCCGCCACTGTCCGCGCTTCAAACGGGTGCAGGCGGCAGGCCACTCGGATCACGGATGTCGTGGGGCTGTCTGGGCGGTGCTCGTTCGGTGCGATGGTGGCCGGCTCGTGCCGGTTGATCCGAGGGCGATGGCCGAGCCGGTTACGGGACGCCCTTGTGCTGGCGCCCGCAGGGCGGTGGTAGCGCGCCGGGCGACCAACGTGCCGTGCTCACGGCCGTCGTTCATGTGCTGGCCGGGGCAGCGGCCGGGATGAACAAGGCCCAGGATCCTGCCGTTCCCGGGCTGCCTGGTGGAGGGCCGTACGCACGTGTGGCGGCCCGTCTGAGGTGCGGTGCGGTCGGTGGCCGGTCGGGTGTGTGGTGTCAGCCGGTGCGTTCACCTTCAACTCATTGCAATGTTTCTGATGATGTCCGTTGCTTTAGATTCAGGATCGTTGCAACGATTTCCCGGCATCTGCCTGCAGAAATAGGAGAGTTACGCAACGAGTCTGTTGCCTGAATCTCGAATGCAACGTAGCGTTTCTCATGTCGGAAACAATAGGTCGAAGGAGAAGCACGATGCAGAAGTTCGCCACCCCCGCCCCCGTCCGGACCGTCCTGGACATCCCGGCCGGACGCATCCGGGTCATCGCCGCCGAGGGTGACACCACCACGGTCGACGTCCGGCCCGCGGACGCTTCGAAGGGCCGTGACGTGAAGGCGGCCGGCCAGGTCCAGGTCGCCTGCGCCGACGGCGTCCTGCGGATCGAGGCCCCGCAGGCGAAGAACCGGATCCTTGGCAACACCGGCTCCGTCGAGGTGACCGTCCAGCTGCCCGCCGGCTCCCGTATCGAGGCGAAGTCGGTCGCCGCCCAGCTGCGCGGCGTGGGACGCCTCGGGGACGTCGTCTTCGACGGCGCGCACGGACCGGTCGAGCTCGACGAGGCGGCAAGCGTCCGCCTCACCGGCCTCGACGCCACCGTCACCGTCGGCCGTCTGAACGGCCCCGGCGAGATCAGCACCCTCAAGGGCGACGTGACGATCACCGAGACCGCGGGCGGCACGCTCACGCTGAGCACGCAGCAGGGCGACATCACCGTCGGCGCAGCCCACGGCATCTCGGCCACCCTGGACGCCGGCACCGCATACGGCCGCATCCACAACACCCTCACCAACACCGGCAGCACCGCCGGCGTCGGCCTGACGGTCAAGGCGACCACCGCCTACGGCGACATCACCGCCCGCAGCCTGTGATCCCGGGCAGCTTTGCGTGAACGCAGCCCTGCCCGGCCACGACCACGCAGCAGTACTCGCTGCCCTGACCACCACCTTCACCTCGGGAGCGGTCGAGGGCAGCGTCACCAGGATCAAACTGCTGAAGAGACAGATGTACGGCGGGCCGACGTCGACCTCCTACGACGCCGCATCCTCCTGTCACCTTGACGGTTCGCGCGACGCTGACAGGTTGCACTTTGCCCAAATCCGGCGGTCGTTGGGTGACCGTGCTCGACCGGGCAGGGGTCGCAGTGGGACTGCCGTACCTTCACCCCTGCTCGACGAAATCATCTCCGAGGCCCGCAGCTGTTCCAGCACCACCTGGACATCTCCCGAACCCAACGCCTCAGGAACCTGCCCGTTGCCGACCAGACAGTGTTGGGCTCGGGCGGGAGTCGGGAAAGCCGGTGGCCATCAGGGCCGGGGCGCGCGGAGGTGTTGTCTTTCGGCCAGCTCCTCCGCGCCGACCACGGTCAGAACCGGGGTACCGACCGGCGCGAACATCGTCACGACCAGCTGCGACTGCGCGTCCGGAAGGTTGTTGGCGCCTTGGTAGTGGATCACGTCACCGCCGGGCTCGAACACGGCGTCACCGGCCTTGAGGACCCGGGGCGGCTGCCCCTCCAACTCGAAGAGGATCTCGCCCTGGGTCACGTAGCCGAAGAGCGGCCCCGGGTGCCGGTGCGGCGGCGCGCCGGGGTCACCGGGCTGCAAGGTGACCAGGACGGTCCTGGCCTCGGTGCCGACCGCGATCCGGGATGCGGCATCCGGCAGGGTCGCGATTATCTCAACGCCCGGGGGCAGGTGTGTGTGTTCGGTGCTCATCTCTACCTCCTGAAAGGGATGTCGACAGCAAAGACCGGACTGCATGCTCGTTTGTGACACGCCTGGGCGGCCGGGACATGTCCGGAGCCGCGCGCGCCGAAGCGGTCTTCCGGGGGGTGAGGGCACTGAAGTTCCCCTGCGACCTGGACAGCCTGCTACCGGGACGGTCGGTCCCGGAGGAAGCAGTCACAGGCAGTGAGCAAGTAGGGTGACGGGCCTGTCATCGCGAACTGATGCTCAGGCGGGCATCGCAGCCAGCTTTGTCGGGTTCATCATCCACAACAGCCGGTCGATGCCGTCCGGGGCGACACGTACCGAGATGGCGGCGAACACGACTCCGTCGCGGGAGAGAACCACCCCGGCCTGGCCGTTGATCTCGATCGGGTGCACCGTGGCATCGGCCCAGAACCGGTCGGCGAAGGCGTGGCAGTAGGCCGCCACGCGGTGTCGGCCCACGACGGGGAACTTCGACGCCCGGACGACTCCGCCACCGTCGGCGTACGAAACGACATCCGCCGCGAACAACTCCTCGAGCGCGGCCACGTTCCCCGCCTGCGCGGCGGCGACGAACGCCGTGAGGAGGCGCTGATGTTCGGCCGACTCGACACTCGACCGCTTTTCCGCCGCGAGGTGCTTGCGCGCCCGGCTCACCAGCTGCCGTGTGTTGGCCGGCGTCTGGTCGATGATCTCCGCGATCTGCTGGTACGGGTAGTCGAACGCTTCCCGCAGCACATACGCGGCACGCTCCGTGGGGGTGAGCTTCTCCAACAGCATGAGCACCGCGATTTCCAGCGCCTCCCTGTTGACGGCCCCCAGCGCGGGGTCGCTCCGGGTGTCGACCGGCTCCGGCAGCCAGGGTCCGACATACGTCTCACGGCGCACCCTGGCCGACTTCAGTACGTTGATTGCGAGTCTGGTCACCGTCGTGGTGAGAAAGGTCTTCGGGTTTTCCACCTTCGACCGGTCATAGGTCTGCCAGCGGATCCAGGCTTCCTGGATGATGTCCTCCGCGTCGCCGGCACTGCCAAGCATTCGATAGGCGATGCCGAACATGCTGCCACGGGCGTCACGGAACGCCTCTTCGGCCTCCTGAAGGCTCCGGGAATCATCTGCTGGATCGTTCTTCGACGGCATTCCTCGCCAATCCTTGCTGCTCAGTGAGTCCGCTACCGAAAGCGGGCGGCGCCTCGGCGACTGTGCCGACCGGCGTTGCGGGCGCCTTCCGGGGCGGTCAGGCCGTCGACGTGGACGCTGTCTGCCCTGTTCCGGGCGGGGCCTGCTCGTGGCCTTGGCCTGTTGTGTCCTTGTCCGACACGGCGCTGCACCTCCGTAGATCGGACTGTCTCAGATTTGCACGATTGCCGAACAGCCAGGGCCAGGGACACACCGCTTGTGTGCAGGTGCCGACGACCGCCCTCGCAGCGGTACCGGCGATCGCGCACGAGATCCAGGACGTGAGGTGGGGCATCGTTGCCCACGGCGGTTGCACTCGATCGGTCGTGTCAGGGGCAGGCCGCACACGTCCCTCGACGCATTGTGGCGTGCGGCACGTGGTCGAGCCGATCCGATCGCTGATCACCTCCGGGGCGGACGTGGATGAGCCGCTCCCGGCGGACGCCGACGTGCCCCTGGACCGCGTCCTTTCCTCACTGACCAGCGCCGCCGCGGTGTCACACATGGCTGGGGCGCGCGGTCGTGGTGCGTGACGGCCAAGGCGATCGGAGCGGACCGTGGCATTCACTGAACAGCGCATCCCGACCACGGTGCTGGTGATCGGCACCGGAGGAGCCGGACTGCGAGCGGCGATCGAACTCGCCGAGGCCGGTGCCGATGTCCTCGCCGTCGGCAAGCGGCCCACGGAGGACGCCCACACGGCACTCGCTGCCGGGGGCATCAACGCGGCGCCGGCCACGATGGATCCCGAGGACAGCTGTCAGCAGCACACCGCCGACACGCTCAAGGAGAGCCAGCTGCTCGCCGATCCCCGCACCGTGCAGACCGTCACCGAGGGTGCCGCGCGGGGCATCGACGACCTCGAGCGGTACGGCATGGCGTTCGCCCGGGAGGAGGACGGCCGGATGAGGACGTCTCGACCGAGGGAAAGCTCGCCGAGTGACGCCCCGAGCCCGCGCGCGCCGTCGCCCGTCGGGCCCCTGTCACAAACACCGTCGCTACCCGGTCTTTGCTGGTACACAGAGAACTTCCCGAAAGGATCCCCCCATGAAGGCCGTAGTCATCGGCGGAACCGGGCTCATCGGCTCGAAGGTCGTCCGCAAGCTCGACGACCACGGGCACGAAGCCGTCCCGGCCTCGCCCAAGACGGGCGTCAACACACTGACGGGAGAGGGCCTGGCCGAGGTGCTCCAGGGCGCGCAGGTCGTGATCGACGTGTCCAACTCGCCCTCGTACGAGGACGAAGCCGTGATGCACTTCTTCCGCACCAGCACCACCAACCTCCTTCAGGCGGCCGCGGAGGCCGGTGTCACCCACTACGTCGCGCTCTCCATCGTCGGTACCGACCGGCTCCCGGAGAACGGCTACTTCCGCGCCAAGCTGGCCCAGGAGAAGCTGATCAAGGCGTCGGGCCTCCCGTACTCCGTCGTGCACGCCACGCAGTTCTTCGAGTTCATGAACGGGATCGCGGACTCGGCGACCGAGGGCGACACGGTGCGCATCGCTCCCGTCAAGTTCCAGCCCATTCACTCCGACGACGTGGCCACCGCCGTCGCCCGCACCGCGGCCGGTACCCCCCTCGACGGGACGGTGGAGATCGCCGGCCCCGACACCTTCCGGTTCGACGAGCTGGTCCGCGACGTGCTCACCGCCCAGAACGACCCCCGCACGGTAGTCGCGGACCCGCACGCCCCGTACTTCGGATCCGAGTTGCAGGAAGCCTCGCTCGTGCCCGGTGCCGGCGCGCAGCTCGCCGGGACCCGGTTCGCCGACTGGTTCGCGCAGCAGAAGAAGTGACGTTCACGGATGGCGGATGGCCGTTGCCCGCCCCGCCTCCGCTTTACGGCGGGGGCGGGTGGCGCGGGTCCTCTGGTCGGCTCCGCGAGGCTTCGACACCCGCTCGGGGGCGTCCTGGTCTCCGGCCACTCCGGTACCGGTCATGCAGGCTGCCGCGAGGGCGGCGAGGTTGCGTGCGGCGTTGCCGCCCCGGCCGATGACCAGGTGGCAGGCGTCGCACTGGTAGGTCCGGACGTGCTGCACCGGCTTGGCGTTTCACCGTCAGGGAGCCCCTGGCGCGAGCGGCGAAAACGCTGATTACCCGCGCTTCGGGGAAAGTTCGCACTCACGCACCCCCAGTTCCCTGGACGCTACGACGAGTTCGGGAAGTTCTGAAGCGCAGTCCCGGAATCGAAGGGCGGCATGCCGGTCGCGGCGTGTCCGTCCTTCGAACCCGGGAGGGTCTGTTCGGTCCAGATGGCCTTTCCTTGAGTGGTGTAGCGGCTGCCCCAGCGATCGCAGAGGGCGCTGATGAGCTGGAGACCCCGGCCTCCTTCGTCCATCGCCGAGGCGCGCCGGATGCGGGGCATGGTCAAGCTCGCGTCGGACACTTCGCAGACGAGGGTTCCGCTGCACAGGAGGCGCAGCCCGATGGGCCCCCTGGCATGGCGGACGACGTTCCCGACGAGCTCACTGGCCAGCAGTTCCGTCGTCATGACCAGACCGTCCAGATGCCATTGAGCGAGCTGCTCCCGTACGTGGCGGCGGGCCTCGCCCGCGGCCTGCGGTCCCTCCGGCAGATCCCAGGAGGCCATCTGCCGGTCGGCCATGGGGTGCAGACGTGCGATCAGCAGGGCGGCGTCGTCGGTGGTGGGCTGTCCACCGGGCAGCAGGCCCGCGGTGACCTTGTCGCACAGATCCTCCAGATCCGGGCAACATGCGGTACGGGGGAGCAGATCGGCGAGCTGGGCCATCCCCTGGTCGATCTCCCGCTCCGGAGATTCCACGAGGCCGTCGGTGTAGAGGATCAGCAGGCTGTCCGCCGACAGTCGTAGTTGCGTCGTCTCGAACGGAGGCAGCGCGGCGCCCAGGGGAGGGTTGACGGCGACCTCGGGGAAGTAGGTGCCGCCGTCGGGCCGGACGACGAGCGGCGGTGGATGCCCCGCCCGTACCATGGTGCAAGACCCGTCGGTGGAGTCGTAGAGCGCGTACAGGCACGTCGCGTACGACTGATCGCCGAGAGCGCCGACGATGTCGTTGAGGTGGCCCATGATTTCGTCGGGCGGCAGTTCCAGGGCGGCCAGCGTGTGCAGGGCGGTGCGCAGGCGTCCCATGGTCGCGGCCTGGGGCAGACCATGGCCCATCACGTCACCGACGACCAGGGCGACCTGGCCCGCGGACAACGGGATCAGGTCGTACCAGTCGCCGCCCACGTCGCGGGTCTCCCCGGCCGGCAGGTACCTCGCCGCCGCGGTGACCTCGGGCACGGTGGGCAGCCGCAGGGGCAGCAGCGCCCGTTGGAGTTCCTGGGAGCGGGTGAGCTCGGCGTCGTAGAGCCGGGCTCTTTCCAGGGCGTGCGCCACGAGCGCGCTGATGGTGATGAGGAGCGTGCGTTCCTCGGACGTGAGATGCCGCGGGGTGTCGAAGGAGATGACACACACGCCGAAGGTGCGGTCGGAGACCGTCAACGGGAGGAAGGCCCAGGCCTTCTTGTCGGTCGGCGGCCGGGTGACCCCGTCGGGGAATGCTGAGACCCATTCGTCCTGGGACGAATAGAAGCGTGGCTCTCCCGTCAGGATCACCTGACCGGTGGGGTCGGTGTCGGACAGGTCCATGCCGTGCGATCCGCCCATGTGACGCAGAAAGGTGGTCGGGTAGCCGACGGACCCGATGTGCACCAGCTTCTGGTCCTCGGTGACCAGCACGAGCAGCCCTTGGGCGTCGAACGGTGGCAGGACGCGCTGGGCGACGGCGGTCACCACGTCCTGCGAGGTGGTCGCCGCCGCGAGCTGCGTGGTCAGCTCCGCCGTCCGCCTCGCCCGCTCGGCCGCGGACTGGATGGCCGCCGCCTGCTCGGCCTCTCGGCGGCGCCGGTCGGTGACGTCCGTGAAATACAGGGTGAGCCCGCTGGGTACGGGAACGAGCCGCAGGTGGTAGCAGCGGCCGGTATCGGCCATCGTGACGTCGAAGCCGACGGCGACGGACCGTTCGGCGTCGCTGCGGCACCGCCTCTCCAGGTCAGGCATCCGGCGCAGGGCGGGCAGGTCCCACAGCTTGCGTCCGAAGAGCTGTTCGTCCTGCGAACCGAGAACCTGTTCCGCCTCCAGGTTGGCGAACGTGATGCGCCAGTCGTCGTCCACGGACAGGAAGGCGTCACTCATGTGCTGCAACGCACGGCTCAGCGCGTCGCGGGTGGAGCGTGCGCCTTCGCTCGCCCACCCCTTGCCGATGATGCGCGTGACCTGGCCCTGGTCGTCGAGGACGACGTGACCGGATGCCCGCGTCCACGTGTAGTGCCCGCTGCCGTCCCGGACCCGGTATTCGGCTTCGAACGGAGCGTGCGTGCGGATGGTGCGTTCTGCGGCTGCCAGGGTGCTCGCCAGGTCGTCGGGGTGCACCACCCGCATCCAGCTCTGGACGGCGGGCACGAAGGCCGCCGGATCGGTCTGGTAGACCTTCATGGCGACCTCGTCCCACAGCAGCTCACCGGTGCGCACGTCCCACTCCCAGGAGCCGACCGGAGTGGCTTCGAGGTCGGTGGACAGGCGTGCGGGCGCCGGGATCCTTTGCAGTCGGTCCGCGGCCCACTCGGCCACCGAGGTGAGCAACGTCCACTGCGCGGGGGTCGGCTCCTCGTTGGCCCCGGTGAGACAGGTGATCGCACCGATGGCCCGGTGCTCAAGGATCAGGGGTACGGAGATGAAGCCGAGCCGTGAATGAAGCGGCGCGGCGGGTTCGGCCGGGTTGCGGAGGCGGGGGGCCACCCACACGTGCTCGCCCGAGCGTACGGCGCGTGCCGTCGCGGTGGGTCCGTCCTGGTCGACGATCTCCCAGGTCCGCACGAGGGACGACGGCAGCCCCACGGACGCCACCAGGCGCAGAGCCGACATGGGGCCTCGCAGGTAGACGCTTCCCCCGGCACAGCCCAGCTCCGCGACGGAGTGCTCAAGAGCGAGCCGAAGGATTTCGCTCTCCGTGATGTCGTCGTCAGCGGTGTCGAGTAGATCCAGCCGCTTGATCACAAGGACAATATAGGACGAAATATCTCAGATAACACCGATGGCTCCGCCCCCTGGTGTTCCTTGCCTGCTATGCGGTACATCGGCGGAAGCGTGTGTGGATGCGGTGGATCATCAGCCGTGGCCGGTGGTCGGCCCTGGTACAGATCGGCGCTGCCATGGACACTCGCTCGATGCCTTGCGCGGTGACCCGCACGACCCGGGTGCGGCCGCGGCGGCCCTCGGGCGGTCTCGGGCCCCGGTCTGCTTCGTCCGCGAAGCAGACCCAGGCGACCGGGTCCGCCGCGATGCCGATTCCCATGCGCCGGCCATGCCGACCGGGGGAGGTCACCGTCGCAGTGATCCTGGACTCCCGGTCCGCCAAGGACGCCGAGACGGCGGGCCAGGACACCCGCGGCTTCCACGGCGGGAAGTTGATCAATGGCAGGGAGCGGCACCTGGCCGTCGACACCTTCACCATCCTCATGGTCCGCCGTTTCACCCGCCCGCCCTCCCCGACCGCCTCGCGCGACGCCACACCCCGTCGATCCGGTGAAAGCGGCCGGCAAGCCCAAGCCCAAGCCCAAGCCCATCCGTCTCCGGCGGATACAGCCGCAGACGATCCGGCCGGCCCCCGCTGCCTTGCCTTGACCGCGCCGCCTCAGGCAGTAGGTCGCCTCTCGTCACCAGCTGCTCCATGCCGGCGCCGCTTCCTGGCGCCCCAGCCGTGCATGGGTCTCTACGGGCGCGTCGAGGCGGGAAGTCGAGCGTCTGGAACATCGACCAGATCTTCGTATCAAGAACATATATCTACAGAGCATCGCAAATCACCGACCGTGGCAGGGCTTCTCACCAGCATCAGGAATTGCAGATCGAGCTGTGGTCCGGGCTGGAAAGCGTTCAACCGCGGGAGCGCAGGATGCGGCGCATCCGGTCGGCCCGGTCCAGGAGGTTCCTGCGGACGACCGGGACGGCCTGTGCCGCCAGATCTTCCGCTCGTCCCACGAAGGTCAGGTCGACACCGAACAGCGGGAAGAGGTGTTTGGTGTAGGTCGTCGCCGGCATGGTTCCGCTGCGGTGGATGTCTGGCACGAGATTGAGGTAGGCCTCCGCGTGGGGCCTCAGCAAGTCGTTCTGGCCGGCGCTCCAGAACGGCGCCGCAACAGAGTGGACCGAAGCGAGAGGCACCGCACGGTCCGTCACCAGCGTCTGCCACACCGCTTTCTTCTCTGCCGCGTCAGGGGTGGCAGCGCGGACCTGGAGCCTGCTGACCCATGCTTCGGGGTCCGGGTCGCGGTCGAGCAGGGCCTGTGCTTCGGCTGCGGTCGGGCGTCCGAGCTGGGCCTTGCGAACCAGGGCTCGCCACTGGAGATCGATGTCCTCCCCGGCCTCGGTCTGGAGCCACGCAACATCCTCCGGCTCGGCCGCGGTGCGAGCGAAGCCGCGCAACGCCGCTTTGCGGTAGGCGCCGATGCCGGAGAGGCTGCGGCACGCCGCAGCCACTGCTCGCAGCAATTCGTCCCGCTCCGACTCCGGGCTCCACAGATCTGCGGCCTCGACAGCCAGGTTGAGATACGGCTCGATCACCGAGGCGGACGTCTCGACAGCAAGTACTCGGGTCAGGCAGTGCACGGCTTCGGCGGCTGTCGCTTCGCCGTTGATCAGCATGTCCCAGGCCGTGGTGACGGCGACACCTCGCGCGGTCGCAGAGGGCAGGCGGGCGGCGTTGTCGAAGAACGCGTCTCTGGTCGTGGCGTCAGGTCTCGTCGAGGCGAAGGTCAGGTCTTCATCGTTGACCAGATACAGGTCGGCCCCTGCTGGTAGGGCGAGCCGAGTCCGTTCGCCCGCCACCTGGACTTCGACGAGTGCCGTCCGCTCAAGGCGGTCTCCTGAACGCTCGTAGGCGCCGACGGCAAGCACATGCTGGCGCGGCAGGCCACCCGGGCCCTGAGCGACCAGGGCAAACCCGTCTTCGTCGTGGTCGAGCGTCAGCCGGTCGGTGCCCGCTGTTTCCAGCCATCCCGCGCGCCACTGGTCCAGGTCACGTCCGCAGGCGTCGGCGACCGCATCGATCAGGTCCTCCAGTGTGGTGTTGCCCCAGGCATGCTTGGCGAAGTAGCTGGTCAGACCCGCGGAGAACTGTGCCTCGCCGACGTACGTCATCAACTGCTGAAGTACGGACGCGCCCTTGGGGTAGGTGATGGCGTCAAAGGTCGCTTCAGCCTCGGAGACGTCGCGGACCTGCTGGCGGATCGGGTGCGTCGTCGGTCCCTGGTCCATGAAATAGGCTCTGAGTTTCTCGCCGGCCAGATGGGCCGTCCAGGCATCGGTGTACGACGTCACGCTCACCGCGGCCCAATTGCTCGCGAATTCCGCGAACGCCTCGTTGAGCCAGAGGTCGTCCCACCAGCGCATCGTGACGATGTTGCCGAACCACATGTGCGCGAGCTCGTGCAAGAGGTACCGCGAGAAGATGTCCCACTCCGCTCTGGTCGGCGTGCTCCTGCGCAGGAACCAGTCCATCCAGGTGACGCAGCCGAAGTTCTCCATCGCGCCGGGGAACTCGGGCGTGAAGACCTGGTCGTACTTGTGCTGCGGAAACGGCATGCCGAACTTGGCGGCGAAGAACTCGAGCCCCTGGGTGGTCAGGGTGAACAGCTCGTCGGCGTCCCGGTCCAGGATCGAAGCCAGCGACTGTCGGGCGAAGAGCCCGAGATCATGACCAGCTCCGCGACGGCGCAACTCGTAGTACGGGCCCGCGTTGATCACAGTGTTGTACGCCGCCAGCGGCGGCGTCGGCGGGAAGCTCCAGCGACGCACGGAGCCGAGGTCCTCGATGTGCGGGTCACCGCTGTTGCTCAACACCCGCCAGCCGGCAGGAGCGGTCACGGTGAACGCCCACGGCGCCTTGAGGTCCGGCTGATCGAAGCAGGCCAACACGTACCGGGCGTAGTCGGGACTGAAGTCGGTGTAGACATACGTCTCGCCGTCGGCGGGATCGACCGCCTTGTACACGCCCCGGGCATCGGCCGAGCACTCCGTCACCGAGACCACCGTGAGGACGTTGCGCTCGGCGAGATCGGTCAGTGCGATCCGGCCCTCGACAGCCGACCGCAGCACGACCCCGTTGAGCGTGGCGCTCTCGACCGTCGCCGCGCAATCGACAAAGGTCTCGGCGTCGGGCCGGTGACACGTAAAGGTGATGGTCGATTCGCAGCGGACCCGCGAGCCGGGCATCAGATCCGAAAGGTCGACGGCAACGTCATACCGCTCGACGGTCAGCATGCTCGCCCGCGTCTCGGCCTCGGTTTGGGTGAGACTCCTGCCGCTCATCGTCTTCCCTCTCGAAGATTCGTTGATTCCCTACGAACAAACCGCCCAGAAGCAAGAAACCGATGTGAATCGGCGTCTCCATCGTTGCGCCTGACGGACGGACGACCGGCCCTCCGCCACTACAGGCCGAGCTGAAAGTCGGCTCCGCGGGGGCCTCCTCGAACCCCGGCCGCTGCCGGAGGTCCAGCTGAGCGGCGGCTCCCGGACCTTGGAGGACAGAGCACCCGGAAATGATAAATGATCACCTCTCTGCCGCGTAGAGACCCCGAGCCGCCGCTGGAAGGGCGTGTGTGGGAGGGCGAGGTTTGCTCGTTGGCAGCGGCCGGTTGCAGAATGTCACTGATCAGCGGATCCGGCGCAGCTCCTGGAGGCCAGGGGAGTGCGTGATGTTCGTGGGCGGCGGCGGTTGTAGAAGGTCTCGATGAAGTGGAGGACCTCGGCGCAGGTGGCAGACGGTCGGCGCCGTTGTGGACAGCTTTGACCACACGCCATACCCGCTGGACAGCTCTGACACGCCCTGCTCGAAGGATTTCTACAACGAGTTCTACACGGGCAGGCTGTCCGTCGCTCCCGGCTGGAAGGTCGGTGGATGGACCCGTTGGGGCCTCACCGATCCTCTGCCCCGGCTCTGCCCCTCATGCGGCACCGAGATGGATCCGCTGCTGACCATCGCCTCGGGCGAATGGAACTCCAACTATCCCGACTGGATTCCCGACGAGGACCGAGCCCGCTCTCTGTCATCCACCACCGATCCCGAAGCGCACAACCCGACCATGATCGACCTCGCCCGAGGCTACGATCTGCAACTGCACGTCTGCCCGGTGTCCCCGGACCATCCGCACATCGAGCTGATCCAGTGAGCCGTTCCCCGGTCAGTGGCTGCGCCGCCCTCTGCCGTACTTCGGCGGCGGCCGTCTACAGGGCAGTGGCGGCGCGGACCAGCCCCGCGACCGCTGTTGAGCGGCTGTGTGGGGGCCAGGCGATGACCGTGGTGACGTGGGGGCGTCGGACACCGGTACGGCGGTGAGGTCCTCGCGCAGGCCGGTGCGGCCCGATTCCGGCACGACCGCGCAGGCGCGGCCGAGGGCGATGAGCTGGGTGAGTTGCGTGTGGTCGCGCACCTGTGGTCCGGGGCCGTCGGGGAAGGTGCCGTCAGGGCGGGGCCAGCGGGGCAGGGGCAGGTCGGGAAGGTCGGTGACCTCGGCGAGGCGCACGTGGGGGCGGGCGCTGAGAGGGTGGCCCGCCGGGAGGATCGCGACCTGACCCTCGCGGTGCAGGTCCTCGGTGTCGAAGCCGGCCGTGTCGTCGAACGGCCGGTGCAGCAGGGCCACGTCGGCGCGGCCGTCGTGCAGCAACCGTGTCTGCTCGCCCGGCCCGCACAGTACGACGTCCACGGCGACGGCGACGGCGCCGGGCTCGGCGGCGTAGGCGTCGAGGAGTTTGGCCAGCAGTTCACCGGAGGCGCCCGCCTTCGCGGCCAGGACCACGGCGGGGCGGCCGGTCGCCGCGAGGGCGGCCCGGCGGGTGCGCCGTTCGGCGGCCTCGACGGCGTCCAGCGCCGCTCGCGCCTCCCGCAGCAGCACCGCCCCTGCCTCGGTCAGGGCGACACCCCGGCTGCCGCGCTCCAGCAGGAGGGTGCCCAGGCGCCGTTCGAGCCCGCCGATCGCCCGCGACAGCGGGGGCTGGGCGATCCCGAGCCGCTGCGCGGCCCGGCCGAAGTGCAGCTCTTCGGCGACCGCGACGAAGTACCGCAGCTCACGTGTCTCCACCCCGCCAGCCTAACCGGGACGGCCTGGAGCGATACCCGGGCGGTATCGCCGTCCACCCAGTCGGTCTTGGACGCCCTGCCCGGCGGGGGAGAAGTATCGATGTCATGAGTGAGACGAACACCGTGAACCACCACAAGGTCGCGCTGGTGACCGGGGCCAACAAGGGCATCGGGTACGAGATCGCCGCCGGGCTCGGCGCCCTCGGCTGGTCCGTCGGAATCGGCGCGCGGAACGAGGAGCGGCGCGAGGCCGCCGTGGACAAGCTGCGCGCGGCCGGAGCCGACGCGTTCGGCGTACCACTGGACGTGACCGACGACGCCAGCGTGACAGCGGCGGCTCGGCTGATCGAGGAGCGGGCCGGGCGGCTCGACGCGCTCGTCAACAACGCGGGGATCACCGGCGGCGGACCGCAGGAGCCCACCACCGTCGACGTGGACCGGGTACGCGCGGCCGTGGAGACCAACGTGATCGGCGTCATCCGCGTCACCAACGCCCTGCTCCCGCTGCTGCGCCGCTCGCCGTCGCCGCGGATCGTGAACGTCTCCAGCAGCGTCGGATCCCTCACGCTCCAGACCACGCCCGGCCGAGAGACTGGCCCCATCTCCATTGCCTACGCTCCCTCGAAGACGTTCCTCAACGCCGTCACCGTGCAGTACGCCAAGGAACTGGCCGGCACCCACATCCTGATCAACGCCGTCTGCCCCGGCTTCACGGCGACCGACCTCAACGACTTCCGGGGAGTGCGCACCCCCCAGCAGGGCGCAGTCGCCGCGATCCGGCTGGCCACCGTACCGGCCGACGGACCGACGGGCCGCTTCTTCGACGACGAGGGAGAGGTGCCCTGGTGACACGCTTCCGGTTCGCGCCACCCCGGGGAGACGGCGCATGCGCGTCCTCGTGACCGGCGCCGTCACGCCATGTCGGTACGGCCGTCGAGCCCGAGCAGCCGTGGACCACGAGGTGAGGAATCGAAAGGCACCGAGCGTCTGTGACACGTGGCCTGCCTTCCAGGTGACGACCAGGCCGCTTCGGCCCGGCCCTTCTGCCGACCTTTTCGGCTCCGCCAGTGACGACTATCGAGCCTCGGCGCAGTGGGACTGAGCTGTTCAGTTGCCCAGTGAGTGGTTGATGTGGCCACTTGGGCGTCCGGCTTGCGGTCAGTGCCTGTTCCGGGACACGGGTGGCAGCGCTTTTGCTCGGAGCTGATCTCTTGGGAGACGAGCCGATGTTCAGGCCCGTTGCCGACCGCGCCCGGATGAAGCCGGCCGCCCCGAAATCAACTGGGCGGCCGGTCCCTACCGTGTAAGGATGCCGGTTCAAGGACGGGGGAGGCGGGGCGGTATGGGACTGGACTACAGCTACGAGATCTTCATGCCTCCTCGCAACGTTGGGAGGGCACTGACCCGGCTGGCCGAGCTCGCCCCACAAGGCCGCGACACGCCGCCGCTTTTGGTGAACCTGCCGGGTGGAGAGCAGTTGCTCCTGCCGTTCACCTCGAAATTCAAGAGCGAACCGGTCGACTGTTCAGCAGGCGGCACGCTCGAACTGGACACCTCGATCGTCATCGGCGTCGACGACGCGATGCGCGAGTTCTTCCTCTCCGGTCTCGGCAGGGCCGACGAGCGGGGACGAGTGCCGATCGGGTGCATCTACCTGACTGTCAGGTTCTCACCCGCATGGCACCCGGACTTCGCCTCGATGCAGTTCACAGCGGCCACCTCGGGCATGAGCCGGATGTTCGAGCAGTCCGCGAGCGTCAGGAACGTGTTCACCGACCTCACCGCCGCCACCGGTGGTGTGTGCTGCCTGCTCGACACCGAGTGCGACGTCTTCGACATCTGCTGGCTCAATGGCGAGACGGTCAGTGGTGAGACTGTTCCGGGCGCCCGATTCTCGCGCTTCCACGATCTCGTCGCCGCCTGGCGCGAGCCAGTGGGGTAGAACGTGGCGACGACCGGTCGTGGTCGCATCGCGTCGACAGCGGCGGCGAGTTGGTCGGCATGGTCGTCGAGCTGTCACATCGGCAGGGTTGTTGTCACCGACGCTGTTGTGTGACGGTGGGCTTCAGCTGACAACTGGCCGTCAGCCGCACCGTCGGGTCCGTCTCGGCGTGCCACTGCTCCAGTAGCACGCCGACACCCTCTCCGAGGGGCAGGGCTTGTCTGCGTACCTCGGGCAGGGGGTTCGCGAGCAGGGCCCGGATCTGCGGGCGTTGGGCCTGCCATGTCTGGTGCCATCCGGGGTCCACAAGGCCCGGGTCGGCTTCGGCCACCGCCTTGGACAAACTCGCCAGCAGCTCGACGAGCGTGGCCCGGGCGCCCATGTCCGGATCGTCGGCGTGTGCAACGACGAACGGCAGTGCGGCGGTTGCGACGGAAGCCACGCGTCCGGTGCCCAGCGCGAAGCAGTCGAACAGGGGATAGCAGTCTTCCTCGGTCGTCGCCTCGCCCTTGAGCGCCAGGCGACGCAGCGCTCGCCGCATCTCTTTGGCCGGGTAGTGCTCGAGCGCCGACTCCAGCCGCTCCCACGGGACATCGACTGGGGTCCGCGTCCAGGAAGGATTGTCGGTGCCGACCCCTAACCTGCGTGCATGACCACCGATGACTCCGGCGTCACCTCAGAGGCGACGTTCGAGGAGTATCTCACGCTGATAAACGAGCTGCTCGCGCAACCTTTTCCGGAGACGAGCTTCAGTGACGTCGACGGGTACGGAGGGCCGGGGCATCGTGTGGGCTACCTGCACGTCAGTCAGGAGTTCTGGGACGACGAGGACGGGCAGGCCTGGCGCGAGGTCGAGGCGCGGCTGCGGGCCTGCCTGGACGCCCTGGCCGCGGCACTCACCGAGCGCTGGGGCGATCCGCTCGCCGTCGACCTGTGGTCCTGTCTCAAGGATGTGTGTGCGGGTGAGACGGTGCCCGAGCCGCTCCGCTCCCTCTGCCAGAGTGCCGTCAGCTTGCAGGCGTGGCCGCTGCGGGACCGCGACCGTTGGATCGGGCTTGCCCTCGGCCAGGACGACAAGGAGCTGCCGCTCGTCCTGTATGCGACTGTCGGTCGGACCTCTGCTACATGGATGGGACAGAAGGTGTACGCCTAACCCGCCAAGACCTCCTACTTGTACTGGAATCCCCAGTACAAGTAGGACACCGCACCAAGCGCCACACTGCCTCGTGATCGGGCCGTTAACGCCTCCTCACCGGCGGGATTGGCCGCACCTCATCAGTCCGAGCGGACTGATCCACTCAGTAGTGGACATCCGATTCCCCGTCGCGGGCAGCGCGTATCCGCGTCCAATGCGGCACGGTCCAGGGCAGACAGGTTCTCGCGCACCCCAGAAGCCTCCGTTGATGGCGATCCGCGATCCGTCCGTGAGGTCGGCCGCCTGGTAGAGCCCGACGTGGATCGAGAGGCGCTTGCGTACTGACCATGGCTGGTCCGCTGCCGTCACTGCGGTGCCGTAGTTCTTGCCACACGCCCGCTGGACGGTCTCTTCGACCACCTTGGACCTGGCGGCCTCTTTGATCACGAGGGGCTGGGAGTTGGTCCGGAGCTCCACGAGGACGGGCGGGATGATGTCGGCGAGCGCGGTCTGGAGTTCGTCGCGCAGCATCAGGTCCGGTTCGGCGGCGCCGTTGCGCCAGCTGAAGTCGAAGGGGTCCCGGCGTGGGCGAACGGTAGGAGTCCCCTGGATGGGCGGGATGACTGTGCGTGCACGGGACATGGTTCCACAGCGTTTCCTAGGTCTGTCCTGGTCCGTGGAGCGGAGTTCCAGAATTCCAAGTCGTACGTCAACGCGGCGAGTTGCCGTCAGGTGATGTGCTGCAGCAGCGCGGCGACCGCCGGCGGTGCCTCGCCGGGAGGTCGTACCACCATGATCTTCCAATTCGGTGCGTGTCGGTCGAATCGGTACTGCGGCAGATCGGGGAAGCGGTCCGCAATGGACTTGGGCATGATGCAGACGCCCAGGTCGTTGCGGACCAGTTCGGCTGCCGCGCCGATGTCGTTCACCTCGAACGTCGTGCCGTGGTCGACGCCTGCGGCCCGGAAGGCCCGGTCGACCGCGTAGCGGATGGCCCAGCCGGGCGTGAAGTCGACCAGCGGCAACCGGGCGATGTCGGCGAGCCGGACCTCGCCGTTCGGTGTCGCTCCGGCGAGCACCCGCCGGGGCGCAGCCAGCAGCACCATGTCCTCGCGGG
Organism: Streptomyces adustus; assembly: GCF_009377175.1. Lineage (GTDB taxonomy): Bacteria > Actinomycetota > Actinomycetes > Streptomycetales > Streptomycetaceae > Streptomyces > Streptomyces adustus. The sequence continues at coordinate 40,195 of NZ_VJZD01000022.1, forward strand.
AGAGCAGCCGGGTCGTGAGCCCGCGCTGCTGTTGGCGGTCGAGTGCCACCACGGCCAGATCCACCGTGCCCTCACGCAGCGCCTGCCGGATGTCGGCGACGGCCGCCTGCCGCAGTTGCACGACCACGCCGGGATGCTCCGCACGCAGCGCGGCCAAGGCGTGGTGGAGTCCCGCCCATACCCCCTGCATCGTGCCGACCGTCACCCGCCCGCGCAGCTGCCCTCGTACGGCATCGACGGCCTCCCGGGCCAGTTCGGCGGCGCGAAGCGTCGCGCGTGCGGCGGGGACGAACGCCTCGCCGGCCGGAGTGAGGGCGACGCGGTGCGTGGTGCGGTCGAACAAGGGCGTGCCCAGTTCGCGTTCGAGGGCGCGGACTGTGCCGGACACGGCCGACTGGACCACGTGCAGCCGTCGTGCCGCCGCCGTGAAGCCGCCCGTGTCCGCCACCGCGACGACGACCTCCATCTGCCGCAGATCCATCATCCGCTCCCTGCAAGCAGCGCTCCGTCCGGCGCGAAGGCGATGGGGCTCGATCCTGGCTGCATCGTATGCGGACGATGGGGCGTCCTGCGTGTGCGCCGGTTCACGCCCCCGCAGGTGTCCGGGTCACGTGGGACGGACCGAGGCGCAGGCCTTGCTCAGGCGCGGACCAGCGGCGTGTCGACCAGATGCTCGGCCAGGAACCACGCCTGCCGTTCGCCGGTCCGGATCACCTGGGAGACCAGCAGGTCGATGGTGCCATCGTCCCCGAACTCGGCGGTCCGGGCGGTCGCGTCATGGGCGTCGATGAGGATCGTCTCGTGGGCTTCCAGCAGCCGGGAAAGCATGGCCGGCACCTCCTCCACGCCGTTCGGGGGACGCGGGATCGAGGTGATTTCGGCGACGTGCCGCGGGTCTCCCACCGCGACGCCGCCCAGGGACTGGACGCGTTCGGCGAGGGTGTCGATGATGTCGAGCTGTTCGCTCGCGTGCTTGTCCAGGACCAGATGCAGCTGGTAGAAGGTCGCGCCGCGCATCAGCCAGTGGTGTTTCTTGTAGAGGCCGTAGAGGATCTGTGTGTCCGCGAGGACCTGGTTCAGGCGCTGGCAGGAGTACATCCGCGCGTCGTGGGTGAGGGCGATGGGGAACTGCTTCACGGTCCCGAACTTCTGGATCACTTCGCCCTTCTGATGCAGTCGGGGCTGGCTGCTGTGCGGGGTTGGCAAGTCGGTGGTCATGGTCCGCCTCCTGCGGGGTCGTGCTGTGCGTACCCCGATGACGCTAGGTGCCCGGTCGAGGGGTGCCTTGACCGGTAGCGCATGCGGTGGCGCCCGCCAGCGCACTTCGCTGGTCCTTGTCCTCGGTGTTCGCGCTCGGGCAAGTATCCGTGCGTCGGCGGACTCGGGTCCTCCGTCGGCCGCTCTAGCGTCGGCGGAACAGCCCATGCCCAAAGAGCTGGCGGAACGAGGAGAGGCATGAGCGCGAACGAGCGGACGGATGTGGTGGTCGTCGGGCTGGGGCCGGGCGGCGAGTACGTTGCCGGCACGCTGGCCGAAGCGGGACTGGGCGTGGTGGGGATCGAGTCGGAACTTGTCGGAGGCGAGTGTCCGTACTGGGGGTGCGTGCCCAGCAAGATGATGATCCGGGCCGGGAACCTGCTTGCCGAGGTGGGGCGGGCGTCCGCCCTCGCCGGTGAAGCGGTCGCGACTCCGGACTGGGCCAGGGTCGCCGGACGGATCCGTGACGAGGCCACCGACGACTGGAACGACAAGGTGGCCGCAGACCGCTTCACGGCGAAAGGCGGTCGGCTCGTCCTGGGGACGGGGCGCCTCGCCGGGCCGCGACGTGTGACGATCGGCGACCGTACCTTCGAGGCCCGGCGCGGTGTCGTGCCGGCCACCGGCACCCGGCCCCGGATTCCCCCGGTGCCGGGGGACACGGTGCGGCTCGATCCGGCGGCGGGAGTCGTTCCGACGGACCGGCGGATGCAGGCCGGGGAGGGACTGTGGGCGGTCGGCGACATGACCGGCCGGGTCGCCTTCACCCACGTGTCGATGTATCAGGCCGAGATCGCCGTCCGGGAGATCCTCGGGCAGCCCGGACCCGCCGCCGACTACCGGGCGCTGCCTCGCGTCACGTTCACCGATCTGGAGATCGGCGCCGTCGGCCTGACGGAGCGACAGGCGAGGGAGAAGGCGCTGCGCTTGCGCACCAGCGTGGTGACTGTCGCCGCCTCCACGCGCGGCTGGATCCACGGGCCGGGCAACGAAGGGTTCATCAAGCTCCTCGAGGACGCCGACCGGGGCGTGCTGATCGGTGCGACCTCGGCGGGGCCGATGGGCGGCGGGGTGCCGTACGGGCTGAACGTGGCCGTCCATGCCGAGGTATCCGTCGACCGGCTTCGGCACATGATCTACACCTATCCCACCTTCCACCGGACCATCGAGGCGGCCCTGGGAGCCCTCCGCTGAGCCGCGCCTCGACCATGCGGACGAACCCGGTCGCCGGGCATTGGCGCACCATGATGGGCCGAAGCTCTGACGAGCAGCACCGGTCCGCCACGTCCCTGGAGCTCTTCTTCGACCTGTGCTTCGCCGTGGTGGTGGCGCAGGCGTCCGCGAGCCTGCACGGCACGCTGACGCGGGGGGACTTCGCCGATGGCGTGCTGCGCTTCGCGCTGGTCTTCTTCACCATCTGGTGGGCGTGGATGAACTTCACATGGTTCGCGTCCGCCTACGACCCGGACGACGTCACGTACCGACTGGCGGTGCCCGTGCAGATCACGGGGGCACTCGTCCTCGCCGCCGCCGGTGTACGCCGCGCGTTCGAGGACAGGGCTCTGCGCGTCATCACGCTCGGGTACGTGGTGCTGCGTACGGCGTTGGCCGCACCGTGGCTGCGTGCCGCACTGTCCGACTCCGTCAGACGCAGGACCGCGCTACGCTCCGCCGCCGGTGTGGCGATGTGTCAACTCGGCTGGGTGGAACTGCTGTTCGTGCGGTCACTGTTCTGGCGGCAGTCTTCCTGATCACGGTCTGGGTCGTGGACCTGCGGCCACACCAAAGAAGCTGGGCCGAGTGGATTGCGTTCCCCGTTGCCGTGGTCGGGGTCCTGCTGGCCGCCTGGTCATCGGCACCCGCGCTGCTCGCCGGTGTGCTGACGGCGGCACTGGGCGCGGTGGTCACGGTGCCCCGTCGGTGACCAGCCTCCACGGCAGGATCCCGGGGCGGGCCAAGACGAAAGGGCCGCGCGGACGGACCCCGTACAGGAAGTCTCTCCGCGCGGCCGCAACGTCGCCTTGTCGGCCCATCGTTCGTACCGCCGTACCGATCGGATTGGCCACCTCCTCGGGCCGGGACGGAGGTGAGGGCGGTGCGTGGTGTCAGCCCGCGTGGAGCGCCGTGTGCAGGACGCCGGTGGCCAGCGTGATGGCGGCCTCGGCGGCATGAGTCTCGCGCAGCGCGTTGAGCATCACGAAGTCGTGGATGATGCCCTGGAAGCGCACCGCGGTGACCGGGACGCCGGCCTCGCGCAGTTTGTTGGCGTAGGCCTCGCCCTCGTCGCGGAGCACGTCGGCCTCGCCGGTGATGACCAGGGCCGGGGGCAGACCGGTGAGCTGCTCGGTGGTGGCGCGCAGCGGGGACGCGGTGATCTGGGCGCGCTCGGCCTCGTCGGTCGTGTACTGGTCCCAGAACCACTGCATGCCGTCGCGGCGCAGGAAGTACCCGGTGGCGAACTGGTGGTAGGAGCCGGTGTCGAAGCTCGCGTCGGTCACCGGGTAGAACAGCACTTGCTGGACCAGCGGGATCCCGCCGCGCTCCTTGGCCATCAGGGTGAGCGCGGCGGCCATGTTGCCGCCCACGGAGTCGCCGGCCACGGCCAGCCGGGAGCCGTCCAGGTCCTTGGACGAGCCCTGCTCGACGACCCACTTGGCGACCGTGTAGTTCTGCTCGATGGCGACCGGGTAGCGGACCTCGGGGGACAGGTCGTACTCGGGGAAGACCACGGCGGCGCCCGCGCCGACGGCGAGCTCGCGCACCAGACGGTCGTGGGTGTGGGCGTTGCCGAACACCCAGCCCGCGCCGTGGATGTAGAGGATCACCGGCAGGACGCCCTCGGCGTTGGCAGGCTTGACGATGCGGGCCCGGACACTGCCCGTCGGACCACCCGAGACGGTGATCCACTCCTCGTCGACCGCCGGCTTGTCGAGCTCGCCGGACTGCACCTCGTCGACCGCCTTGCGGCCTTCGGCCGGGGGGAGGTCGAAGAGGTAGGGCGGGTTGGCCGTGGCCTCGGCGAATGCGGCTGCGGCGGGCTCCAGGACCGGCTGGACCGGTGCGACGGCGTCGGACATGTGAATCTCCCGGGTTGATGTGATGCGCCGGTCTCTCCGGCGAGGTGAGGCGGCTCCCGGCAGGCGCAGAGGTCCGTGGAGTCGCCAATCGCGATGCTAGGCGCGCACAGGCGGCGGGAATTGTCCACGAGCGCACTGGAGCTGTCCCGACAGCGCAGGACAAGGCAGTGCACTGTCGGAACGTATCCAGTGCACTGCTGGGGATACACCGACGCTTCGGCTCGAAATAGCGTGACGGCACAGCAGTCGAGAGTCGCCGGGTCCGGACCTTTGCAGCGCACGGAGTTATCGCCCGGAGAGCGGATAGGTCGAGGCTGGGACGCGGTCGTCGCGCATCCTCCGATGCTCTCCTTTCGTCGCTGTTCACACACAGGGAAGTCGATGCCGACGCAAGCGCAATCGACGCCGTTCATCCCGCAGAAGGTTGCCGAAAGGAGTCCACGCCCGTCGGTGGGCTGGTTCCCCACGCCACCGACAACGCCGCGGACCCGGTCGTCCACAACGCGAAGATCCACACCGGAGACCTGGTCCGCCCGCAGGCCGAGGCGATCGCCATCCGTGCCGGTGTCGTCACGGTCGTCCGTGACGACAACGACGTCGCCTCCCACGTCGGCCCGGACACGAAGGTGGTCGAGGCCCTCGGCCGCCGGATGGTTCCAGGCCTCAACGACACGCATCTGCATGTCATCCGAGGCGGGCTCAACTACGTACTGGAGCCAGAGAGACCGTCAGCCCTGTGCGGTCCGCACACTGGCGCAGCAAGACTACTCCGGCATGCCCGACCAGCCTCTTCCCATCCGCCCCCACCGACAGCCGACGGTCCCACCCTGTACTCTCGACCACCAGAAAAGTGTCCTGACTCGCGCACCAGATCCGACCTCAGCAATGAAGTCTTCGCTACCGGTTGACGCTTTCTTTCGGGGGGATGAGTACCCAGAGTGTCTGGGCCTACGTGGTGATTACTGCCACCTGTATCGCCCTCATCTATACGCACGCTGACGGAAACGTCTACCAGTTCAAGAAGGGGAGCTTTCGGACCCCCGTGCGTTCGGGTGAGGAGCTCGATGCACTGTATGACCCCGCCGGATATGCACCGCCGACGATCACTTCGAGAGTCACCGGAAAGCGAGCCTTCCCGTACTTCACGGTGGTTTGCCTCCCGCTGCTTGTAACGGCAACGAGCACCTTCGTCAATGGCCTTTGACTCCTAGGAAACCCATTCCAGATGCTCGATCACCGGAAAGGTGCCCCGACTCCTTCACCGAAGCCGCACACGACACCTGCGTCCTTGCAGGACAGCCACACCATCCTGCTGTCAAGCCGCCACCTGACGTAATTACGCTGAATAGTCGGGGTCAACCGTGCGCTGCTCACCGGACAGGCCGTGAATCTGCCAGTCGCGAGGTGACATGCCGTAAGCAGCACGGAAAACACGGCTGAAATGGCTGGGGCTCACGAACCCCCAGCGTCGGGCGATGGTCGCCACCCCGAGTCCCCGAGCCGGGGACCGCAGAAGATCCCGACGGCACCGCTCCAGCCGCTCCGCCCGGATCCACTCCCCGACGGTGGTTCCCTCCAGCTGGAACAACTTGTGCAGGTAGCGCACCGAAATGAAGTGAGCGGCGGCGATCGCGGTGGGTGACAGGTGCGGGTCGGAGAGGTTCTGCAAGATGTGGTCCTTCACTCGCGCCATCATGGCCGTGGCGGTCTCAGGAGCCTGCGGCCTGAAGCGGCCGCGCCGCTCGTTGATGACCAGCGCCAGCAGGTCGAGCCCGGTGGCGACGAACTGGCGGCCGACGACTTCGTCGAAGCCCGCCGCCTCGCGCGCCATGCGCGCAAAATAGGTCGCCACCAGTGCGGCACCTCCGTCACGACCCGAGAACGCACTCGCAGTCGACGCGTGAAGGTCTTCGTCCCGCACGCGTAGCTCCTTTCGAGGGAATTGAAAGGAGGTGAAGCGGAAATCGCCCTCAACTTTCTTTCTGAACACGCGAGACGAATCAGAAATGGAGAAATTTCCCGGCTCTATCAGGCACTCTCTCCCGTCCTGCTCCTTGACGGCGCTTCCTCTGCGCTGAAGCGTGAGGATGAGGTATTCCTTCCCGTCCCTGGCTATCAGGCGCTTGCTGCGCGTCACCTCTTGAGAGCCGGCCTGGACGTCCGACACCTGTGTGGCACCCAATTGATGGGTGACGATCCTCCCTGGTGACGGATCTTCCTCCAGGATATTGACATCGAGCGGTACGAACGTCCGGGACACCGCTTCATGCCAGCGCTCGCTGCGGTCGGCTGCGGACAGCTCCGCGGTGGAAAGGACGACGGACATGGGGCCCCTTGAGAACGTCATCGACAGGCGGTTCGGATCCGGTCACCGGACAGCCCGATAACCGAAGAACCGCCGTTCCTACCGGAACACCGTGCCAGCTGGCCCGCGCCGGCACATCGCGTGAATCCGCTAGATCGGCCGAGGGTGACGGACCGAGGCGCCTCTCACTCGATGGCTCCGCCGGTGGCACCGGCGGCGGCGTAGCGCCGAGCGACGATGAGCATGACGGCGGCTGGGTCGGACGCCATGACTGTGGTGGCCATGATGGCGTTCCACTGGTTCGTGTGGGCATCGATGTACTGGTAGATGCCCAGGGTGATCGGCAGCCGAAGAACAGCAGCAGGTGTGCCGCGGCGGACACGATGTACATCCACGGGGCCAGCCGCTCCTAGAAACGCGCCCGGGCCGGGTCAGTTACTGGTCGCGATCTGCTGGGCATGGCTGAGGGCTTCCTCCGGTGTCTGCTCGCCCGTCAGCGCGGCCTGGATCGCGGTGTGTATCCCGGTCGCCGCCTTGGGCCACTTGACGCCGAGCTTGGCGGTACGGGGCCGCGCCGATTCCACGCTCTGGACGAAGGCAGCCATCGACGGGACCTGCTCGGCGTACTGGGAGGCCACGGTGGAGCGGGAGGGCACGGTGAAGTGCTGCTTGGCCAGGGCGAGCATGCTGGAGGAATCGTTCAGGCAGGCGAGGACCTGGGCGGCCTTCTCCTGCCGGGCCTTGGAAGGGCTCTGCGGAACCGTCCACACCTCACCGCCGAGCGGCGTGACCGGGGTCTGCCCGGTCCGGGGAACGGGGACGGAGGCCACTCCCCAGTGCAGGTTCTCGTCCTTGTTCAGGGCCGGGATCCGCCACGGACCGTTGAGCATCATGGCTGTCTTTCCGTTGGCGAACTGGTCGTGGACGTCGGCCTGCGTCCAGTTCAGCACCGACTTCGACATGGAGCCGCTCTTCACCAGGTCGACCCACAGCTGGAGTGCCTGCGCGGCCTGCGGGGTGTCCAGTTGCTTCTCGTCCCCGCCGTTGGACCACAGGAAGGGCAGGAACTGCCAACTGCTCTCGAACGTGGCGTTCGCGTCGACCGCCATGCCATAGCGCCCGGGACGGGTCAGCTTGGCCGCAGCGGTCTTCAGCTCGTCCCAGCTCCTCGGCACGGCGACACCGGCCTTGGCGAGCATGTCCTTGTTGTAGAAGAGGGCGACCGTGCTGACGTCGGGCGCGAGACCGTACACCTTGCCCTGGTAGGTGCCCGCCGACAGGATGCCCTTGGCGAAGCCGCTGGAGTCGATGCCGTACTGGTCCAGCGGGGTCAGCACGCCGGTCTGCGCGATCTGTTGCAGGTCGGGGTTGTCCAGCATCAACAGGTCGGGAAGGGTGCGCGACGACGCCTGCCGCAGGACCCTGGGGACGAGCGACGCCGTCGGAACGCTCGTCTGCTCGACCTTTACGCCGGCGGTCCTGCCGCAGGCGGTGAGTATCTCGCCCCATTGGCTGTGTTCGGATGCGTCGGTGTAGTAGTCGAGCGCCGTGATGGACGTGACCTCGCTGGTGGCGGACCCGGTGCCGGTTCCGCCACCGCACCCGGTGGCGGCCAGTGCCAGGGCGATGGTTCCGGTCAAGGCGGCGTCGATCCGCCGCGCCGGCGGTCTGGCCAGTGAGAACATGCTGATGCCTTTGCCGAGGGACGTCTCCGACGCATGTTATAGGGCTCTGTACGAAGACGTTTGACCACCCCTTTCCCCTGCTCAGAGGGGCTGTCGAAGCTCGTTGCCGTCGCCGCGACCGGTGCCCTGTCCGGCGGCTTCCCGGATCATCGCCACCACGGCGTCGGGATGCGACAACATGACGGCGTGTGAGCCGTCCAGCAGGTGTTCGGTGGCCGCCATGCGTTGTGCCATGAAGCGCTGAGCGGTGGGGTTGAGCATCCGGTCTGCGGTCGCGATGGCGTACCAGGACGGCTTTACGGCCCATGCCGGCGCGCCCGATCTGCTGGTCAGCGCGCTGTGGGCGATCGGGCGTTGTGCCACGGACATCACCTTCTTCAGATGGGGCGGCAGGTCGGCCGCGTACACCTCCGGGAACCGTTCCTCGCTGATGTAGAGCTCGCTGTCCGGGCCGCCGGGAAGCTGCGCCGGAAGGTCGGCGGCGAAGGTCGCGTCGGTCGCCGGCATGGGGGGAAATCGGCTTGTGATGTCCAGGACGCACTCGCCGGCGTCGAGGCCGAACGCCGCGACGTAGCACAGCGCCACGACGTTGTCGGCGTCGGTGGCGGCGTGCGTGATGACCGCGCCGCCGTAGCCGTGGCCGACCAGCACGACAGGGACACCGATGTCGGCGACCACGCTCCTGATGTAGGCAGCGTCCTGCGTCAGGCTGCGCAGCGGATTCGCCGGGGCGCGCACGGTCGAACCGGCAGCGTGAAGGAGGCTGATGACCCCCGCCCAGGACGAGGCATCGGTGAACGCCCCGTGCACGAGCACGATGGTCGGCCGTGGGGGGACAGGTGGCATGACGGTGCCCTCCGATTGAGTTCGCTGTCCCAGCCAAGTGGGTTCAGGCGCGGAGGGGCATCGCGTGAACGTACCAATCATCCTCAGGACCGGTCGGCGTCGGGCACGGCCATGACCATGTTGGCGAGCTGGACCCGGGAGTTCACTGCCAGTTTGCGGAAGACGGAGGTCAGGTGTGTGTTGACCGTATGCGGTGAGACGACGAGCATGTCGGCGGCCGACCGGTTGGTGTGACCCTCGGCGATCAGGCGCGCGACCTTCTTCTCCGAGGCCGTGAGGGCGCCCCATCCCTGGACGGGGCGCTGCTTGGTCACCATCCTTCCGCTGCCGGCCCCCGCGCCGTCCAGGTCAGGCCGCAGGCGGGCCGCCGCGGCGTGGGCGCCCGACTCGGCGAACATGGCGTGAGCCTGCGTCAGGGCGGCCGCTGCCTGGGGGTTTCGGCCCGCTGCGAGGAGTGCCTGTCCGAGATCGGCGTACGCTGCGGCGCGGACCAGCGGGCGCGGGCTTGCCTTGAGCAGTGCCACAGAGTGTTCGAGGAGGGCGAGATCGTTCTTGGCGAGCCCAAGGGCCTGGGCAGCGATACCCGTGGCGGTCGGCGTGGCGGGGTTCCGTTCGGCGTGTGTCTCGGCCTGTGCGGCCAGGTCCTCGGCGAGCTCCCGATCCGCACCGCGCAGGGCCATGCGTATCGCGGAGTCGACCCAGTCGCGCAACAGCCGCCAACGCATGAAGACACCTTCTCGCTGCACCTGTCGGATCTTGTCGACGGCAAGCCCGAAGTCTCCGTCGGCCTCGGCGTGGACGGCTTCCAGGAAGCGCACCGCGGCCGTATTGCCCGGGTTCGGTTTGACCAACAGCCTTTCCCGCGCCGCCACCAGGTGTTCCCGCGCCGCTTCCCGGTCGCCGCGCAGCAGAGCGATCCGGGAGCGGATCACGCGAGCGTTCACCTGCTGGACGGGTACCTGTACGTCGTCTTCCAGGCGCTCCACGGTCGCGAAGTCGGCGTCGGCGTCGTCGAGCCGACCGAGCCCCAGATCGTGCTGGCCCTGTGCCCACAGCATCATCGCCTGACGCATCGTCCCGGCGTTGTCCGCTGCTTGCATGAGCAGTCGTCCGCCGCACGCGAAGTCGTCCATATGCAGGTGCGCGACGATCTCTTCGGGAAGAAATGCGGAATCGATGGTGCTGAGCGCGGCGAAGCGCTCCAGAGCGACGGCGTTCTCACCCGCGTTCTGCGCGATCTCGCCGAGCCCGGACAGGGCCAGGACGTGCGCCTCCCGGTCACCGATCGCGGTGGCGGCCCGCAGCGCGGTCTCGCCGGCCTCACGGGCCGCGGCGAGATCCTGGCCCCGGGACAGAGCCAGCGCCCGCAGGGCGGCCAGCCTCGCCGCGGCCTCCGGAGCGGCGCCTCCGACGGCGAGGGCCGATTCGGCCCGGCGGCGCAGCTCATCGGCGAGATCCAGGTTCCACAGCGTCGCACCGAGGGCGGCCTGCAGCCGGCTGATCACCTCCAGCGACGGTCGGCAGGCCAGCAGCCGGTCACCGATCGACAGCGCTTCTCGACTCCTGCCGGCCCGGGTCAGGCAGAGGATCGTCTGCTCACCCACCTCGAACCTCAAAGGCCGTGCGGGCGACACCAGTTCGAGCGCACGCGTCATCAGGTCGGCCGCGAGCCCCGGCGTGACCGGCTGCACATTCTCGGCGGCTCGCCGCAGCAGCGCCACGGCCTCCTCGTCCCCGGGCAGAGCGCCCCTGAGGATGTGCGGCACCGCGTCGATCGGCTGGTGGCCCGCGGCCACAAGGCGGCCGGCAGCCTCCCGATGCAGAGCCTTTCGTGCGGATGGCGGCACGTCGACGTAGACGGCCTGGCGCAGCAGATCATGTCGGAAGACCAGCTGGTCGCCGTCGTCGTCCAGAAGTCCGGAGCGCACCGCCTCCTCGAGCGCCGAGATCAGCATGGCGGGCGGTTGGCCGTACAGCGCGGCGGCGTCGTGGAAGCCGAACCTGCGCCCCAGCACGGCTCCCATCTGAAGGAAGCGCAGGGTGCTGGGTTGCAGGGATTTGAGTCTGCCGCGCACACCCAGCACGAGCGTCGAGGGCACGAGATCCCCCGAGGCCTCGGGGCTGTCCAGTCCCGCGAGCATCTCGACCGCGAGAAACGGGTTCCCTCCGGCCCCGTCGAGCAGGTGCCGTATCCGCTCGTCAACGGCCGCTCCCAAGGTGTCGGCTGCCAGCTGGCGGATGGCCGCGCCGGACAGCGGCGCCAAGGGCACAGTGACCGTCGGAAGTCCGTCGGCCGCGGCCGCGACGATCTCTTCCGCCGGTCCGGCGGGATCCAGGCGCCCGGCCAGCATCCACAGGACCGGCGAGGTCCTCAGGCGTGCCGGGAGCTGCTTCAGGGCAAACCGGCTCAGCGGGTCGGCCCACTGCGCGTCGTCCAGGCCGATCAGCACCGGCGCACTGCAGGCTCTGCCTTCGATCGCCTCCGCGAGGCGCTCCACCAGCCAGATCCGCTGATCCTGATTCCGCGCGAGATCGGCGAAGGCGTCGTCGGACAGCAGCGGCTGGTCGCCGTGCAGGACGCAGGCCGCCAACGACGAGAGGGGCACGATGTGGTGCAGCTCGTCGGCCTTGCCGAGGCCGACGGAGAATCCCGCCGCCCTGGCCCTGGTGACGGTCTCGGCGAGCAACGTGGTCTTGCCGATGCCCGGTTCCCCCTGGATCAGGGCCAACCCGCCGCTTCCGGTGCGGGCCACCGAGGCGATCAGTGCTTGAAGTTGTTCGAGTTCGGCCTCTCGGCCGCGCAGACCGCTACGCGTCAGCGATTCGCCTGACCCCATCACTTACGCCCCTTCCGGCCCGCACTCGCCGGCCGGAGCCAGGATCCGCCCCATGCCGATGCGCGGCCGCACCGTTCGGCAGTGGATCCCTTCTTCCGAGAGCGTGCAATGCGAAGCGGCCACCCTGCGCGCTCGCGGGCGGCTTTCAGGCGGGCGAGTCCGACCCCGGAGGCGATATTGAGCTTGGTGAGCGCGAACCACAGGTGCGAGCTTACGGTGTGCGGTGGGATCGAGAGGCAGCGCGTGACCTGCTGGTTCGTGAGGCCGTCGGCCACCAGCCGGATCAGCGCGGCCTCCGGGGCGGTCAGTTCCGGCCGCACCTAGAGGACCCCTCGGGGTCACCGCCCGGGAGCAGAGGGCGAGTGCCCGCTCGAGGTGGGGCACGGGTGTCGGGCAGTCCCGGGCGTGCGTGACTGACGCTGCCAGGATCGGGAACCGCGGGTTGCGGGCTGCCCGACGCCCCGCCCTGATGCCGGCCGGCATCACAGGCTCGCGATACCCCGCTGCGCCGCCGCTCGCTGTCGGCGCTCTGTGGTCCAGTAGAGGAGAGCCATGAAGGGGAGGGCCGCGCCGAGGGCGGTCAGGGCGATCCAGCCTCCGGAGTGATAGACGACGGAGCCGAGTTGCGAGCCGACCGCGCCGCCGACGAAGAAGATGGCGATGAAGGCGCTGTTGAGGCGGGCGCGGGCAGCCGGGTCGAGCTGGTAGACGGTGTGCTGGCTCAGGATGAGGGTGGTCTGCACGGCCGTGTCGATGAGGATCGCGGCCAGGGCGATCAGTACGACGCTGTGTCCGCCGAACCCGGCGAGCACGAAGGCCAGGGCGGCGACCACGAAGGCGATGCCGGTCATGGGGCGTACGAGTCCCCGGTCGGCCCAGTGCCCGGCGAACGGGGCGACGGCCGCTCCGGCCGCGCCGACGAGGGCGAACACGCCGACCCCGACCGGGGAGTAGTGGAAGCGGGGACCGGTCAGGACGAAGGAGACCGTGGTCCAGAACGCACTGAAGGCGCCGAACATCGCCGCTTGGTAGAGGCCACGGCGTAGGAGTACCGGGTGCGTGCGCACCAGCCGGACGGTGGAGCGCAGCACGTGGTGGTACGGGATGGTGGTGGTCGGCGCGTGCCGGGGCAGGGCCGCGCGCAGGGCCATGGCGAGCACGGCCATCAGGGCGGCGGAGCCGAGGAAGACGACACGCCAGCCCGCGAGGTCCGAGACCAGACTGCTCAGCGTGCGGGAGAGCAGGATGCCGGTGAGCAGGCCGCTCATCACCCGGCCGACGACGCGGCCGCGGGCGTGGTCGGGAGCGAGGCTGGCGGCGAAGGGCACCAGGATCTGGGCGACGACCGAGGTGGCGCCGCTCACCAGCGAGGCGATCAGCAGCATGGGGAAGCTGGTGGCGAGTCCCGCCGCCACGAGGGCGAGCGTAGTGACCGTCAGCAGGACAGTGATGAGGTTGCGCTTCTCCAGCCGGTCGCCGAGGGGGACCAGGAAGAGCATGCCGATCACGTAGCCGACCTGGGTCAGCGTGATCAGTGTGCCGGCGGTGGCCGTGCTGGTGTGGAAGACACCGCTCAGCGAGGACAGCAGTGGCTGGGCGTAGTAGAGGTTGGCGACGGTCATGCCGGAGGCGACGGCCAGGAGCGCGACCAGCCAACCCGGCACGCCGTGAGGGGCCGCTGGGGCTGCCGACCGGCGCAAGTTCTGGAGCTCGGATGCGGCGGACATGTGCACCTTCTTGACGGGGCAAGCCGGAAGACCGGCGTGGGTGGAAGTGCTGCGGGTGGCCGGCAGCTTCCTCGATGCCGTCACACAGGCAGAAGCGTCGTTCTGCCCCCAGTGATTCCTCATCCGAGGCGATGGTTCGGGATGTCAGTCATCTCAATCAGAGATAAGCCCCGCAGAGTCGTACCGCTGGTGGCTCACGGCCCGCCCGCGGCGGCCGAAGCGCAGGGCGTGAACCGGATGACTTGCACGGCACTGCGAGGTCGAGGTCGGCCGGTCAGTGCGCCGGCGCGGTCTTCAGCCACCGCAGGGCCTCGGGGGTCACGGCGTCGGCTGTGTCGGCGAATTCGTCGTGCTTCTTGAGGAACTTCGCCACGTAGGGGCAGACCGCAACGATGCGTTTCCCGGAGGCACGTACGTCGGTCAGCGCCTGCTGGACGAGGAACGAGGCCGGGCCTTGCCCGGCGATGGCGTCATCGATTTCGGTGTGGTGGAAAACGCGCTGGTCACCATGGTCGCGGTATGCGGTAGGACCGGCGGTCCTGCCGTCGATGAGGATTTCGTAGCGGTGCTTGGTATCGACTTGCCGGACCGTCGGAGCGGCGGCGGGCTGTGTCGTCGTGAGCCTTTCAGTGGCGCGCCGGGTTCTTGCACGGCGCGATGGTGGCGTTCGGAAGGGCGGGCGCGGGAAGGCGATCGCCGTCGTAACCGTCGACGCTGCCGAAGCGGTCGGATGCGTTCTCCCAGGCTTGCCTGGCTTCGACGATGTCTTCGTGGGTGCGTCCGCTGAAGTTCCACCACATGACGATCGGTTCTTCGAACGGCGTCCCGCCGAGCAGAACTGCCCGAGCGGGAGCGTCCGTCTCTTTCGTCAGAGTCAGCGTGTCGTTCCCCGTGCCGAGACAGCCCAACTCCGCCGCGCGCAGGAGGGTTCTGGTCATGCGGACCTCCCCTTGGTCGACGAGCAGGCCGTGCTCGAAGCCGGCATCAACGGGGAGTGTGGTCGTGGAGCGCGGGTCGAGGACGAGTTCGGCTCCGAGCAAGGGCGTGAAGGTGTGTACGGGGGGTGAAGGGGTGCACAGGGGAGGTGTCACCGGCGAGGGATCCCAGGAAGACCCTGATTTCCGCACCGCCCATCCGGACCGGGTTCGGTACGTGGTGCCGGAAGTCGCGGTCGGTGTGCCGGTGCTCTTCGGGCAGAGCCACCCACAACTGGACGCCATGCAGGATCGTCGTGCTGACGGTGGAGACTTCCGAGTGGCTGATGCCGTACCCACCCGTCATCGGATTCAGCTCACCGGGCCGTACGAACGCGTGGCTGCCCAGGCTGTCGCGGTGCTCGAGCTCCCCGCTGAACAGCCAGCGCACGGTCTGCAGGCCGGTGTGGGGATGGGGAGCGACGTCCATGCCGCCCGTGCGGGCGACGTCGTCCGGGCCGTAGTGGTCGATGAAGCACCAGGCACCGATCAGCGTGCGAGCCCGCTGCGGCAGCGCGGACCGGCGCTCGCGGCGTCCGAGCCGGCGATCGACCGCAGGCGTGGACAGCACCTTAGGGACCGCCGGCGGAGGCGTCTTGTCTGCCGGCGCATCACCAGTGGTCCGTCCGCGCCCGCGAGAGGCGCAGGCGACGGGCGCCTTCGAAGAGCTTGGCGTGCAGCGTGTCGAGACAGTTTTACGTCCGGGCGCTGCCAGGCAATGAGCGGTGCGCTCGTGGGCAACAGGGGGCGGAACGTTCGCCCTAGCGTGCTGACATCCCGTGCGGCGAATGTCGCGCGCCAGTCACTCCGAGCGAAGGAACTAGACCTTGCCTTACATCACTGTTGGTCAGGAGAACTCCACCACCATCGATCTCTACTACGAGGACCACGGCACCGGGCAGCCGGTCGTCCTCATCCACGGATTCCCGCTCGACGGCCACTCCTGGGAGCGGCAGAGTGCCGTGCTGCTGGACGCGGGCTACCGCGTGATCACCTATGACCGCCGAGGCTTCGGGCAGTCGAGCCAGCCGACGACCGGCTACGACTACGACACCTTCGCGGCGGACCTGAACACGGTCATGGAGACCCTCGACCTGCGGGACGCCGTCCTGGTCGGCTTCTCGATGGGCACCGGCGAGGTCGCCCGCTACGTGTCCGCCTACGGCACCGCCCGTGTCTCCAAGGTCGCCTTCCTGGCCTCGCTGGAGCCCTACCTGCTCAAGACGGACGACAACCCCGACGGGGTCGCTCCCAAGGAGTTCTTCGACGGCGTCGTCGCGGCCGTCAAGGCGGACCGCTACGCGTACTACACGGACTTCTACAAGGACTTCTACAACCTCGACGAGAACCTCGGTACCAGGATCAGCGAGGAGGCCGTACGCAACAGCTGGAACGTCGCGGCTGGTGGTGGCTTCTTCGCCGCGGCTGCCGCGCCGTCGACGTGGTACACCGACTTCCGGGCCGACATCCCGGCCATCGACGTACCGGCCCTGATCCTGCACGGCACGGGCGACCGGATCCTCCCCGTCGAGGGGACCGCGCGCCCCTTCCACAAGGTGCTGCCGTCCGCCGACTACGTGGAGATCGAGGGCGCCCCGCACGGGCTGCTGTGGACTCATGCGGAAGAGGTCAACTCCGCGCTCCTCGCCTTCCTGGGGAAGTGACCCGGCCGCAGGCCCGCGCGACGGGCCTGCGGACCGAGGCTGCCGTCGTGATCGCCGGGGACGGGGATCACGACGGCGCCGGCGTGATCGGAGACGTTCCCGCGGCCACCAGTGCATGCCGAGCTGGTCGAGTTCGGCGCAGCGAAGTGGTTCATCCGTTGCCTGGGCTGCTGGCCGTGTGCCCAAGGTGTTGGTTCAGTGTCCGCCCGGGTTCTCCACGCACGGACCGGCCGGGGCTGGTTCGGCATAGATGCCGTACACCTCGGTCACTACGTCCTGCGGGGTGATCACGGCGGAGACGCAGGCGTGACCGTTGTAGAAGGAGAGCGACACCCGCTTGTATTGGGGAGCCTCGGAGAAGACCGCGAGCCCGTTGTCTGCGCCGCAGTCCCACCTGGCCAGGACGGCCCGTACGTCCTTCTCGGTGAACTGCCGGTCTTTGCGCATCGCTTCCAGGGCCGGGCGGATCAGGCGCACGCTGGCCTCCCCGGCCGCCCGGTTCTCCGGGGCGAGTTCCGCGGACATGCGGTACGCGTGGTTCTCGTCGAAGTGCGGGTTCTCCGCAGCCGTGCCGCCGTCTGGAGCAGGTGCCGCGGCTTTCGGTGACGACGACGGGGGCGCGCTGTCGACCGCCCCTTTGGCGCATTCGGGCCAGGGCGTGAACGACCGCAGGGGAGTGGTGCTGGCCGCCGCCACGGGTTGGGCCCGCGCTCCGCAGGCCGTCAGGGCCCAGGCCGCCACGAGCACGGTCGGGGCGAGCGCGAAGATCGAGAGAGTGCGGCGATTTGGCATGCTCGCATCATCTCCTATCTGTCCGGCAGCGTGCCCGCTCACCCGTAACCGTGCATGTCGGCACGGCGGGCCGTCCGCAAGGTTGCCGTGCCCATGCCCGTGTGGAACGAGGGTCCGGTCGCGACGACGCGCTCGCCGGTCGTGCGGTACCTGCACTGGGGCGAGCGGGTGAGGTCGTACATCGTCGCCGTCGGCCGGAGTTCCTGGCCGCATTACGGCAAGTGCGGCGGCCAAAGCCTGTGGCGGGTCGTATCCGTAGGTCAGGTGCTGTCCGGGTGCCTGCGCCGGGCGTGGGCAGACCAGCGGATCCGGTGCACCGCGCCCACTCCGCTCTATTACGTCCTGACGACTCTATTACGTCCTGACGACCTCAAAGTCCTCACTCCAGCGGAAGTCGTGGACTGCCCAGCCCACGTCCTGCGTCAACGAGACGGCACCCACCACCTCGTCAGCAGCCGCGACGCCCATGCCTTCGACGACGCCTCCGGGTAGCGAACAGTTGGTGCCGTGGCGTCCCGGTACGACGAGCGATCCTGCGTCTGCCTGGGCATTGCTGCGGCCGCAGCCGTCGTCAACTGGCTCCGCATCTGAATGCGTTCACCAGGCAGGGGGCCGGGACTGGTCGCCGCCCTCGATCTCCTCCGGCCATTCGATGGGACCGCAGTCCGTCCGGCTAAGGATTCCGGGATCGGGAGGGTATTCCTCGTTGTGCGGTCCGTTCCAGTAGGCCCGCCGGGTTCGCGGAAGCGGGATTTCCACCAGCGTGCCGTCGTGGATCATCCACAGACCGAAGCAGTTGTCCTCCTCGTCGTGGATCAGCACCTGCACTGTCTCTGGCCGGGGCCACGGCAAGGACTCCAGATGCTTCAGCAGCCCGGACCGTGAGTGCATCCGTACGAACTCCGCACCCCAGCCAAACCCCCAGTTCCCACCAGGTCTCATCTCGTAGAAGGTGCCCCGCCAGGTGCGTGTGTCGTCCGGGCGAGTCAGCGGCTCCATGACTGCGTCCGCGTCCTGCGCCAGCACGATGACTTCAGCGATTCTGCTCATGCCGCGATTCCAGCGCTAACCAATCCCTCATCGCAACCAATTTCAGCCACTGGTCAGCCTCCGGAGCAGAACAGGGCCTACGTTGAGTTCCGGCCTCTGACAGGGAGCGCGCTGACGGCTCCTATAGGGAGTTGCGCAAGGCTCTGAGCTGGGTATCTCCCTTGTACGGCTGGGGTGTTAAGGGCTGATCGGGTGTGGGTGGAGACGTTCACCGGGTTGCGGGTGACGCTTCGCACACTGCTCACCGTGGTGCGGGAACCCGGTGGCGACGGCACATTGCGGGGCCGTCCGCGTTCGCTGCGGTTGACCGAGCGGGCACGGCGTCCTTGGCGAACCTCCGGCGGGGCTGCAGGGCCAGCTTCGGCCCGAGGTCACGGATCACACCAGTCACGGCCTGAGCTTTCCAGGTCGTGACTGGTGCGATCGGGCGCTGCTTCCTGCAGATCTACTCTTCGTCCCTCGATGGTTCCGTTGGAGGGTTCAGAGCGGTGGCGACTCGGGCCAGACGCGCGGCGGGCCAGGCGAAGCGGTTGGCGGGGTTACGGAAAGAGTAGTCGCCGTCATTGATCAGGTAGCCGCCCTCGGCCTTGGTCCAGTGCGCGGGACCGCACGGCCCCTGATCCTCCAGGAGTGCCGCGGCGAGTCGCTCGGGCGCCTCGACCCGGGTGCACGCGCGCAACGCTGCCGTCAGGCGCTCAACGGCGCTATCCGGCACTGCATCATCGCTAAACGCGGGTAGCAGGAGCAACAGTCGGGCGTGAGCATCGGTGGTGCTGCCGCCGGGCAGACGATTGTCCGCCGCGGCGGTCAGCTCGGCCCAGGACAGGCCGGGTCCCATGAAGTGCCCTTCGTCTTGCGCGAGGTGCTCGGCCTCGTTCCAGTCCGGGTGGTGCAGCAGGTAGTCGATGCCCTCGTCCTCCTCGAAGGCGCGATACACCACGTACAGGCGATGATCACCGGCGAGCGGCACCGTGAAGACGGGCCAGGTGTCGCCTCCCAGCAGCCGAGACTGCAGGGCTCCGACCTCCTGCTCGTCCGTACCGCCTACGAGTTCCTCGGCCTCTTCACTCTCGGAGTAGTAGTTGTGCAGGTGGCCCAGCCAGAACAGGTGCTCGTCGAGGAGTCCGGGCTGGTGCTGAAAGAGGCCGCCGTCATAGCCCGGGATCCGGGCCGGGGGTGCCTGCGGGCTGTTCGTCACGAGGCCATCATGTCCCCGGCCGCCTCAAGAGTGACCGCCGGGACCGATGCAGGACAGCCCTTAGGGTCCAGGTCGTCGCAGGAAAGTAGCACTCTCCAGGTGAAGAAGAGTATCGGGTCCAACCCGCGTGTCCGTACTGAAAGCGGTGGTCGCGGGGTGGTTTCCCATGCCGGTGGCGTGCTGCTGGTGGAAATGGCACGTAAAATCGGTATGGATCAGGCGATATCGGCGGCCCTGGAGCCGTGGCGCAAGCCACGAGCGTTCGTGATCCGGGCAAGATCCTGCTGGACGTGGCGCTCGCGGTCGCGCTGGGCGGGGACTGCCTGGCAGACGTGGGCATGCTGCGGGCCGAACCGGCGGTGTTCGGACCGGTGGCTTCCGACCCCACGGTCTCCCGGCTGATCGACACGCTGGCAGCGGGCGGAAAGCGTGCGCTGACCGCACTGCGGCAGGCCAGCGCTCAAGTCCGCCAACATGTATGGAAGCTGGCCGGTGAGGCGGCGCCGGACGTGGCCAGGCAGGTGATCGTGGACCTGGACAGGGTGCTCGTGATCGCGCATTCCGAGAAACAGGATGCGGCCGCGACCTCGAAGAAGTCTTTTGGGCACCACCCGCTGATGGGGTTCGTCGACCACGGCCGGGGCGGGTCCGGGGAACCGGTGGCCGGGCTCCTGCGGCCCGGGAACGCGGGCAGCAACACCGCCGCGGACCACACCGAAGCCGCCCGGCTCGCACTGGCTCAGCTGCCGAAGAAGTACCGGCGCGGACGCCGGACGCTTATCCGCACCGACTCGGCCGGGGGCACCCACGAGTTCGTGGGCTGGCTTGCCGCCCGCGGCCGGTGGCTGTCCTACTCGATCGGAATGACCATCGCCGACGCCACCCACGCCGCTGTCCTGAAGGTCTCGGCAACAGCCTGGACGCCGGCCGTGGAACCCGACGGCGAGATTCGCCACGGCGACTGGGCGGCCGAACTCGACGGAGACTGCCTCAAGGGCGGGCCAGGCGGAATGCGGCTGATCGTGCGCAAGGAACGGCCGCACCCTGGCGCTCAGTTGCGCTTCACCGACGCCGACGGCATGCGCCTGACCTGCTTCGCCACCAACACCAAGAACACCGCGATCGCCGAGCTGGAGCTACGGCACCGCCAGCGGGCCCGCGCCGAGGACCGTATCCGCGCCGCCCGCGCCACCGGCCTGCGCAACCTCCCGCTCCACGACACCGCGCAGAACCAGATCCGGCTGGAGATCGTCCAGATCGCCCTGGACCTCCTGGCCTGGATGCCCCTGCTCGCCCTCACCGGCCCCGCCCGCCTGTGGGAGCCCCGCCGCCTGCGCCTGCGACGCGAGGGCGATCAACTACTCCAGTTGGGCCCCTTTTTCTTCGCCCGTACGCTCGCTGCGTCGACGGTGGCCGTTCCCGTGCGGGATGGTCCGGTGGTCGCCGTGCGGCAGGTATCGGTGCCGTCCCACCGGGTGGTGTAGCCGATCAAGTCGCCGGAATCCGAAGGTCGGCGGTGGTGGCTCCGCGCAACCGGGCCCTCAACTCGCCCAACAGGGCGCCTTGTAGACCACTGGCTCAGCGAAGATCACCTGGAGCCTGGTACCGGAACGCGCAACGCTTGATCCCCTACACCACGACGCGGGACGCCATCCAGGTATCAGACCGTGTTTGAGATCTGGGTGAGTGCTGTCTTGTGACGGGCACCGGTCCTGTAGCCTCCGGCGGTGGATACCGTGCTCGACATGATCGTTTCCTTCGCGGCTACCGGTAAGACTTTAGGGCTTTGGCGCGATATGTCGGGCGGGGAAGCCGATCGTCTGCTGGGCGGTGAGACCGGGCTGCTCTCACCCGGAGAGCAAACGGCCGAGGGCCCGACGGGCTTCAAGGACGGGAGTCTTGAAGTGTGGGTCTCCTCCGAGGGTCGGGTGGAGCTCGTCGGATTCGATGCGGATACGGATGGAAGGTTCCGCGTTCCAGCCTTCGGCCGCGCTACGACCGGCCGGCCCTCCGGCCCCTTCCCCTGGGAGATGGTCACCGCCCGTCTCGAAGCGCGCGGATGCACCTGGATGTTCGAGAGCATATTGACGTTCGATGACCAACGTTCCATCCGTACGAAGGCCGGGGTAAGCCTTGGATTCCACGCTCCGGAGTCCTCCCTCGACGCGCCGGGGCAGGCCTGGCTGCTGGCATCCGCCTATAGGTCATTCCCAGAACCCTTGGCCTGGACCGATTCAGGAGACGCGTCGTAGCGGCTTCGGCCCTGGTCGGGTGGCGGGACGGCCCCGGGTGAGGCGGCGGACCATGATGCCGATCATCGCCCAGCGAATCATGCTTTCCGAATGGGCGGGGCTTGTCTCGTAGTCCCGGGCGAGGCGGCGATGAGCGGTGAGCCACGAGTACGTTCGCTCGACCGCCCACCGCTTGGGCTGGACCTGGAAGCCTCGCTGTCCGGGGTTCTTGCGGACGATTTCCAGCTCGCGGCCGAGGATCTTGGCGGTCCAGTCGACCAGGCGGCCGGCGAGGCCCTGGTCCGCCCAGATCTTGCGGACGCTCGGGTGGTCGAGTCGGGTCCACAGCAGCGGGTGCCTGGCGCCGTCACGGTCCTGCACGCTCGCCGCGACGACATGGACGGCCAGGAGCAGTCCGATGGTGTCGGTGACGATGACCCGCTTGCGGCCCTTGACCTTCTTGCCGGCGTCGAAACCCCTGGTGGCGGACGAGACTGTGTCGGCGGTGCGGACGGACTGCGAGTCCATCAGCCCGGCGCTCGGCTTCGGCTTGCGTCCGTCGGCTTCTCGTACCCGGCCACGCAGAGCGTCGTGGACCCGCTCGACGGTGCCGTCGTCATGCCACCAGGTGAAGTACCAGTACACCGTCGGCCAGGGCGGGAAATCCTTGGGCAACTGCCGCCAGGCAGACCCGGTCCGGACCACGTAGTAGGACTCCGTTAGGTCTTTCTATCGGTGCTGATCAAGAGCATGTTGGGTGTGTGGACGCACATGAAGTGAACCGTGTCCGGGCGGTGTTGGCGTTATACGTCGCTGATGTGTTCGCGTCGGTGCCGCGGAAGGACCAGCGGGCCAAGGGCGACTGTTATCTGCGGGGACTGATGCTGGACGGTCGCCGCAAGTCGATCCAGGCAATGGCCGCACGACTGCCGGACGGCAACGAGCAGAACCTGCAGCAGTTCGTGAACCAGTCGACCTGGGATCCTGTGCCGGTCCAGCGGCGGATCTGCGAGCGGATGCTGCCGTTGATCAACCCGGTGGCCTGGGTGATCGACGATGTGTCGGTGCCCAAGGACGGGAGGATGTCGGTCGCGGTGGCGCCGCAGTACTGCGGGGCTCTGGGCAAACGGGCCAACTGCCAGGTCGCGGTGAGCATCCACGCCGCGACCGATACCGCTTCCTGCCCGTTGCAGTGGCGCCTGTTCCTGCCAAAGGAGTGGGCCTCGGACACCGACCGTCGGGCCCTCACCCGCATCCCGCCCGAGGCCACACACCGCGAGAAGTGGCGCCTGGCCCTGGACATGCTCGACACCCTCGCCTCCTGGGGCATGACACCGCCGGCCGTGGTCGCCGACGCCGCCTACGGCACCAACGCCCACCTGCGGACCGCGCTGTCCGAGCGAGGACTTGCCTACGTCCTCGCCGTCCGCTCGGATGTCAGTGCCCACTCCTTCGACGCCAAGCCCGTGACCCCGGCCCGCGACGGGCCCGTCGGCTGCTGGCCCCAGCCGCGTTACCGGCAGACCGCACCCTCGCTGGCAGCCCTGGCCGCCGGCCTCGGACAAGAGGCATTCACCCCTCTCGCCTGGCGGAACGGCTCGCGCGGGGCGTTACGCTCCCGCTTCGCCGCCGTGCGCGTCCGCCCGGCCGGCAAGGCCGTCGAGCGTCCCATCAAGGCTGCCGCCTCCGCCGGACAGGGCTGGTGGGACGGGGTCCTGCCCGACTGCTGGCTGCTGATCGAATGGCCCGCCAGCGCCGACGCACCCACCGACTACTGGCTGTCCAACCTGCCGGCCGACACCCCCATAGCCGAGCTGGTCCGTCTGGCCAAGGTCCGCTGGCGCATCGAGCACGATTACCGCGAACTCAAACACGGCCTGGGCCTGGACCACTTCGAGGGCCGGTCCTGGCCAGGCTGGCACCACCACGTCACCCTCGTGACCGCCGCCCACGCCTTCCTCACCGAACAGCGCCTGGCCCCAAAAGCGCCCGCACCGGTCTCACCCTCTACCAAGTCCTCGACGCCCTCCAGGACGTCTTGAGGTGCTGGACCGGTGTCTGCACCACCTGCCACCAAACCCTGCCAGCCAGAGCACACACGACACCAAGATCGAGATAGACCTAACGGAGTCCTAGTAGGGCTTGGTCAGATTCACTCGTGGTTGGAGTGTCTGCTGGTGGGTTGGTGTCGTTGGGATGGTGTGACACCTGAGGAGATGGCCGGGGTCCGTGAGGACTTGGAGGCGTTCGCGGCGGATCTGTTCGACGGGTTCTTCCGTGCGGATCAGCGGCGGTGGGGGCAGGCGTATGTGCGGGGGCTGTTG
>NZ_VJZD01000230.1 GCF_009377175.1 Streptomyces adustus
GCCCGGGGGAGCGGCTGCGGCGGCCGGGGCGGCACCTACTAGGCTCGGCCCATGTTCTGGCCGATGTTCGCGGTAGCTGTGGGTTTCCTGGGTCTCGCCGTGCTGGGCGTGCTCGCCGTGCGCGTGTTCCTGGAGGCGCAGCGCCTCGGCCGGCAGGTCGCGGACTCGGCGCGCCGGATCAACAGGGCGGCCGAGGATCTGGAGCGGGCCGCCGCGAGCACCGCCCGTGCCGTGGATGCGCTGTGAGTGACGCTGTCGGAGCGCTGTGAGTCCGTATCGGGCCGCGTTTTGGGGCACTTCGCCCTGTCGTCCGGGTCGTCGGGACAGGTACGCTGCTGATCGCGGTGCGGAGAACGAGGCCCACACCGTGGACCGGGAGTACGCACGGGGATTGCTTCGCGTTCACCCCTGAGCGTTACGATCGCTGACACACGATCGTTCGGATATGCGTCCGAGTGGTCGGACAGCACGCCACACCCAGCCGCCTCGGTGAGAAGGTAAAGACTTATGTTCGGAAGGCTCGGAGCTCCCGAGATCATTCTCATCCTCGTCGTCATCATCCTGCTGTTCGGCGCGAAGAAGCTTCCGGACATGGCGCGCTCGCTCGGCAAGTCCGCGCGGATCCTCAAGAGCGAGGCCAAGGCCATGAAGGAAGAGGGCAGCACCGCCCCGGCCCAGGCGCCCGCCACCGACGAGCAGCCCCCGGCGCAGCGCACCATCCAGGCCGCCCCCGGCGACGTGACCAGCTCCCGCCCGGTCGCCGAGCCGACGGACACCACCAAGCGCTGACGCGGGGCCGGTGATCCCCGGCCCGCCGTACGAGATGGGAACGTGGGTTGCTGAAGCCTGCCCGCAGTCAGGAGAAGGACCCGGAGGGGCGGATGCCCCTCGCGGATCATCTTCGCGAGCTCCGCAACCGGCTCGCGAAGGCGATGCTCGCCATCGTCGTAGTGACGGTCGTCGCCGCCTTCTTCTACAACGAGATCATCAACTTCCTCACCAAGCCGATCCTGGACTCGGTCGGCTGCGGGAAGTCCTTCGAGGAACTGGCCGCAAAGACCGCGGACGGGCAGCAGTGCGCGCGGATCACGATCAACGGCCTCCTCGCCCCCTTCACGCTGGCCCTTCAGGTCTCCCTGATGGCCGGCGTGGTGTTCGCCTCACCGGTCTGGCTCTACCAGCTCTGGGCGTTCGTGGCGCCCGGCCTGCACCGTAGTGAGAAGAAGTACGCCTACGGCTTCGTGGCAAGCGGCGTGCCGCTCTTCCTCGGCGGCGCGTACTTCGCCTACCGGGTGCTGCCGACCACGGCGCAGGTGCTGATGCAGTTCACGCCGCACGGCGTCGACAACCTGCTGCCGCTGGACGACCTGCTCCAGCTCGTCACGCGCATGGTGGTCGTCTTCGGGCTCTCCTTCGAGCTGCCGCTGCTGCTGATCATGCTCAACCTGACCGGTGTGCTCACCGGCACCCGCATGCTCGGCTGGTGGCGCGGCATGATCATGGGCATCACGGTGTTCGCGGCCGTGGCCACGCCGAGCACCGACCCCATCTCCATGCTGGCGCTGGCCGGACCGATCTGGGTGCTGTACTTCGCAGCGGTCGTCTTCTCGCTGCTGAACGACCGGCGCAAGCGCCGCCGTGCGGCCGAGGGCCCCGGCGACGACGAGGCCTCCGAGCTGGACCTCACTCCCGAGGACATCGGCGAGGCCGAGTCCGTCGGAGCCGGGCGGCGGCTGCCGGAGCAGACCACCACGGACCGGGTCAACGGGTACGACGACGTGACCTGACGGGCGGACGGCAAGGGCGGGCGGCGCCCACCGACGGCGGGCGCAGGGCCGGCCGCGGACGGCACGCCCCGCCCCGCCGGACCTTCCCGATCCCCTTCGGCTCCGCCGCGGAGCACGGCCGGGGCGCCCACCGGGCGCCGCCGGCCGTTTCGCGCTTCTACGGGCCCGGTCCTGTGCCGCACCTCGGGCGGCAGACCGCTACCGGCGCTGTGAGCTGGGCGGATCCAAGGTTTCACGGACGTGGATCCGGATAATGATCGTCCTGTTGTCAGCGGCGCCCGGTACGCTCGAAAGCACGATGACAGAGGACCTCTCACCGGCCGAGCGGTACGCCGCCGCACGCAGGCGTGCGGCCGAGCAGGCCACCGCGCTCGCCTCCTTCCGCGAGATGTACGACTTCGGCCTCGACCCGTTCCAGATAGAGGCCTGCCGGGCGCTGGAGGCGGGCAAGGGCGTGCTGGTTGCCGCACCCACCGGCTCCGGCAAGACGATCGTGGGCGAGTTCGCCGTCCACCTCGCCCTGCAAGAGGGCAAGAAGTGCTTCTACACGACACCCATCAAGGCGCTGTCGAACCAGAAGTACGCCGACCTGTGCCGCCGTTACGGCGCGGACAAGGTCGGCCTGCTCACCGGCGACAACAGCGTCAACTCCGACGCCCCCGTGGTCGTGATGACCACCGAGGTGCTCAGGAACATGCTGTACGCCGGCTCGCAGACCCTGCGGGGCCTCGGATACGTGGTCATGGACGAGGTGCACTACCTCTCCGACCGCTTCCGCGGCGCGGTCTGGGAAGAGGTGATCATCCACCTGCCCGAGTCGGTCACCCTCGTCTCGCTGTCGGCGACCGTGTCCAACGCCGAGGAGTTCGGCGACTGGCTCGACACCGTCCGCGGCGACACCGAGGTGATCGTCTCCGAGCACCGGCCGGTCCCGCTGTTCCAGCACGTGCTCGCCGGCCGGCGGATGTACGACCTGTTCGAGGAGGGCGAAGGCCGCAAACGGGCCGTCAACCCCGACCTCGCCCGGCTGGCCAGGACGGAGGCGAGCCGGCCCACCTACCAGGACCGCAGACGCGGCCGGGCCATGCGCGAGGCCGACCGGGAGCGCGAGCGCAGACAGCGCTCGCGGATCTGGACGCCCAGCCGCCCCGAGGTCATCGAACGCCTCGACGCCGAAGGGCTGCTGCCCGCCATCACGTTCATCTTCAGCCGCGCCGCCTGCGAGGCCGCTGTCCAGCAGTGCCTCTACGCGGGCCTGCGGCTCAACGACGACGAGGCGCGGCTCAAGGTGCGCCGGATCGTGGAGGAGCGCACCGCCTCCATCCCCTCCGAGGACCTGCATGTCCTGGGCTACTACGAGTGGCTGGAGGGCCTGGAGCGGGGCATCGCCGCCCACCACGCGGGCATGCTGCCGACGTTCAAGGAGGTCGTCGAGGAGCTCTTCGTCCAGGGCCTGGTCAAGGCCGTGTTCGCCACCGAGACCCTCGCCCTCGGCATCAACATGCCCGCCCGCTCGGTGGTCCTGGAGAAACTCGTCAAGTGGAACGGCGAGCAGCACGCCGACATCACCCCCGGCGAGTACACCCAGCTGACCGGCCGGGCCGGCCGGCGCGGCATCGACGTCGAGGGCCACGCGGTGGTGCTGTGGCAGCGCGCCATGAACCCCGACCACTTGGCCGGACTCGCCGGCACCCGCACGTATCCGCTGCGCTCCAGCTTCAAGCCGTCGTACAACATGGCGGTCAACCTGGTCGATCAGTTCGGCCGGCACCGCTCGCGCGAGCTGCTGGAGACGTCCTTCGCCCAGTTCCAGGCCGACAAGTCGGTCGTCGGGATCTCCCGGCAGGTGCAGCGCAACGAGGAGGGACTGGAGGGCTACAAGACCTCCATGACCTGCCACCTCGGCGACTTCGAGGAGTACGCGGGACTGCGCCGCGAACTCAAGGACCGCGAGACCGAGCTGGCCCGGCAGGGCGCGAACCAGCGGCGCGCCGAGGCCGCAGTGGCCCTGGAGAAGCTCAAGCCGGGTGACGTCATCCACGTGCCCACCGGCAAGTACGCCGGTCTGGCCCTGGTCCTGGACCCCGGGCTGCCGGCCGGGCGGTCCAACGGCCACCGGGGCTTCGAGCAGCACGACGGGCCGCGCCCCCTGGTGCTGACCGCCGAACGTCAGGTCAAGCGGCTGGCGTCGATGGACTTCCCGGTGCCCGTCGAGGCCCTGGAGCGGATGCGGATCCCCAAGTCCTTCAACCCGCGCTCCCCGCAGTCCCGCCGGGACCTCGCCTCCGCGCTGCGCACCAAGGCCGGGCACATCCCGCCGGAGCGGGCCCGCAAGCAGCGGTCGCAGGCCGCCGACGACCGGGAGATCGCCCGGCTGCGCACCGCGCTGCGCGCCCACCCCTGCCACGGCTGCGACGAGCGCGAGGACCACGCCCGCTGGGCCGAGCGCTACCACCGGCTGCTGCGCGACACCTCGCAGCTGGAGCGCCGCATCGAGGGCCGGACGAACACCATCGCCCGCACCTTCGACCGCATCGTCGCGCTCCTGACCGAACTGGACTACCTGCGCGGCAACGAGGTGACCGAGCACGGCAAGCGGCTCGCCCGGCTGTACGGCGAACTCGACCTGCTGGCCAGCGAATGCCTGCGCGCCGGCGTCTGGGAGGGGCTCGCCCCGGCCGAACTCGCCGCGTGCGTCTCGGCGCTGGTGTACGAGGCGCGGGCCGCCGACGACGCGATGGCGCCGAAGGTGCCCTCGGGCAAGGCCAAGGCCGCGCTCGGCGAGATGGTCCGCATCTGGGGCCGGCTGGACGCGCTGGAGGAGGACTTCCGGATCAACCAGACCGAGGGCGTCGGCCAGCGCGAGCCCGATCTCGGCTTCGCCTGGGCCGCGTACATGTGGGCGTCCGGGAAGGGCCTCGACGAGGTGCTGCGCGAGGCGGAGATGCCGGCTGGTGACTTCGTGCGCTGGTGCAAGCAGGTCATCGACGTGCTCGGGCAGATCGCGGCGGCCTCCGCCGCGGAGGGTTCGACCGTGGCGAAGAACGCCCGTAAGGCGGTCGACCTGCTGCTGCGGGGCGTGGTCGCCTACTCGTCGGTGGGATGACCGCCCGGCCGAGCGGATGCGGGGGGTGACCCTCCGCACCCGCTCGGCCTCTTCAGGGGGTTCGCCGTCCGGCGTCCAGATACGCCCGCCAGCCGCCGTGGGCCGTGATGTCCTCGGCGTCCGCCAGCGCGCCCGGTTCGCACAGGAAACCGGCGACCCGGCTGCCGTCCGCCAGTTCCACACTGCCCAGGGCCATCGGGCGGGGGAGCGTGGTCAGCAGGTGGCCCAGGCCCTCCGCCGGGAGGCACCAGATCTCCGTCTCGATCCCGGCGCCCGCCTCACCCGCATGGACCAGCCCCGGCTTGGGCGGCTCGGTCCGCAGTGCGTGCAGCCGGTAGACGGGCGCGGTGGTGGTCGTACGGTCGAGGCGGGCGCCCAGCGCCAGGAGCTGGGGGTTGAGGGGCTGCCCGGACAGGTGCGCCCCCACCACGGCCAGCCGGGTGCGCGGCCGCAGCAGTCCGGCGATCCGGGCCAGCCGCTCGTCCGTGTGCGCCGGTCCCACCAGCATCACGCCGAACGGCAGACCGTTCACCTCCCCGGCCGGGACGGCGACCGCGGCCAGGTCGAACAGGTTGGTCGAGTTGGTGAAACGGCCCAGGCGGGCGTTGGCGCCCAGCGGGTCGGCGGCGACCTCGGCGAGGGTGGGATGCCCCGGAGTGGTGGGCAGCAGCAGGGCGTCGGCGTCGGCGAGCTCCGCGAGTGCCCGGGTGCGCAGGGCGGCGAGGCGGTCCTGGTCGGCGTAGAGCCGGTGGGCCGGAATGTCCCGGGCCCGGGTGATGACGCCGGCCACGGTGGGGTCGAGTCCCTCCCCGCCCCCGGCGAGCGACTTGTCGACGAAGCTCCCCACCGCGGTGTACCGCTCGGCGACGAACGCGCCTTCGTAGAGCATCGCGGCGGCCTCGGTGAACGGGGTGAGGTCGATGGGCCGTACGTCGGCGCCCGCGGCCGCGACCTGTGCGACGGCCGCCGCGCAGGCTTGCGCCCAGCCCGGGTCGAGCTCGCCCAGCTGCCCCGGCGCGGGGACCGCGACCCGCCACGGGCCGGGGGCGCGTGCCGGGACCGCCCGGCCGGGCGGCTCCACCATGTGCGCGAGCGCCTCCTCGGCCTCCGGGAGCGTACGGGCGAACACCGTCACGCAGTCGATCGAGGCGCAGGCCGGGACCACGCCCGTCGTGGGGACCAGCCCGCGGGTCGGCTTGAGGCCGACGATGCCGTTGAAGGCGGCCGGGACCCGGCCCGAGCCCGCGGTGTCCGTGCCCAGGGCGAGATCGGCGATCCCGAGGGCCACCGCGACGGCCGAGCCGGAGCTGGAGCCGCCGCTGATGCGGTCCGGGGCGTACGCGTTGCGGACCGCGCCGTAGGGGGAGCGGGTGCCGACCAGGCCGGTCGCGAACTGGTCCATGTTCGTGGTGCCCAGGACGAGCGCACCGGCCGCGCGCAGCCGGGCGACGACCTGGGCGTCGGCCCGCGGCTGGTAGGCGTACCCAGGGCAGCCGGCCGTGGTGGGCAGGCCGGCCACGTCGATGTTGCCCTTCACCGCCAGCAGGCGCCCGGCGAGCGGCAGCCGTTCACCGGCGGCCACGCGCGCGTCGATCGCCTCGGCCTCGGCCTCGGTCTCCGCGCGCGGCCGCAGATCGATCCAGATCTCCGGGCGGTCCACGGCCTCGATGCGCCGGTACGCGGCCTGTACTCGGGACAGGACGGGGGGCATACGTACTCCTTGTCGGGATCGGGAGGTCAGGTCCGGGTGGCCGGTGACAGGACGATCAGTGCCGTTCCCGCCTCGACCTGGTCACCGGGCCCGGCCAGGACCTCCGCGACGACGCCCGCGGTCGGCGCGTGCACCCTGGACTCCATCTTCATCGCCTCCAGCGCGAGCAGCGGCTGACCGGCGGCCACCTCGTCGCCCGGCCGGACGTTCACCTGCCAGACGGACGCCGCGAACTCCGCCTCGATCAGCCTGCCGCCCGCCGGGACCGTCACCGCGGCCGGGGGAGCCGCGGGCGCGGCGGCCGCCTCCGCCCGGGTGAACTCGCCCGCCGCCGTCCAGGCGTCCCGCTCAGCCGCGAACGCCGACCGCTGGTGCGCCTGGAACTCCCCGATGGAGTCGGCGTGTTCGGCCAGGAACTCCTGGTACGCGGCGAGCGAGAAGGTGCCCTCCTCGATCCGGGGCACGAAGCGTCCGGACACGATGTCGGCGCGCAGGTCCAGCAGTTCGTCCGCGTCCACCGGATACCACCTGATCCGGTCGAAGAACCGCAGCAGCCAGGGCGAGCCCGGCTCGAACGCGCCGCGCTGCTGCCATGGCGACCACACCTGGGTCGTACGGCCCACGAACTGGTAGCCGCCGGGGCCCTCCATGCCGTAGACGCACAGGTAGGCCCCGCCGATGCCGACCGAGTTCTCGGCGGTCCAGGTGCGTGCCGGGTTGTACTTGGTGGTCACCAGGCGGTGACGGGGATCCAGCGGCGTGGCCACCGGCGCTCCCAGGTACACATCGCCCAGACCCAGGACCAGGTACTCCGCGTCGAATACCGTGCGGTAGACGTCCGCGACCGACTCCAGGCCGTTGACCCGGCGGATGAACTCGATGTTCCACGGGCACCAGGGGGCGTCGTCGCGCACGCCCGCCATGTAGCGGGCGATCGCCTCCCGGGTCGCCGGGTCGTCCCAGGACAGCGGCAGGTGGACGGTGCGCGAGGGCACGACGAGCCGGTCGGTGGGCGGCAGCGCGGCGGCCGTCTCCCGCACCCTCGCCAGCAGTTCGCGCTGCGTCAGGCGTTGCGGGTCGATGTGGATCTGGAGCGAGCGGATGCCGGGGGTGAGGTCGGTGATCCCGTCGAGCCCGGCCTGCGCCACCGCCTCCATCAACGCGTGGACGCGCATGCGCAGCGCCAGGTCGAGCTGCATCGGGCCGAACTCGACCAGCAGATTGTCGTCGCCGCTGCGCCGGTAGGTCACGTCGCCGTCCCGGGCCAGGATCCCGCCGTCCGTGATCCCGGCGCGCGGCGAGCCGTCGACGTCCACGGGCACGAAGCGCACGATGTCGCCCGGCCGCAGCTGGCCCAGCTTCCACCGTTCGGTGCTCAGCACGGTCGCCGGGCAGACGAATCCGCCGAGCGAGGGACCGTCCGGGCCGAGCAGCACCGGCATGTCTCCGGTGTAGTCGACGGCGCCGACGGAGTACGGGGTGTCGTGGATGTTGGACGGGTGCAGGCCCGCCTCGCCGCCGTCGGGGCGGGCCCACCGAGGCTTGGGGCCGATCAGGCGTACCCCGGTGCGCGCCGAGTTGAAGTGGACCTTCCAGTCGGCGGCGTAGAAGGCGCGGATGTCGTCCTCGGTGAAGAACTCCGGTGCCGCGTGCGGGCCTTCGGTCACGCCCACCTGCCACACCGGGCCGTGCGACGGGCGGTCGGCGGCGGGCACCGGGGCGCCCTCGGTGACCGAGCCGCCGTGCAGCACGTCGCCGGTGCGCAGGGCCCGCCCGCCGTGTCCGCCGAAGCGGCCGAGGGTGAAGGTGCTCGCGCTGCCGAGGAAGGCGGGCACGTCCAGGCCGCCGCCCGCGAACAGGACGTAGGTGCGCAGGCCGTGTTCGGCGGGCGCCCCGATCGCGAGGACCCCGTTCGCCGGCACGGTCACCGGCTCCCACTGCGCGACAGGGGTGCCGTCGACGGTGACCGGTGCCGCGGCGCCGGTCACGCACACGGTGGTGGCGTGACTGAAGCGCAGGGTGGGGCCCTGAAGCGTGCACTCCAGGCCGGGCGCGCCCTCGTGGTTGCGCAGCGCCCGGTTGCCGAGCCGGAAGGACAGGTCGTCCATCGGACCGCAGGGCGGCACTCCGACCTGCCAGTGGCCGGTGCGACCCGGCCAGTCCTGCACGGTGGTGAGGGTGCCGCCGGAGACGACCTCGACGCGAGGGGTCGGGTCGGCGACCCGGGCGAGGGTGGCCGTGGAGTGGGTGGTGGCCAGGAAGGCTCGGTCCGTGAGCGCGGCCCGCACCAGCCCCAGGTTCGTCTCGATGCCGTCGACGCGGGTGCGGGCGAGGGCCTCGGCCAGCCGCCGCAGCGCGTGCGCCCGGTCGGGGCCGTGGGCGATGACCTTGGCGAGCATCGGGTCGTACGCGACGGTCACCTCGGTGCCGGTCTCCACCCAGCCGTCGACACGCACCCCGGCCGGGAACTCCACGCGGGTCAGCAGGCCGGCGCTGGGCCGGTGACCGTGCGAGGGGTCCTCGGCGTAGAGGCGGGCCTCGACGGCGTGGCCGCGCGGGGCGCCGGGGTCGCGCACGACCTCGCGTTCGCCGCGGGCCAGCCGCAGCATCCAGGCGACCAGGTCGACGCCGTACACCTCCTCGGTGACCGGGTGTTCCACCTGGAGGCGGGTGTTGACCTCCAGGAAGTACGCCTCCTCGCGGACGGCGTCGTAGACGAACTCGACGGTGCCGGCCGAGCGGTAGTCCACGGACGCGCACAACTCGCGTGCGGACCGGGCGAGCCGGTCGCGGACCGCGGCGGGCAGCCCGGGGGCGGGCGCCTCCTCCAGGACCTTCTGGTTGCGGCGCTGGAGGGAGCAGTCGCGGTCGCCGAAGGTGACGACCTTGCCTGCTCCGTCGCCGAAGACCTGTACCTCGACATGGCGGGCGTGTTCCACGAGCCGCTCCAGGAAGACCCCGGCCGAGGAGAAGGACGCGGCGGCCACCCGCTGGACCCGGTCCCAGGCCTCGGTCAGTTCGTCGGCGGAGCGACATGCCGACATGCCGATACCGCCACCGCCGCCGGTGGCCTTGAGCATCACGGGATAGCCGATGCGCGCGGCCGCCTCGACCGCCTCCTCGGGGGAGGCGAGCAGCCCGGTGCCGGGTGCCAGGGCCACGCCGGCCCGCTCGGCCGCCGCCCGCGCGGTGTGCTTGGCGCCGAACAGCTCAAGCTGCTCGGGGGTCGGGCCCACGAACACGATCCCGGCGTCCTCGCAGCGACGCGCGAAGGCCGCGTCCTCGGAGAGGAAGCCGTAGCCGGGGTGGATCGCGCCCGCGCCGGTGTCCTTGGCCGCCTTGAGTACCAGGTCGGCGTCGAGGTAGGACTCCTTGGCGGGCGCCGGGCCGAGCCGTACCGCCTCGTCGGCGAGCCGGACGTGCGGGGCGCCGCGGTCGGGGTCGGAGTACACGGCGACGGTGCGCAGGCCGAGTTCGCGGGCGGTGCGGATGATCCGTACGGCGATCTCGCCGCGGTTGGCGACCAGCAGGGTGTCGAAGGTCATGCGTCCGCTCCGGTGATCGTCATCTCCACAGCGGTCGGCTCGAAGCCGTTGCAGGGGTTGTTGATCTGGGGACAGTTGGAGACGAGGACCAGCACGTCGCGTTCGGCGCGCAGGGTGAGGGCCAGGCCGGGGGCGGAGCGGCCATCGACGATGCCGAGGGTGCCGTCCCGCTCGACGGGCACGTTCATGTACCAGTTGATGTTGGAGACCAGGTCGCGCTTGCCGAGGCCGTGACGGGCGCCCTCGGCGAGGAAGTTGTCCACGCAGCCGTGCTGCGACCAGGTGTGGTGGCCGTAGCGCAGGGTGTTGGACTCCTTGGAGCAGGCGCCGCCGACGGTGTCGTGCCGGCCGACGTCGTCGGCGAGCACGGTCATCAGCGGAGTGTGCTCGTTGGACAGCAGCACGCTGCCCGTGGTGAGGAAGATGTTCCCCTGGGCGTGGATCGTGTCGGGCGCGCTGTAGCGGACGGACGTGTCGTGGGCGTCGTAGACGAGGAAGTCGACGGCCTGGTTGCCGTGCAGGTCGGTGATGGTCAGCGTCTCGCCCATGCGGACGACGGACGACCAGGCCGCGCGGGCCGGGACCACGGTCTTCGTGCTCATGCGAGCCCCCTCGCGGCGAGGAATTCGGCGGTGTTCAGGAAGGCGCGGCGGCCCTCGGGGGTGGCGTCCCACAGGGGGTCGCCGGGCGCGGTCGGCGCCGCGCGCCAGGCGAGCACCTCCAGCGGGCCGCTGAGGTAGTCGGGGCGGGGGTCGACCGGGTGGGGCACGTTGGCGATCAGTACGGTCACGTCCTGTTCGGCGCGCAGGGTGACGCTGCCGCCCGGGCCCGCCGAGCCTGTGAAGTCGAGGGAGCCGTCCTCGAGTACCGTCACGCCCTGGAAGAAGGACAGCGACGGCGGCAGGTCGCGTGGCGCGAGGCCGTTCTTGGCGGCGGCCAGGACGAACAGCTCGCGCCCGGCCGGGGACGCCGAGTGCGCGGTGCCGTCGCCGTAGCGTTCCGTGTTGCGTACGAGGGTGGAGGTTCCGCACAGGGCGTCGTGCCGACCGGAGCTGTCGGCGACGACCGTGGCGAGGACCCGGCCCTGGTCGGAGAGGAGCAACTGCCCCTCTCCCAGGTAGGCATTCCACTGGACCT
This sequence comes from Streptomyces adustus, assembly GCF_009377175.1. Lineage (GTDB taxonomy): Bacteria > Actinomycetota > Actinomycetes > Streptomycetales > Streptomycetaceae > Streptomyces > Streptomyces adustus. The sequence continues at coordinate 11,287 of NZ_VJZD01000230.1, forward strand.
TGACCGTGTCGGCGACGTTGAGGCGCTCCCAGGGCCGGTCGGCGGCGAACAGCAGCAGATGCGCGCAGGCGTCGCCGCGAAGGTCGGTCAGGCGCAGTTCGGTGCCGCGGGACAGGACCCGATGGGTGTAGTTGCCGCCGGCCACCGTCTCGGCCCACACCAGCGGGCCCGCCCCGCAGGGCGGGGCCGGCCAGTTCTCGGCGGGCACGACGGGCATGGCGTCGGCGCGCCCGCCCGCCTGGGCGCGCGCATGGGCGCGGGCTTGGTGTGTGGTCGCTGTCGCCATCGCGGGACCTCCGGCTCGGGTTCGCTCGTGCGGCTGGTCTTCGGGGTTCACTCGTGTCGGTGTTCATGCCTGCGGCGGTATTTCTGTCGCCCGACAGAAATTAGGGGCGGGTCGCGTCGCCGGCATTGCCCCCGTATTGCCGGGCGGTAACCGAGCCCTCACGGAGATCGGCGGGAGGGGCGGTGTGCGAGGATCGAACGCATGGAGACGAGCGGCGGGCGCAGGGTCGGCAGGCCGCGGGCCGCGCAGCGCCCGGCCAGCGGTCTGGAGCCGCGTGACGAACTCCTCGCCGCTGCCGCGGAGTTGTTCACCACGCGCGGCTACGCGGCCACCACCACGCGGGCCGTGGCCGAGCGGGCGGGCATGCGGCAGGCGTCCATGTACCACTACGTCTCCGGCAAGGAGGAACTCCTCGCCGCGCTGCTGGAGTCCACGGTCACCCCGTCGCTGGCGTACGCCCGTGAGCTGCTCGCCGACGACGTGGCACCGGCCGAGGAGCGGTTGTGGCGGCTGTGCCGCACCGATGTGGAGCTGCTGTGCGGCGGCCCGCACAACCTGGGCGGCCTCTACCTGCTGCCCGAGGTGCGCATCGAGCGGTTCGCCGGCTTCCATGCAGTGCGTGCCGAACTCAAGGACGCCTACCGGCAGTTGCTCGCCGCGACCGAAGCGGGCAGCCGGCTCGGCAAGGGTGAGCTGGAACTGCGTACGGACCTGGTGTTCGGGCTGATCGAGGGCGTCATCCTGGTGCACCGCTCCGACCCGGAGCGGCCGGTCTCGGCGTTCGCCGAGGCCACGGCGGACGCGGCGCTGCGGATCGCCGGAGCCTGACCGGACCGCCGGAGCCTGACCGGACCGCCGGCCGTCGCCCCCGTGCGGAGGTCGCCGACCCCGCACGGCGGGTTGTCGCACGCCCGTAAGTCGTCACGCAGTGTGTTCGAAGTGCGGCCCAGCGTGCAAATGGGGCCGAGCGTACTCCTGTTGCGCGGGCGATTTCAGATGCTTGCTGAATATGACGCTGCGTTGATCCGGTCGGACTAAGCTCGCCCGCAGCGCACCGGGTTGGTATGTATTCGTGCGTTTGTTCCTAATTGGCGAACAGATCCCGATTCGTTTCGAGGGCCTACATGGTGAGTGTCCAGTCCCCTCCAGACCGCCGCGAACTCCCTTACGCGCGGGTGCTGTTGCTGCCCGCCATACTGATGGCCACGGCGACCGGGGCCGCCGTCGCCCTGGTGACGCACCCGGCCCGGATCGCAGTCGGCCTGTGCGGCGCCCTCGCCACGGCTCTCGTGACGGCCGCCGGCGCCGAGGCGGTCCGCCGGGGCCGGCGACTGCGCCAGGCACGCGCCGACCACGCCCGTCACTGCGCGTATCTGGAGGCCCAGGTCGCCGCCCACGACGAGGTCAACCGCAAGCTCGCCCAGGAGGTCCTGCCGACCGCCCTGAAGGTGATGCGCGGCGGGAACACGCCCCGCGAGGTGATGCGGCACTTCATCGACTCCGACCCCGCCTACGGCGACCTCTCCGAGGCGCACCGCACCGTCGTGAAGACCGTGCTGGAGATCGTCGACCGCGAGGAGATGATGCGCGACTCCGCGCAGCGCGCCTTCGTCAGCGTCGCCCGGCGGGTCCAGGCCATCGTCCACCAGCAGGCCGGCGAACTGCGGGAGATGGAGGAGGACCACGGCCGCAACCCCGAGGTCTTCGACGACCTGCTGCGCATCGACCACGGCACCTCGCTGATCGGCCGCCTCGCCGACTCCATCGCCATCATCGGCGGCGGCCGGCCCGGTCGCCAGTGGCCCCAACCGGTCCCGCTGTACAGCGTGCTGCGCGGCGCCATGTCCCGCATCCTGGAGTACCGCCGCATCAAGCTGGACTCCATCGCCAAGGTCAACATCCGGGGCATCTCCGTCGAGCCGCTCATCCACGCGCTCGCCGAGCTCATGGACAACGCCACCCGCTACTCGCCGCCGCAGACCGACGTCCACGTCAACGCCGTCGAGGTGCAGACGGGCATCGCCATCGAGATCGAGGACGCGGGCGTCAGTCTCGGCGAGGAGGCCCGTGCCAGGGCCGAGGGCCTGCTGGAGGCCGCCAAGGCCGGCGTCGACGTCCAGGACCTCAGCGACACCCCGCGTCTGGGCCTCGCGGTCGTCGGCCGGCTGTGCACGTCGTTCAACCTTCAGGTGTCGCTGCGCGCCTCGGCGTACGGCGGGGTGCGCGCCGTCCTCGTCGTACCCGCCGAGATGATGACCTCCGACCCCGCGCCCGGCTTCGCGCACGGCATCGGCGCCACCGCCGTACCCGCGATCGACCTGGGCGCGCTGGAGGGACCCAAGCGGCCGCCGAAGAAGCGCCGCCCCACCAGCCCGCGCATCCCGGACCAGGTCTCCGCGCAGGACGACGTCCCCGAGGTCACGGAGTGGACCGGGAAGGGCCTGCCGCAACGCCGCAGCCGTATGAAGACCCCGCTCGGCCAGCGCTACGCCGAGGCCGCCGCCTCCGAGCGCGCCGCCCGCGAGGGCACCCCCGACATCTGGACGCAGGCCGAGGCAGAACCCGAGCCCGAGCCGAAGAAGGACGAGCGGGAGCCCGGACTGTGGGTCGAGGCCTTCTGGGAGGGCCTGAAGAAGGACAACCCGGGCCCGGACCCGACGGACTTCACGCGCAACCCGACCGCGTACACGCATCTGATCGACAAGCCCGCCCGCTCCGGGGCCGACGACGAGGGGGACTTCAAGTGATCCAGCAGCGAGCGAACTTCGACTGGATGCTCAAGGAGCTCTACAAGAGCGTTCCCGGCATCGAGATGATCGTGGTGCTCTCGGCCGACGGACTGCGCATCGCCCGCTACGCCGGTGACGAGGACGCCGCCGACCGGGTCGCGGCCGCCTGCGCGGGCCTTCAGAGCCTGGCCGGCGCCGTCGCCCAGGAACTCCCGACCAGCGACGGCGAGATGAAGGTCGTCATCATCGAGCTGAACGGCGGCTACTTCTATCTGATGGCGGCCGGCGCCAACGCCTATCTCGCGGTCCTCGCCGACGTGGTCTGCGAACCCGGCAACATGAGCGCCCACATGCGCGACCTCGTCGTACGCATCGGCTCCCATCTGACCAGTCCGCCCCGACGCAACGGGCAGACCGTATGACTCCTCCGCAACGCCGAGCCGGTACTCGAACGCCGGCTGCTGACCGCGGGCAGCGATCTGTACGAGGTCGTCCTGGCCCACCTGGTCACCGCGGACCTCGACCGGCCGGCCCTCGGCCCGCCGCCTCGACCGGAGGAA
>NZ_VJZD01000231.1 GCF_009377175.1 Streptomyces adustus
CCCGCAGCCGGGGCACACCGGCACCTCGACCGCCTCGTACACCGCCCAGGTCCCGCAGACGCCACCCGCGGCCCGGGAGACCGCACGCCACCGGGCCCGGCGCCGCCCCGGCCCGCCCGCCAGGGTTGCCGTCCCGGTGCTGCTGCTCGCGCTGGCCTGTTACGCCGTGGGGTTCTGGGCGCTGACCCGCGTCTGAGCGTCCCTGCGGCGCGCGGCCGCCGTCCACACCCCGAGGCCGAGCAGCAGCACACTGCCCGTACCGATACCGCCCGCGGCGAGCGCCGTCATCGCCGTGCTGCGGCCCGCGTCGCCGTCCGCGGCCGCCCGGTCCTGTGCCGTGACCTCGAAGACGCCCTGCGGCGCGGACCGCCCCGCGTAGCCGGGCCCGGTCTCCCCCGCGCCGGCGACCCGCACCCGCAGCGTCAGCCCGAACGGGCCGGCGCCGAACCGGTCGGCCACCTGCACGGCGAGATGCACCACCAGGTAGTAGGAACCGGCGAAGCGCATCGCGCCGACCGCGTCGGTGACGTCGTAGCGGTTGACGTAGCGGACCGGTGGCACGGGGGCGAGCGCGGCGGACTTCTGCGTGCCGTCGTAGCTGACGCCCACGTCCTCGACCTGCGCGCGCACCGGGTTGTACAGCGACAGCACCAGGGCTCCCACGGAGTAGCCGCTGCCGCCGCTCGCGCTGCCCAGGTCGGCGGTGGCGTACAGCTGCCGTCCCCAGTCGACGGGCACCTTGTAGAAGAGCGTCTGTCCGGGCACGATGTCGGCCCGCCAGACCCCCTGCCCGACCGCGGTCGCCGAGCCGAAGCCCGCGCCGCCCTGCCGCGCGCGCGGCTCGTCCCCGAGCGGAGCGGGGGAGGCGGAGTTCCAGACCTCGGGCGCACGCGTCGCGCCGGTCTTCTCCAGCCGGGGTTCCGAGAACACGGCGAGCTCCAGGTCCCAGGCCTCCGGCGCGGCGCCCGTCGTACCGAGCCGCTCCACGACCAGGTAGTACGTGCCCGGCTCACGGCACAGGGCCTTGGCCGGGGACACCTCCCGCGCGCCCCACGCCGTGACGGGCCGCGGACTACGGGCGGCTCCGAAGATCGCCGAGTCGTACGAGCAGGCATGACCGTCGGAGTCCTGTACGGAGACCCTGATCCCGTCCACGGCGGCGATCGAGGCGTCCGGGGCGGGCACGGCGGTGGCGGAGGCGTACGCACTCGACGTGGCGTCGAGTTCCAGGCGGTAGTAGGCCTTGCCGTTCTTCGGGAGGGTGCTCCGGTAGGTCTCCCCAGGATCCAGGCGCCCGGCGTCCGCGGTCCCGGCCGCGCCGACGACGGTCCGGGCGCCCTCGGCGAAGGCGTAGCCGGGAGCCGCGGACGCGGACGACGCCGCGGAGGCCGCGGACGTGCGCGTGGCGGCCGCCGCGCCCGGTACGGCCGCGGTGGCCGCCACGGAGCACAGGACCGCCGCCACGGCAACCGCGCGCGCCCGCGGTCGCCTCCACCGGACCCCGGCGTGTCTCCACGCCCTCGTACACCGTCCCCACACGCGCCCCACTACGCGCCCCCTCGCCGCTGCCGGACCGGAACGTCGCCCATCCTGCCCCGCCGGGCGGCGGACCACCCGGTCAATCCGTACGAGCGTCCGAAATCGGAGGCCCCGGACAACGCAAAACCCCGACCGCAAGGGCGGTCGGGGTCTGTTCAGAATCCGGTGTCGGTACTCACGAACCCGTGGGCACGGAGTCAGTCGCCTCCGTCCACAGATCCTGCTCGGCGCGATCCGCCTGGATCTGGCGGTACACGAGGAGCCCGCCGATGGCGGCCAGTGCGACCAGGAGAAGCTTCTTCACCGCGCGACCTCGTCTTTCCTTGACGTAGGGGACCTCTGGCGCCCGACTATACACACCGGCCGATATCGATCAGTGACCTGCATCGGGGCTCCCAACTGCGGTCCGGGACAGCGCAGTACGAGCGGCTCGAACCCCTCCGACCAGCGCGGCGACCGGAGAGTGAGCACCCCTCCACGCACAGCGACTTCGCCCGCATTGCGCCCACCTGCTCCCCCTCTTCCGATTTTTGACCCCTCTTGCGCCCATCCGTGTGGTGTTGATCCGAAGATCGACGCGCCATGGGCGTCGATCCACCACTTCGCGACCGACATACACATCATGAACAAAGTACGCAAATCGACCGACCTGAAAGTGAGAGGCCATGGGCCGCAACCCGGTCATGAAGCTGTGGACCGTCATCGTCACCGCCTTCCTCGCGCTGTGCACGGCGCTCGGACTCGTCACGACGACCGCCACGACGGCGGTAGCCCGGACCGAGCCGATCCGCAAGAGCAGCGGCAACGCCCTGGGGATGACGGTTGCGGCCCCGGCCCCCTGGCTCTGGTCCTTCGACCGGTCCCTGCCTCCCACGATGAAACAGCGCATCCACGCCGAGGCCCACGGCAAGTCGCCCAGCTGCCGCAACCGCCCGACGGCGGACACCGAGGCGGCTCCGCCGGTCCAGTCCCTCTGCGAAGGCCCCGAGGTCCCGGACGAACCCCCCGCGCCCCTCCAGCAGTGACAGCACGGCCGGCGGACCTGCGTCCGGCCACCGACGACCGAACGCGGAGGCCCTCGACCTGGTCCAGGTCGAGGGCCTCTTTGCCACACGGTTCACTCAGGCTTCATCAGCGCGGGATCAGCTCCCGCAGGTCGGCGAAGAGCCGCTCGTGGGCGGCCGCCGCGGCCGGGTCGGTGAGGTCCATGCCCTGAATGAAGCCGTGGACGAGTCCGGGTTCGACCCGGTGCCGGACCGGCACACCCGCCTGCGCGAGCCGGTGGGCGTAGGCGTCGCCCTCGTCACGCAGCGCGTCGTGCTCGGCGGTGACGATCAGGGCGGCGGGCAGTCCTGACAGATCGTCGGCGTGCAGCGGGGAGGCGGCGCGGCGCCGGGCGGGGTCGGGGACGAACTGCTCGACGAAGACGGCGAGGTCGTCCGCGTCCAGGCCGTGGCCGGTGCCTTTCTCGGCGATGGACGGCTGACGGAGCAACAGATCGGTGTTCGGGCAGAACAGGGCCTGCACCGCGGGCAGCGGTCCGCCCTCGTCGCGCAGTGCGAGACACGCCGCGGTGGCGAGGAAGCCACCGGCGCTGTCGCCGGCCACCGCAGCGGGCCGCACGGCGCGCAGCACCGCGACGGCGTCCCGGACGGCGGCCGGGTGCGGGTGCTCCGGGGCCAGCCGGTAGTCGACCGCGAGAACGTCCACGTCGCACGCCCGGGCGATACGACGGCAGGTGCGGTCGTGGGTGTCGAGGTCGCCGAAGACGAACCCGCCGCCGTGCAGGTACACCAGCAGCGGGCGCGGCCCGTCGCCGGGACGGTAGCGGCGGACGGGAACGGCTCCGGCGTCCGTGGTGACGAAGGCGTCCTCCACCCGGTGAAGTTCAGGCCCCCGTGGACGGACGGCACGGCGCTCGTGCGCCGCGGCGCGCAGCCGGACGACCAGATCGGGCACGTCGGGCAGTGCCGGCAGGTCGGGCCGCGCCGGGCCGGTGGGCGCGCCGGATCCCGGCGCCAGGTTTCCCCCACCGTCGTACGACATCAAGGCCCCCTCTCCCGCGGGCCCCTCCCCGCGTCCCAAGTCCTCATCGGACAAGGGACTTTAGACTCCCGTCGGTCCGCGCCCGCGCAGGACCTCCCGCACGGTCGGACGCCACGGGACGCCGTGGCAGGCCGGTTGGACCAGGGGTGCGGTGCGACCCCCTCAGGAGCCCACCAGGCGCCCGAAGGGGTCGGCATCGCACGTGTGAGCCTTCGGGCTGTCGTCGGCCCCCTCAGGCGCGCCTGTGGGAGCGCCGGCCGGCCGGACGGCCCGTGTCGACCGTTGACGCAAAAGACCCCCGGTCCAAGTGGACCGGGGGTCTTCTCGTTGGTGGGGCTAACAGGATTTGAACCTGTGGCCTCATCCTTATCAGGGATGCGCTCTAACCAACTGAGCTATAGCCCCGCCGCGCTTTGCGGTGTGTGTCCCGCGCGCTGACTCCTGAAGATTAGCGCACGACCTGCGCAGTCCCAAAATCGGTAGTCGCCGGGGCGTCGGCGAGACCGTCCCCAGGGGTCATTCGTCCTCGGCCAGCGTCAGCTCGACGCCGCCCACGAAGCCCGCTGAGAGGTTGTAGATGAACGCGCCGAGGGTCGCGAGAGCCGTCGCGAGGATGACGTCGATCACCGCGATGATCGACGTGAACATCAGGACGTTCGGCAGGGACAGGAACGACTGGAGGTCGAAGCCGTTCGACTCGTTCGAGCCGGTGGCCTCGGAGATGGTGCCTCCGACGGTCGAGAAGACGCCCATCGCGTCCATGACCATCCACAGCACGGCCGACGCCACGATCGTGCAGAGGCCCAGGGCGATGGAGAGCAGGAAGCTGACCTTCATCACCGACCACGGGTCGGCCTTGGCGACCCGCAGTCGGGCCTTGCGCACCCGTGGCGTCGTACGGGCGCCGGTACGCGGCCTGCGCACCGCGGACGCCGGGGCGGCGGGCGCGGGCGTCTGATAGGCCTGCGGCGGGTGGTAGGGCCCGGCAGGCTGCTGGGGCTGGCGCTCCCCCGGCAGCGGTGAGCCGGCGTGCGTGCCGGGCTGGCCGGGCGGCTGCGCCGGGGCGGCCGGGGCGGCCGGGCCCGTCCCAGCCGTCTGCTGGGTCTGCGGGCCTCGGGTGTCCGTCACAGTTCCCCCCTGGGTTCCATGAGTGTCAGTCGAGTGCGAGTCTGTCGCATTCGTGGCGGAGCCACGGCCGCCGCCGTCCGTTTCCGTACCGATCGAGGTACCGGACGGTCCGGCGCCGGTGGCTCCGCTCACGATGACTCACTCCTCGTGCTACTCGGCCGAGGGCTCCGCGCCCTCGTCCGTGCCGATGGTCGTGACGTCTTCGGCGGACTCGTCCACGGCGTCGTCGCCGTCGACCTCCTCCGCCTCGCGTCCCGCCTCGGCGTTACGTGCGATACCTACGACGGCATCGCGCTTGCCCAGGTTGATCAGTTGGACGCCCATGGTGTCACGGCCCGTCTCCCTGACCTCGCTGACTCGCGTGCGAATCACACCACCGGACAGCGTGATGGCGAGGATCTCGTCGCTCTCCTCGACAATCAGCGCCCCGACGAGCGATCCACGGTCCTCGACGATCTTGGCAGCCTTGATGCCGAGGCCGCCGCGACCCTGGACGCGGTACTCGTCGACAGCGGTCCGCTTCGCGTATCCGCCGTCGGTGGCAGTGAACACGAACGTACCCGGTCGAACAACATTCATCGAGAGCAGCTCGTCGCCCTCACGGAAACTCATGCCCTTGACGCCCGAGGTGGCACGGCCCATGGGCCGCAGAGTGTCGTCCGAGGCGGTGAACCTGATCGACTGAGCCTTCTTACTGATCAGCAGGAGATCATCGTCGGCCGAGACGAGTTCGGCTCCGATCAGTTCGTCGTCGGATCCGTCCTCCCGCTCTCGCAGGTTGATGGCGATGACACCACCGGAGCGCGGCGAATCGTAATCCTTCAGCGGCGTCTTCTTGACCAGACCGGCCTTCGTGGCCAGCACCAGGTACGGCACCGCCTCGTAGTCACGGATCGCGAGGATCTCGGCGATCGCCTCGTCCGGCTGGAAGGCCAGCAGGTTCGCCACGTGCTGGCCTCGCGCGTCCCGGCCCGCGTCGGGCAGCTCGTACGCCTTCGCACGGTAGACGCGGCCCTTGTTGGTGAAGAACAGCAGCCAGTGGTGCGTCGTCGACACGAAGAAGTGGTCGACGATGTCGTCTTCCTTGAGCTTCGCGCCGCGCACGCCCTTGCCGCCACGCTTCTGCGCCCGGTAGTCGTCCGCCTTGGTGCGCTTGACATAGCCACCGCGGGTGACGGTGACGACGATGTCCTCCTCGGCGATGAGGTCCTCGATGGACATGTCGCCGTCGTAGGGCACCAGCATGGTCTTGCGGTCGTCGCCGAACTTCTCGACGATCGCGCCCAGCTCCTCGCTGACGATGGCCCGCTGGCGCTCCGGAGAGGCCAGGATCGCGTTGTACTCGGTGATCTTCGCCTGGAGCTCGTCGTGCTCCTGGACGATCTTCTGACGCTCCAGGGCGGCCAGCCGGCGCAGCTGCATCTCGAGGATGGCGTTGGCCTGGATCTCGTCGATCTCCAGGAGCTCCATCAGGCCCCCGCGCGCGATCTCGACGGTGTCGCTGCGCCGGATCAGCGCGATGACCTCGTCGATGGCGTCCAGGGCCTTCAGCAGGCCGCGCAGGATGTGCGCCCGCTCCTCGGCCTTGCGCAGCCGGAAGCGCGTACGGCGGACGATGACCTCGATCTGGTGCGTCACCCAGTGGCGGATGAACGCGTCCAGGGAGAGCGTGCGCGGCACGCCGTCGACGAGCGCCAGCATGTTGGCGCCGAAGTTCGACTGAAGGTCGGTGTGCTTGTAGAGGTTGTTCAGCACGACCTTGGCGACCGCGTCCCGCTTCAGGACGATGACCAGTCGCTGACCGGTACGGGACGAGGTCTCGTCGCGCACGTCGGCAATGCCGCCGATCTTGCCGTCCTTCACCAGGTCGGCGATCTTCTGCGCGAGGTTGTCCGGGTTGGTCTGGTACGGGAGCTCGGTGACCACCAGGCACTGGCGGTTCTGGATCTCCTCGACCTCGACGACCGCGCGCATGGTGATCGAGCCGCGGCCCGTGCGGTAGGCCTCCTCGATGCCCTTGCGGCCCACCACGAGGGCGCCGGTCGGGAAGTCGGGGCCCTTGATGCGCTCGATGAGGGCGTCCAGCAGCTCCTCGTGCGAGGCGTCGGGGTTCTCCAGGCACCACTGGGCGCCGGCCGCGACCTCGCGCAGGTTGTGCGGCGGGATGTTGGTGGCCATGCCGACCGCGATGCCCGCCGAACCGTTGATCAGCAGGTTCGGGAAGCGGGCGGGCAGGACGGTCGGCTCCTGGGAGCGGCCGTCGTAGTTGTCCGTGAAGTCGACGGTCTCCTCGTCGATGTCACGGACCATCTCCATCGACAGCGGCGCGAGCTTGCACTCGGTGTACCGCATCGCCGCCGCGGGGTCGTTGCCCGGGGAGCCGAAGTTGCCGTTGGAGTCCACCAGCGGCATCCGCATCGACCACGGCTGCGCGAGGCGGACCAGCGCGTCGTAGATCGAGGAGTCGCCGTGCGGGTGGTAGTTGCCCATGACGTCGCCGACGACGCGGGCGCACTTGTAGAAGCCGCGCTCGGGGCGGTAGCCGCCGTCGTACATGGCGTACAGCACGCGTCGGTGGACGGGCTTGAGGCCGTCCCGGACGTCGGGCAGCGCACGCGAGACGATGACGGACATCGCGTAGTCGAGGTAGGAACGCTGCATCTCCGTCTCGAGCCCGACGGGCTCGACACGAAGGACGATCTCGCCGCCCTCTTCAGGCACGGCAGGTGTGTTCTCGTCGGTCATTGCTGGTGAGGATCCTTCCTGATGCGGTCAGCTGAGACCGACTCAGATGTCGAGGAAGCGGACGTCCTTGGCGTTGCGCTGGATGAACTGGCGCCGGGCCTCGACGTCCTCGCCCATCAGGACCGAGAACAGGTCGTCGGCCTGGGCCGCGTCGTCCAGGGTGACCTGGCCGAGGACGCGGTGCTCCTGGTCCATCGTGGTGATGCGCAGCTCCTCGGCGTTCATCTCGCCGAGACCCTTGAAGCGCTGGATCGAGTCCTCCCGGACCCGCTTGCCGCGCTGCCGGCCGAGCTCGATCAGCGCGTCGCGCTCCCGGTCCGAGTACGCGTACTCCGCGTCGTCCCGGCCCCACTTGATCTTGTAGAGCGGGGGACGGGAGAGGAACACATGGCCCGCCTCGACCAGCGGCCGCATGAAGCGGAACAGGAAGGTCAGCAGCAGGGTGTTGATGTGCTGGCCGTCGACGTCGGCGTCCGCCATCAGGATGATCTTGTGATAGCGGAGCTTGGAGATGTCGAAGTCCTCGTGCACACCGGTGCCGAAGGCGGAGATCAGCGCCTGGATCTCCTGGTTCTGGAGGATCTTGTCGATCCTGGCCTTCTCCACGTTGAGGATCTTGCCGCGGATCGGGAGGATCGCCTGGTACTGCGGGTTGCGGCCGGACTTGGCCGAACCGCCGGCGGAGTCGCCCTCGACGATGAAGATCTCGCACTTGGTGGGGTCGTTCGACTGGCAGTCGGAGAGCTTGCCCGGCAGCGACGCCGACTCCAGCAGGCCCTTGCGACGGGTGAGGTCGCGCGCCTTGCGGGCCGCCACGCGCGCGGTGGCCGCCTGGATGCCCTTGCGGACGATGTCCGCGGCCTCCACCGGGTTGCGGTCCAGCCAGTCGGCGAGGTGCTCGTAGACCGCCTTCTGGACGAAGGTCTTGGCCTCGGTGTTGCCCAGCTTGGTCTTGGTCTGGCCCTCGAACTGCGGCTCGCTGAGCTTCACCGAGATGATCGCCGTCAGACCCTCGCGGATGTCGTCGCCCGTGAGGTTGTCGTCCTTGTCGCGCAGCAGCTTCTTGTCGCGCGCGTACTTGTTGATCAGGTTGGTGAGCGCCGCGCGGAAGCCCTCTTCGTGCGTACCGCCCTCGTGCGTGTGGATGATGTTGGCGAAGGAGTACACGCCCTCGCTGTAACCGCTGTTCCACTGCATCGCGACCTCGAGGGACAGGCTCTTGTCCCTGTCCTCGGCCTCCAGGTCGATGACCGACGGGTGCACCGGCTCGCCCTTGCGGGAGTTGAGGTACTTCACGAAGTCGACGATGCCGCCCTCGTAGTGGTACGTGACGGTCTTGACCTCGCTCTTCTCGTCCGCACCCGCCTCGTCCGCCCCGGCCGTGGCCTTGGCCGACTCGCGCTCGTCGGTGAGCTTGATCGTCAGGCCCTTGTTGAGGAACGCCATCTCCTGGAAGCGCCGCGAGAGCGTCTCGAAGGAGTACTCGGTGGTTTCGAAGATGTCCGCGTCGGCCCAGAAGGTGACCGAGGTGCCGGTCTCCTCGATGGCCTCGTGCTTGGCCAGCGGCGCCGTGGGGACGCCCATCTTGTAGTCCTGCGTCCAGCGGTGGCCGTCCGTCCTGACCTCGACGGAGACCTTGCTGGACAGGGCGTTCACCACCGAGACGCCCACGCCGTGCAGACCGCCGGAGACCGCGTAGCCGCCGCCGCCGAACTTGCCGCCCGCGTGCAGCACGGTCAGCACGACCTCCAGGGCCGGCTTGCCCTCGGAGGCGACGATGCCCACCGGGATGCCACGGCCGTTGTCGATCACGCGGACACCGCCGTCGGCGAGGATCGTCACGTCGATCGTGTCCGCGTGTCCGGCCAGCGCCTCGTCGACGGAGTTGTCGACGACCTCGTACACGAGGTGGTGCAGACCGCGCTCGCCGGTCGAGCCGATGTACATACCGGGTCGCTTGCGGACCGCGTCCAGACCCTCGAGGACGGTGATGGCGCTGGCGTCGTACGAGGCGGTTACCTCGCCGCCCGAGGGGGTGGCCACGTCGTTCGCGCCTTCGTCGGTGGACGGGATGTTCTCGTCGGTGTTGCCGGAATCGGCCACGAAGCGCCCTTTCTGGCACAGCACGAGCCAGGCTCGTCGGCAGGTTGCCGGAGCGGCTGCGGCATGTTGCGTTGGTAAGCCTTGATCAGCGTTGCTCAGCTTCTCCCGGGCGGTCCCCACGTTTGGGGCGGGATCTGCTTCCAGTCTACCGGTTGCGCTGACAGTGATGGGGGTTTGCCGGTACCTGAGTCCGCATGTGCCGCCCTGAACCGGGCTCTTCCGGGTCCCGATATGCGGATGGGGGCTCCAAGAGGCTCACAGCGGCACTCAGCGCTTTGAGGTGTCAACCCTTTGCTACTCAGGGGTCAGATCGGAATTCGCAACCGCGTGCGGTCGTACGACGAATGCATCGTGTACCCCCACCACGTGAGGTAAGTCACTCTCGCGTGATGCCCGGCCAGCCCGGAATCGGCTCTCGGGCGACCCCGCGGAGGTCCTCCGGCGGGTCGGCGGCGGGCCTGCGGCGGCCCGTCCCACCGGGCACGGGCCGGCCCGCGATCACCCGTAGGTGTCACCGGGGCCGGTGCTGCCCGGCGCGCGCAGCGGGCCGTACCGGCGGACGGGGGCGCTGGGCCCGTACACCTTGATCAGCTTCACGGCGCCGTGCCCGAGGTCCTCGTTCAGCCGGGCCACCAGCGTCGGGGCGAGCAGTCGGAGGTTCGTCGCCCAGGCCGTGGAGTCGCAGCGCACGACCAGCACCCGCTCGTCCTCGTCGTACTTCTCCGGAACGCAGTGCTTGGCCACGTCCGCGCCGACGATCTCGGGCCAGCGGCCCATCACCCCGCCCACCGCGGCGGGCGTCTCCCAGCCGCGCTCGTTGAGCAGCCGGCTGATCGCGGAGCCGAGCGCCATCGGGTCACGGCCGTCGGCGCGTGCCCCGGAACGCAGACCGCCACCCCGGCGGGCCTGCTTCTTCTGCTGCACCGCGTCCCCGCGCGCGCGTGCCTGCTCGCGGGCCGCCCGCAACGCCACCCGCGCGAGGTCGACACCCGAGGGCTCGGGTGTCTTTCCCGGTATCTGCCCCGGGTCCTTCTCCCGGGCCGGTTCCTGGCCGCTCACAGCCGCTCGACCGTCCCGTCGGCCACGGCGTACCGCGCGCCCGCCAGCACATGGGGGACGTCGTCGTCGACCGCGGCCGTCACCAGGACCTGCTCACCGGTGGCGACCAGCTCGGCCAGCCGCTCGCGGCGACGGGCGTCGAGCTCGGCGAAGACGTCGTCGAGGATCAGCACGGGCTCGTTCCCCTCGGCCCGCAGCAGCTCGTACGAGGCCAGCCGCAGCGCCAGCGCGTAGGACCAGGACTCGCCGTGCGAGGCGTAGCCCTTGGCAGGGAGCTGCCCGAGTTTGAGCAGCAGATCGTCGCGCTGCGGTCCCACCAGGGTGACGCCTCGCTCGATCTCCTGCTTGCGGGCCTCGGCCAGGGCGGCCATCAGCTGGTCGCGGAGCTCCTCACGGGTGTGGCCGGTGATCCCGGCCGCGGACGGCCGGTACTCCAGGGCGACCGGCCCGCCGCCGGGTGCCAGCTGCTCGTACGCCTTGTCGGCGAGCGGCTGGAGCGCGGCGACCAGGTCGAGACGCCGGGCGAGCAGCTCCGCGCCCGTGCTCGCGAGGTGCTGGTCCCATACGTCGAGCGTGGACATGTCCATGGAACGGCCGCCGTGGCGGCGGGCCAGCGCGGCCGACTTCAGGAGGGTGTTGCGCTGCTTGAGGACCCGCTCGTAGTCGGCGCGCACGCCGGCCATCCGCGGGGAGCGCGCGGTGATCAGCTCGTCGAGGAAGCGGCGCCGCTCCCCGGGGTCGCCCTTGACCAGCGCGAGGTCCTCGGGAGCGAACAGCACCGTCCGTACGATGCCCAGCACGTCACGGGGTCTGACCTGCGACGACCTGTTGATGCGGGCGCGGTTGGCCTTGCCCGGGTTGAGCTCCAGCTCGACCAGTTGCTGCCGTTCGCCCTGCCTGACCTGGGCGCGGACGATCGCGCGGTCGGCGCCCATCCGGACCAGGGGCGCGTCGGAGGAGACCCGGTGGCTGCCCAGGGTGGCCAGATAGCCGACGGCCTCGACGAGGTTCGTCTTGCCCTGGCCGTTGGGACCGACGAAGGCGGTGACGCCCGGGTCGAGCGGAACCTCGGCCCGGGCGTACGAGCGGAAGTCGGCCAGCGACAGATGCGTGACGTGCATGGTCGTGAACCGACCTCCCCCAGATCCTTCGGGTAGCGGATTACTTCTTCTCGACCGCGTGGCCGCCGAACTGGTTGCGCAGTGCGGCGATCATCTTCATCTGCGGCGAGTCCTCCTGGCGGGAGGCGAACCGGGCGAACAGCGACGCCGTGATCGCGGGCAGCGGCACGGCGTTGTCGATGGCGGCTTCCACAGTCCAGCGGCCCTCGCCGGAGTCCTGTGCATAACCCTTCAGCGCGTCCAGGTGCTCGTCCTCGTCGAGGGCGTTCACCGCGAGGTCGAGCAGCCAGGAACGGATGACCGTGCCCTCCTGCCAGGAGCGGAAGACCTCGCGCACGTCCGTGACGGAGTCGACCTTCTCCAGCAGCTCCCAGCCCTCGGCGTAAGCCTGCATCATGGCGTACTCGATGCCGTTGTGGACCATCTTCGCGAAGTGGCCCGCGCCGACCTTGCCCGCGTGCACCGCGCCGAACGAACCCTCGGGCTTGAGGGCGTCGAAGACGGGCTGCACCTTGGCGACGTCCTCGACGTCACCGCCGTACATCAGCGCGTAGCCGTTCTCCAGGCCCCAGACGCCGCCGGAGACGCCGCAGTCGACGAAGCCGATGCCCTTGGCCGCCAGCTCCCGCGCGTGCTGCTCGTCGTCGGTCCAGCGGGAGTTCCCGCCGTCCACGACGACGTCGCCGGGCTCCAGCAGCTCGCCCAGCTCGTCGATGGTGGCCTGGGTGGCGGAACCGGCCGGGACCATCACCCAGACCACCCGCGGGCCGCTGAGCTTGCCCACAAGTTCTTCCAGGCTGTGGACGTCGGCGAGGTCCTGGTTGCGGTCGTATCCGATGACGGTGTGACCTGCGCGGCGGATCCGCTCGCGCATGTTGCCGCCCATCTTGCCGAGGCCGACGAGACCGAGCTCCATCAGTTGTTCCTTAGGTTGCTGTGTGGCGAGGGCACTTTCGTACCTGTGTCCGAGCCTAAACCCGGACGCTCACGCACACCTGTGGGCATACGCGCTCATACGTACGCCCTCACCTGCGGCTTCGTCCGCGGGGCCGGCTTGTCCACCGGGCCCGCGGACGCTGTGGACAACCGTCAGCCGCTCAGCCGCACCGGCATGATCAGGTACTTGTAGGCGTCGTCCGCCTCGGCGTCCACCGACGGCTTGCCGCTGAGCAGCGCGGGCTTGGTGGACGTCGTGAAGGACAGCTGCGCCACCGGGGAGTCGATCGCGCTCAGGCCGTCCAGCAGGAACGTCGGGTTGAAGGCGATGGAGATGTCGTCGCCCTCGAGCTGGGCGTCGACCCTTTCCACAGCCTGTGCGTCGTCGCTGGAGCCGGCCTCCAGGATGAGCACGCCCTGCTCGAAGCTCAGCCGCACCGGGGTGTTGCGCTCGGCCACCAGGGCGACGCGCTTGACGGCCTCCACGAAGGGGGCGGTCTCGATCACGGCCACGCTGTTGAACTCCGTCGGGAACAGCGTGCGGTACTTCGGGAGGTCGCCCTCCAGGAGCCGGGTGGTCGTACGGCGGCCCGCGCCCTCGAAACCGATCAGACCCTCGCCCGCGCCCGAGCCGGACAGCGCCAGGATGACGCTGTCGCCGCTCGTGAGGGCCTTGGCGGTGTCCAGGAGCGTCTTGGCGGGCACCAGGGCCACCGCGGACGCGTCGGGGTTCTCCGGCTTCCACAGGAACTCGCGGACCGCGAAGCGGTAGCGGTCGGTGGAGGCCAGCGTGACGGTGTCGCCCTCGATCTCGATGCGCACACCGGTCAGGACGGGCAGCGTGTCGTCACGGCCGGCCGCGATGGCGACCTGCTGCACGGCGGAGGCGAAGACCTCGCCGGGGACGGTGCCCGTCGCGTTCGGCATCTGGGGAAGTGCCGGGTACTCCTCCACAGGCAGGGTGTGGAGTGTGAACCGGGAGGAGCCGCAGACCACCGTCGCCCGTACACCGTCTGTGGAGATCTCCACCGGGCGGTTGGGGAGGGCGCGGCAGATGTCGGCCAGCAGCCGGCCGGAGACGAGGACCGTGCCCTCCTCCTCGACCTCGGCCTCCACCGACACGCGTGCGGAGACCTCGTAGTCGAAGCCGGAGAGGCTCAGCTGGCCTTCCTCGGCCTTCAGCAGGAGGCCGGCGAGGACCGGCGCCGGCGGACGGGCCGGGAGGCTGCGCGCCGCCCAGGCCACTGCCTCCGCGAGTACGTCGCGTTCCACCCGGATCTTCACCGTTGCCGCCTCCTGCTGTTGCCGGCGCTTCTCGCTCTGCCTGGCCTTCGTCGTCTGTCTCGGTGTCGTCGATCCCCGTGGCGGGAAGGACACCGGGGAACAGTCTGACGCACGGCACTGACAGTAGGTGCCTATCGGGGTCAAGTCGTGACGAGGGGCAGCCGGGCACCGAGCAGCGAGTTGTGCACAGGACCCCCTTCGAAACGGATTTCTCGCTCTCTCTAGTCGGGAGTAGTAGTAGGGGCTGTGGATACCGTGGATAACCCCGTTTTCGCAGCTCAGAGGCGATTTTTTGTCCACCGGCCCTGTGGGTAGAGGCCGTGGACAACTCGGGGTTTCTGTGGAGAACAGAAAGTTCTGCACACACCGTGCACAGCCGGGGGCCACTTCTCCCCAGCGTCGTCCCCAGCTTTACCCGCCTTTCCCACAGCCCAACCCGGCACCTTCGTGTGACGCCTTTCACTCGACGCAGTGAGCAGGGGCGACGGGTTGCCGAACAGTGGACAGCCTTGTGGAGAAGCCGGGGATCACTGGGGACAAGCAGCCCCTGCCTGTGGGTTGTCGGTGGACAACTTCGTGCACAGCTTGTGGACCGACGCGTTGTCCACAGTCTGTGGAGATCCTTCGTCCACGAATCCACAACCACCTGACCTGGTCTGATGGTCCTTCAACAGGGCTGCCTGTGGAAACCGTCTGGACAACTTCCCAGTCCCCAGGATGTGGACGGGAAAAAGTCGCCCAATCTGTGGAGGATGGCCGTAACCCCCCAGGTAATCGAACAGTGGATGGCTCGCGGACGACCGGCCGGCTCCCCGGGACGAGGGCCGTAGGGCCGGTGCGAGGGGTCTGCGGC
>NZ_VJZD01000232.1 GCF_009377175.1 Streptomyces adustus
GGCGGGCACGGGTGTGGTGGTGAAGTTGACGGCGCAGACGAGGCCGTCGCCGCGGACGAAGGCGAGGACGCCGGGCTGGGTGTCCAGCCAGCGCAGCGTTCCCTCGCCCAGCTTCGGAAGGTTGGAGCGCAGTTGGAGGCCGTCGCGGTAGAGGTGCCAGAAGGAGCTGGTGTCGGCGAGGGCGCGGTCTGTGGCGTACTCGGCGAAGTAGTCGGGCTGGGGCAGCCAGGGCCGGGCGCTCTCGGTTCCGGAGGTGAAGCCGAACGGGGATGCCTGGCCGGACCAGGGCAGCGGGACCCGGCAGCCGTCGCGGACCCGGTCCCGGCTGCCGGTGCGGCGGAAGATCGGGTCGGTGAGCACGTCGTCGGGCAGGTCGATGACCTCGGGCAGGCCGAGCTCCTCGCCCTGGTAGATGTAGGCGGCTCCGGGCAGCGCGAGCATGAGCAGGGCGGCGGCGCGGGCACGGGCGGGGCCCAGGCCGCTGCCTTCCGGTGTGGGTTCGCCGTAGCGGGTGACGGTGCGGACCTGGTCGTGGTTGTTGAGGACCCAGGTGACCGTGGACCCGGTGCCGGCGATGTCCTGCATGGCCTCGGAGATGACCTTGCGGAAGGCATCCTCGTTCCATGGCGCGCTGAGCAGGTCGAAGAAGAACGCCTGGTGCAGTTCGTCGGGCCGGACGTACTGCGCGTGTTCGCGGCCGGTGGGGACGGACACCTCGCCGACCAGGAGGCGTTCGGAGCCGTCGCGGGCGGTGTACTCCTCGCAGACCGCTCGCCAGTGGCGCCAGACCTCGTGGACCTCGGGCTGGTTCCAGGCGAGGGGGTTGACCGAGTCGCGGGTGCGGGCGTCGGCCTCGGGGTCGTCGGAGTCGGGGAGTTCGGGGTGCTTGAAGAGTCCGGCGGCGACGTCGATGCGGAAGCCGTCGACGCTGCGGTCGAGCCAGAAGCGCAGCACGCGGTCGAACTCGGCGCCGATCTCGGGGTTGCGCCAGTTCCAGTCGGGCTGCTGCGGCGTGAACATGTGCAGGTACCACTGGCCAGGGCGGCCGTCCGCCTCGGTGATGCGGGTCCAGGCCGGGCCGCCGAACATGGCGTGCCAGTTGTTGGGCGGCTGCTCTCCGTCCGGGCCGCGGCCGTCGGCGAAGTGGAAGCGGGCGCGGGCGGGGCTGCCGGGTGGTGCGGCGAGGGCCTGCTGGAACCACGGGTGCTCGGAGGAGCAGTGGTTGGGGACGATGTCGAGAAGGACCCGGATGCCGAGCCGTCCGGCGGCGGCCATCAGCCGGTCGAACTCGGCGAGGTCGCCGAAGGTCGGGTCGACGTCGCAGTAGTCGGCCACGTCGTAGCCGTGGTCGTGCTGCGGCGAGGGGTAGAAGGGGCTCAGCCAGATCCCGTCGACGCCGAGCTTCTTCAGGTACGGCAGGCCGGCCCGGACTCCGGCGAGGTCGCCGATGCCGTCTCCGGTGCTGTCGAGGAAGCTGCGGACGTACACCTGATAGATGACTGCGTCGCGCCACCAGCGGTGCATGTTCAACCCAGTGCCTGTCTCTATGTGCTCAGTGGTTATGCATGCATGTTAAGTAGACGTGTCTGGAGCGTGTCAATGAAAAGTGCACAGGCTACGAAACAGCAGTCCGTTTAATGCGCATAAATCACACCACAGAGGGGCGAGTTGAGACCTTGACGTTACTTAACAAGTAACTAGGAGAGTGGGTTTCAGCGCCCGGGAATGGCGGCGAGTTCCCTCGCCAGCCGCCGGACAGCCGCGTCGGACGACTCGTGTCCGGTCATCGCGTCGTGCACCACCGCCTGCACCACCAGGCTGACCTGGTCGTAGCGCGGGCTCTTGGGGCGCAGAGCGGCACTGAGCACGCTCGCGCGCAGGGTGGGCAGATACGGGAACCTCTCGACCAGGTCCGGGTCCGTGTAGAGCGCGGCGCGCACCGGTGGCAGGGCGCCGAGCGTGAGCACCTGACGCTGGACCTTCTCACTGGTCAGGTACGCGATCAGCCGGGCGGCGGAATCCGGGTGCCGGGCATGGGTGTTGACCGCGAGATCGGAGCCGCCGAGCACACTGGTCCCCGGCCCGTCGGGACCCGGCAGCCGTACCGCGCCGACCTTCCCGGCGACGGGAGAACCCGGCGCCGACGCGCCGGCGTACGCGTAGGGCCAGTTGCGCAGGAAGAGCAGCCGGCCGTCCTGGAACGCCTGCTTGGACTCCTCCTCCTTGTAGGAGAGGGCCGCTTGGGGTATCCAGCCCTCGCGTACGCCGCGTGCGAGGAAGTCGATGCCCTCCCGGGCCGCGACGGAGTTCACGGTGACCCGGTCGCCCTCGTCGCCGAGGATGGTGCCACCGGCCGAGTACACCGCCTCGGCGGCGTTCACGGTCAGGCCCTCGTAGGGCAGGAACTGGCCCGCATAGCCGTCGAGTCCGTACTTCGGCGCGATGGTCTTCGCGTCGTGCTCCAGCTCCACCCAGGTCGTCGGCGGCGGCACACCCTCCTTGGCGAGGATGTCCTTGCGGTACAGCAGCAGTCCGGCGTTGGTGACGTAGGGGACTGCGTAGAGCCGCCCGTCGTACTTGCCCGTCTCCACGACCGGCTTCAGGAACGACTTGAGCGGGAAGCGGTCCTCGGCCAGCGGGCGTATCCATCCCGCGGCCGCGAACTCCGAGGTCCAGTTGACGTCGATGTTCAGGACGTCGAACCGGCTCCGGTCGCCACCACGCAGATCGGTCACCATCTGCGCGTGCGTCTCGTCGGCGGAGTCCGGCAGCTCGACGAGCGTGACCCGCTCGCCGGGATGCCCGCGATTCCAGCCGTCGAGCACCGTGCCCAGATAGCCGGTGAGGTCACCTGCCGTGGCCAGCGTCAGCGGCCCGCGGCCGCCCCCGCCGCCGTCCCTGCCCCCCTCGTTCGAGGAGACGCATCCGGTCAGCACCACGCCGAGAACGAGGAGGCACCTACCCGCGGAGTTGATCCACCGCATAGGTTCCTCCCTGGACACGTACCGGCCTGCGCCATCGCCACGACCGAAGGCCATGTATACCCGTTAGGTATGGGCGATACTAGGGGCCGGAGAAACTCTACGAGGACAGGAGGACGGCGGTAGTGCGTCTGCACCTCCTTGCCCTTTTGGCCCGCGGTCCTGCCCACGGCTACGAACTGAAGCAGGGCCTTGAGCAACTGCTGGGCTCCGCGTACCCTCAGCCGAACGTCGGCCAGATCTACGTGACCCTCGGACGCCTCGAGAAGCAGGGACTCATCGAGGGCGAGGACATCGAACAGTCCAGCCGGCCCAACAAGAAGGTCTACCGCCTCACCGAGTCCGGGCAGGAAGAGCTGCGTGCGTGGTTCGAACGGCCCGAGGACGAGCCGAGGGTGCGGGACGACTTCTTCATGAAGCTGGCGCTGGCCCCCGGGACCGGCCTCGCCGACCGGATCGCCCTCATCAACAAACAACGGCGCCAGTACCTCAACTCCATGCGCAACCTGTCCAAGCTGGCCACCGTCGAAGACCGTGACAACCGCATCGCCCACCTCCTGATCGAGGGCGCGATGCTGCACCTCCAGGCGGACCTCGACTGGCTGGAGCGATGCCAGGAAGAGCTGGAGGAGCTGGAGTGAGCGACAGCCCCGCTCCCGTGCTGCGCGCAGAGAAACTGATACGGACGCACTACGGCGAGAGCGGCCCGGCACACGCCGTCCGCGGCGTCGACCTGAGCGTCCGCCACGGCGAGTTCGTCGCCGTCACCGGCCCGTCCGGGGCCGGGAAGTCCACCCTGCTGCACCTGCTGGGCGGACTGCAGCAGCCCGACAGCGGCTCCCTGTGGCTGGACGGCGAGTGCACCGACACCTGGCGGGAGGCCCGCTGGGCGGTCGAGCGCCGCAAGCGCATCGGGATCGTCTTCCAGTTCTTCAACCTGGTCTCCAACCTGTCGGTCGCCGACAATGTGGAGCTCCCCGCCCTGCTCGCCGGCGCCTCCCCCAAGCGGGCTCGCGCCGAACGGGATGAGCTGCTGGCCGAGTTGGGCATCGCGGGCAAGGAGCGCAGTCTGCCGGGTGAGCTGTCCGGCGGCGAGCAGCAGCGCGTCGCGCTGGCCCGGGCCCTGGTCAACCATCCCCCGCTGCTGCTGGCCGACGAACCCGCCGGCAGCCTCGACAGCAAGGGCACCCGCGAGGTGATGCGGCTGCTGTCCCGCTTCCACCAGCGGGGGCAGACCATCGTCCTGGTCACCCACGACGCCCGGCTCGCCAGCGCCGCGGACCGGGTGATCAGTTTCTTCGACGGGCGCATCGCCGACGACGCCGAGCTGGACAGCACGCCCTCGCGCCGGCCCGGAGCGTCGGGAGTCCTCAAGCTCTCCGACTGACGCGCCGGCCCGCGGACGTACGACGACCCCGAAAGGGATGGATCTCATGCGCGCCACCTTGCGCTGGGCACACTCCGATCTGCGCACCCACCGCGGGGAGGCACTCTTCCTGGTGCTCGCCACCGCTGGCATCGTCATGTCGCTGCTGCTGGCCACCGCGCTGTTCGGCTACGCCACCAACCCCTGGCAGCGCACGTTCACCCAGGCCCACGGGGCTCACGTCTGGCTCCACACCGGCTCCTCCACCGACCTCGGCGAGTTGCCCGGCGTGGAAGGGGTCGAAGCGGTGGCCGGTCCCTACGCGACCTCCGCGACGACGCTCTCCGCCCGTGGCACCCGCGCCTCCGTGGAACTGCGGGCCACCCCCGAACTCCCCCGCGTCGGCCGGCCTCTCCTGACCTCCGGTCGCTGGCTCACCCCCGGCACCCCCCACGGAGTAGTCCTGGAGAGCAGCCTGGCCCGGGCCCTGCTCGCGGGTCCCGGTGACACGCTCACGCTGCCCGGCGACACCGGAAAGGTCACGGTCGTCGGGGTCGCCGACAGCCCCGAGAACCGCTACCGCCCCGGCGAGCAGCCCGGCCTGGTCTGGGCCCTGCCCGCCGCCGTGACGCACCCCACCGGCCAGGTCGTCGGACTGCGGCTGACCGACCCCTCGGACACCGACTACGCCGTCCAGCGCGCCGTCACCCTGCTGGGCGCCGGTGCCATCGGTGAGGTCTCCACCTGGCAGCAGGCACGCGCCGAGGCGCAGGGCGACAACCGGCTCCTCGGCCAGGTGCTCGGCCTGTTCGGCCTGGGGGCGCTGATCGCGGCGGGCTTCGCCGTGCACGGGGCGATCGCCACCCGCATCCGCGGCCACCTGCGGGACATATCGGTCCTCAAGGCCATCGGATTCACGCCCGGCCAGGTCGTCCGCGTCTTCCTCTGCCAGCACATCGCCTACGCCGTCTTCGGCGCGCTGACCGCGGCGGCCGTGACCGAGACCGCGGGCGGCCATGTCCCAGGACGCCTGGGCGACGCCGTCCGCATCTGGCGCGTCCTGCCGGGCCACACGGTGGCGCAGTTCGCCATCCCGGCGGGGGCCGTGCTGTTCATCGCGGCGACGACGGGACTGGCCGCGTGGCGAGCGGGCCGGGTGCCGCCCGTGCCGGGCACCCGGCCCGCGCCGCCGGCACGCCCGCAACCCGCGCGGGCGGCGCGCCCGGTTGCGCGCCGGGGCGCGCGGTCCGCCGTACGCCGGGCCCTGCGGCCGTTGATCGCTCATGCCCCGTCCAGGGGACCGCTGTCCGCGGTGATGCGGCGCGCCATCGGCGTCGGGGTGCCGGCCGGCCTGGTGCTCGGCTGGCACGCGGCCGTCGCGCGGCCCGTACGGTCCTTGACCACGGTGGCGCGCCTCGCGCTGCCCCTGCTGCTGATCGTCGTGGCCATGAGCGCGTGGACCACCCTCGACCGCTTCCGCAGCGAGCCGCAGAGGATCGGTGTCCCGGCCGCTCTGACCGTCCACACCCGCCAGGGACTCGGCGATGCGGACGTGCGCGGCCTGCTGCGCCGCGATCCGCAGGTCGCCGCCGTCTACCCGGGCGTCGAGGTGGCCGCGCTGGTCCCGGGCCAGACGGCCACCATCGCGCTGCGCGGCCTCGGCACCGCCCGCTCCCCCTACCCTTACGCCGTCGCCGAGGGCCGCTCCCCCCGCGCCAGTGACGAGGCCGTGGCCGGCCAGGGCCTGCTCGACCTGCTGAACGTGCGGGTCGGCGACTGGGTCCGCATGACCGTGGGCGACCAGCCGCAGATCCTGCACATCGTGGGTCGCAGCATCGAACCCGAGAACGCCGGCCGTGTCATCTCCACCTCGCTCGACACCCTGCGTGAGAACGACCCGCGTATCACCCCGGGCCTCTACCAGCTGCGCCTGCGGCCCGGCGCGGACCCGCACACCGTCGCCCGACGCCTGACCGTCGCGGCCCACGACGAGCTGGACGTGCACGCCGCGGCCAACCCGGCCGATGAGCTGTCGCCGCTGCGCGGGGTCGTGGCCGGCCTCGTTCTCGTCCTGGCCCTGATCGGTCTGGTGGAGCTGCTCACGGCGATCGGTGGCTCGGTCCGCGAGAGCGAGCGCGACCTGTTGGCGCTGAAGGCCATCGGCCTGTCCCCGCGCCAGATCACCGTGGTCACGATGACGGCCACGGGCTGTACGGCGCTGGCGGCGTTCCTCGCCGCGGCCGCCCTCGGGGTGCCGCTCGCGCTCTGGCTGATCGACCAGCAGAGCGTGTCGAGCGGTATCGGGGCGGGCATCGCGCAGAGCCCTCCGTGGGCACTGCTGCTGGCTCTCGGGGCCGCCACCGTGCTGGGTGCGGTCGCTCTCGCGGCGCTCCCTGCGGCACGTGCGGCGCGGCGACGGCTCGCGGACACCCTGGCGGCGGTCGCCTGAGCCGGGCCCGCCGCACGCGGGAGGGCCCGGCCCCGATCCGAAGCCGGACTCCGGAAAGGTCCTGCCCCGATCCGAAGCCGGACTCCGGAAAGGTCCTGCCCCGATCCGAAGCCGGGCTCAGGGAAGGTCCTGCTCCGACCAGATCGACTTTCCCGAGCCGGTGTACCGGTAGCCCCAGCGCTGGGACGCCTGGGCGACGAGGAAGAGGCCGCGTCCGCCCTCGTCGGTGGTCCTGGCATGGCGCAGCCGCGGGGAGGTGCTGTTGGCGTCGATCACTTCGCAGGTGAGCGCGCTGTGGCGGATCATGCGCAGCCGGATCGGTGGGGAGCCGTAGCGGATGGCGTTGGTGACGAGTTCGCTGACGATGAGTTCCGTGGTGAACTGCAGCTCGTGCAGACCCCATCCCTCCAGCTGGCGGTTGGCGAGTGCGCGGGCCTGACGCACGGCCGCCGGGTCGTCCGGGATGTCCCAGGTGGCGACGTCTGCGGACGGGAATGATGTGGGCTTGACGAGCAGAAGGGCGGCGTCGTCCTCGAGGGGGCGGGAGAGCAGGGCGTCGACCGCCGCGTCGCACAGTTCCTCCAGGGAGGTGTCCGTGTCCCGCAGGACCGAGCGCAGCCGGGCGACACCCTCGTCCATCCCCTGGTCGCGGTTGTCGACGAGTCCGTCGGTGAAGAAGGCCAGGAGGCTGCCGTCAGGGCAGGGGATCTCGGCGGCCTCGAAGGGGGTGTCTCCGACGCCCAGCGGAGAACTCACGGGGAGATCGGGCGTGGAGGTGGTGCCGTCGGGCTGCATGATCACCGGTGCGGGGTGGCCCGCCCGGGCGATCGTGCAGGTGCGGGCGACGGGGTCGTAGACGGCGTACAGGCAGGTCGCGCCGATGGTGCCGGGGAGGCCCACGTCGCCTTCGGTGCAGTCCTTGCGGGCCGGCTGTTCCTGGTACAGGCTCGTGACGAAGTCGTCCAGATGGGCAAGGAGTTCGTCCGGAGGAAGGTCCATGGCGGCGAGTGTGTGGACGGCGGCGCGCAGGCGGCCCATGGCAGCGGCCGCGCTGACGCCATGTCCCACCACATCACCGACGACCAGGGCGACGCGCGCCCCGGACAGCGGGATCACGTCGACCCAGTCGCCGCCGACGCCCGCTTCCTGGGAGGCGGGGAAGTAGCGCCAGGCGACCTCGACGGCCTCGTCTGGGCCGAGCCGTCCGGGCAACAGGCTCCGTTGCAGCGACAGGGAGATCCGGCGCTCCTGCGTGAAGCGGTGGGCGGCGGCCAGTGCGGAGCTCGCGTGGAAGGCGAACTCCTCGGCGACCTGGAGGTCCTCGTCGCTGAAGGGCTGGCCGTTGGTGGCTCTCATGAACGTGGCCAGGCCCAGTGCCGTGCCGCCCGAGGAAAGCGGGACCGTGATGGATGAGTGGAAGCCGTGGTCGTGGATCAACTTCGAGCGCCCGGGGGCGCCTTGCGCCCACTGGCTCGACATGGCGTCCAGGGGTGATTCCAGGATGCCCGCGCCGGCGGCGAGGCTCCGTGCGACGCGGGGCGAGGACCGGTAGACGACGGGGCTGCCGATCCCGCCGAGGGCAGTCGCGCGGACTCCGCTACCGGCCTTGTGCCCGGCGTGCTGGAGGAAGAGGGCGCCCTCGGCGCAGGCGGCGGTTTCCGTGCCCCGGACGACGGAGTCCAGGAGGTCGATGGTCACCAGATCTGCGAAGTCCGGTACGCAGATCTCCGACAGCTCCTGGGCGGTCTGCATGAGATCGAGCTGTTTGCCGCAGGCGCGCGCCCGGCTCAGCATCAGCTCTCGCCTGCGCCTCTTCCAGCGCTCGGTGACGTCGATCACGAGGTAGCACAGCCCGATGGCTTCGCCCAGTCGGTCCTCCATGCGGAAGAAGGAGGCGGAGTACATGTGCTCGCCGGTCGGGTCCGACAGGATGGGACCGCGGTACTCGAAGTCGATCAGCGGCTCGCCCGTCTCCAGGACCCGTCGCATCTTCGCCTCGCCGGCGGCCACTTGCTCGGCGGGAAACACGGCACTGACGGTACGTCCGATCCGGTCGGGCGCGCCAGAGGTGCGCACCAGGGCCTCGTTGATCCACACGTATCTCAGGCTCGTGTCCATCACCGCCATGCCGATGGGCGAGTGTGAGAGCAGGCCGTCCAGCAGGGAGCGGTTCACGCTCCGGAGCGCACCGTCACCGGGGTCGGGGGCGGATGCCGTCATCAGCCATTGCGCGCGGCCTGCGGGATCCGACATCGCGCACATGCGGACGCCCAGCTCCAGATCGTGGCCGGAGGCGTGCCGCAGCCGTGCGATCCCGCTCCACTCGCCGCTCTCGGGGCGGGGCGGACCGCCGCCCGCCGGGGTGAGTACCGCGTCGGCGGGGCGGCCCAGGATGTCGCCAGCCCGGTGGCCGAGCAGGGACTCGGCGGCTTCTGACCAGCCGATGACGTTGCCCGCGCCGTCCAGGAGGGCCGCAGCCAATGGGCCGGTGGGGACGAACGGCTGCTGGGAAGGGGGTACTTCTGTCATCCGGAGACGCCGCCATCACTTTCCGTCGAGTGGGCGCAGTGTCTGTTATCCATGCAAATATTCACTCCTGCGCCAGTCTGTATCATCGCGCCCTCGATCCCCACAGGGGAATCACCGGCGCGGCGCGTTCGGGGGCGCTTCGGCTCCGACGCCAAGCGGTGCGGCCTCGGGGGAGGCACGGGCGACACAGACGGCGCCCAGGACGTGCCGCGCGCCGCCGTCGTCATCGCGTTCCGGGGCGACCGGGTCCGTCCTGGACAACGGCGCGATCTCCCGGGATCGGATTTGCGGATCTCCCCAAAGGGCATCGTTGTTGACCTTGTCGCCGTTCCCGCAGCAGGGTTCTTCCGGTCACAATGGCCTGGGCGGATGATCGGGGCCGTGCTCTGCCGCGCTCGGCACACCGATCTCGCGGCGGTGACCGTGAACCCCGGTGCGGGGGCCGACCAGGGCGGAGGCCCAGGTGGAGCCGCCCTCCTCGTCCCACTGGCCGCCGTACTGGTTCCGGCTGTCCTCACCGTGGTCAACCTGTACATCACACCGGTCCAGGACGTGCACGACGCCCCGGCTCAGGCGAGGTCGGGCTCGGCCCACTTCGGCGAGGAGCAGGAGTCTGCGCCTGGTCACCGGTGAACCGGAGGCGGCCGAGGCCCGCCGCAGCGGCACTCGCCAATGGACCCGACGCCGGGGAACGACACGTCACAGGGCGCCTATGCGCATCGCGTACGCCACCGCGTGGGTCCGGTTCCGCAGGTTCAGACGCCTGGTCACCGCGAAGATGATGTTCTTGATGGTGCGTTCGGAGTAGTTGAGCTTGGCGGCGATCTCCGTGGTGTCCAGGCCCTCCGCGAGCAGACGGAGGACCTCGACCTCACGGCCTTCGAACCCGCCGGGGAGGATCGACCCCGTCGGATCGCGCAGCAGCGTGCGCAATTCCTCGATCAGCGATCTCAGCAGTTCTCCCGGCATCTGGGCGCTGCCGGCCCGGCTGCTGAGCACGGCCTGCACGATCTCCGGGAAGCCGGTGTGCGCCCGCGGCAGCACACTGACCAGGCCGTGCCGCACCGCCCGGGCCAGCCGGGGTCTGCTGATGCGGTCGGCGACCAGCACGATCCGCATCTCCGGGTTGGACGAGATGGTCGACGCCTCCTCCATCCAGGACATGGTCTCCTCCGTCACCTCGTTGGCCAGGACGAGGACGACATCGGCGCGCCCCACCTGGTCGGCGGGCAGCAGGACCGTCCCGTCCGACCTGCGCAGGAGTACTTCGGCCCCCTGCAAGGACACCGGATCGGCCGCCCGGACGACGATCGATATCGGGGTGGGGGATTTCTCCTTGTGAGTCAACGCAGGTCCTCCAGGATCGGCGCGACGTGGTCTCGATGCACGATCGCGATGATGTGGGGGGGGTGGTTCCGGGAGAAGTGCCTCACCGTGGAACCGCCGGCCGCATGGAGTCCGAGGGCCGGTGTTGGGCGCACATGTCATTGGTGGTGCAACGGCTTCCGCACCGGATGCCGTTCCGGCTGTTCGTCGTGTGTGTCCGTTCCGCCGCCTTGCAGGGTCGGCTCCGTCATGTCAGTTCCGGGTGATGGTGGGCCCCATGGCGGCCGAGTGTGCTGCGACGGCCAGGAATTCGCTGTCCGGGGAGGCGCCCTTGCCGCCCTCGGAACACGGGAGAGGCCGCGTGCCCGCAGGCACACTCGCGCCGCCGCCGCGACGAGCACGGATGTCTCCGCCAGATGTGCCCGAAAGGGCTACCACGGCACGTGAGGAGTCACTGGTCTGCTTCCACGATCCGCAGTACGGTGCACCCGCCAGAATCCGATGTCCCCCGAGGTCGCCTCGGCATCTGTCGCGACGCGAAAGCCGTGTGTGAACCCGTGCGTTTCGGCGCGCAGCTGCCCTACCGCATCAGGCGCATTCCCGTACATGCCCACCGTCGTTCCACGCGACAATCCTTACTCGTTCCGAGGGACCATACAGCCGCTTTTAGCCGCCGCCACGCACAAGGCGACTCCCCATAATGAGAGTTGCCCTTTGAGGCGTCTTCGTTGCGCGATCGACCAAACAACTGGGTTACTCGAAAGTACGTTTGAGCAGATCCGGACAGCGTACGGCCTGGTTCGAATGCGAAATGATCAATGGTCGCCTGCCGTCCATTCCGGGCGGCCCCTGGAGCACGACCTTTTCTGTCGGTGACAATGCCTCCATGACGCACTGGTTCCGCAGGCACCTGCCCACGGCTGACGCATGGTTGTATTTCGAGATCGACAGCCGGGGCGGACTCGC
Organism: Streptomyces adustus; assembly: GCF_009377175.1. Taxonomy (GTDB): domain Bacteria; phylum Actinomycetota; class Actinomycetes; order Streptomycetales; family Streptomycetaceae; genus Streptomyces; species Streptomyces adustus. Next base: position 11,618 of record NZ_VJZD01000232.1, read on the forward strand.
GCGCCACATCGAACTGCGTGGGCCTCTGGAGAGGCCCGTGACGGCGGCCTCCTCGTCGGAATGGCGAGCCGCCCGGCGGGATGGCCGACTCGACGCGTACGAGGCGACATTCGGCAGCCTGACCGAAATCCTCCTCGAGCCGGACGACGCGCGTGCCGCGCAGCCTCTCACCGCCCACGACTTCGAAGCTGTCTGGCGTGCCGCGCGGGCCATCTGCGAGGCGCGCTCCCGGGCGGGCGGGTCCGGGCGCCGGCCTGCCGTCGCTCCCGGACAACTCGGCACGCGCGCCACGCACGCGGCGGACGCGTGTCATCCTCGGGGCGCCGACCCCGATCCCATGCCGCCGTCGGGCCCGGTGAGCACGCCCTGATGAGCGCGCGCGCCGTCGTGATCACGGCCGGGCCCGATCCTGTGCCGCGCGCACAGCTCGTGCAGCCGTGCGCGGTCCTTCGCAGCGAGGTCGCCGTGCGTATGGACCACGACCCGCCGGCGCAGGTCGGACTCCAACCGTTCCAACAACACCGCCAGGCCCTTCCACAGGCCCTCGTCGAACGCACGGTCCGGGGAGCCGAGTTCGACAGCGAGCGTGTCGCGGCAGGGCGGCCGGACGGTGGCGGCGTACGGCGGCGAGGTGCCGCCCGGACCGAGCCACAGGCCCGCCGCGGTCACGACCACCCTGCCGATGGGGGTGTGTCCCGGCGCCGTCCGATCCGTCGTGCCCTCCAGGACCGGCGGCATCCGGCACTCCGTCACGCGCACGACGCGTTCGCCTCCCGCACCGGCCGGTGAACAGACAACAGTTCGCGCGAACGGACGCCAGAATTCACCCTCGGCGTCCGTCATGCCGAGTTCCGCCGCGGTGTCCGCTGACGGCACCACCTCCCAGCAACTGCCGCCGTCGGCCGGGGGTGCCCCTACCGCCAGGCGGACGTCGCTGCCCAGCAGGTCGGCCAGTTCCTGGCCGGTACGCAGAAGCGGCCGTCCGTCCAAGGACACCAGCCGCATCAGGCTGCGGACATGGGTCGGCAGGGCAGCCATCACCACGGCCAGGGCTGCGGCGGGCACGTCGGACGACATGAGTACCAGCTGGGGCCTTTCATGCTCGGGTGGTAGGGCAAGCAGTCGCGTGTGGGCGGCAACCGAAGCCGGGCCCACTCGCCGGATGGCCAGCCCGGCAGGAACGGGCTCGACGACGTACCCGCCGACGTTCTGCCGGCCCATCCGCCGGACAGCGGATCTCCACCCCGGCACGGGCAGGTGACTGCCCACGCTCCGGGGTGAGGCGCCTGACGAGAAGTGCCACCAGCCTCCCGAGGCGCCGGGCAGGTCGGGGGAGAAGAGGGATCCGTCCTCGGTCACGAGGGCGCTGCCCGCTGTCGCCAGGACGTCGAGTCGCCACTGTTCACTGATCAGCTCCGCGACGGAGAACTCGTTCGCACGGCCGCTCGCTCCCTCGGCCATCAGCAGCACGAGCAGCCGTACGTGTGCCTCCAGGCTCGATTCCAGAGCCGGCGCCAGGAGGTGACACAACTCCTCGGCGTCGACGTCGGGGAACGGCGTGCCCACCGCGATGACCGCTTCGCCCGGCCGGACCGGGGTCAGCCGGCTGGCAAGCCGCCTGAGCCGGTCCGGCGGCCGGCTCCCTGAATGCACCAGGTGTACATGCTCACCGGTGCGCGTCACTGTCAGCATCGCGGTGCCGTCCACGCGCTCGCCGCCCCTATCAGCCTCATGTCCGATCAGGATTTGACGAGTTCCCGGAACCGGAAGACGGTCGAAGCATCGAGACAGTACACATAGCCGCTCACGTCGCTGCGGATGACCGCGTACTGCTTCGCCTGCCACAAGGGCAGCATCGGCATTCGGGCCGCCATGGTGTCCTGGATCTGCTCGAAATCGGCTGCCGTGGCGGAACGGTCCGTCTCGGACGCCGTACGCGGAAGGAATTTCTGAGTGATGGTCGGGTTTCTATCAGTTGTCGGCACGGACAAATGAAGCGACCAGGCCGATCAGGTTCGTTTGGGCAGCAAGAAGTGACGCACAGGCAGCGTCCAGGACCGCGGGACTACGGCGTCGAGCCGTCGTGGTAGGCCTTTCCCACAGCGCCTGGTGAGTAACGCGGCAGGCTTTTCCCGGGGCGAGGCATCTCGCAGAACATCGAATTGTCGAGGGAATCACTCGACCGAGTACTGCTGGCATGGCTCACCGTCGCACCGCGATCCACGGCGGTGCGCCGGGTAAGAACCACAGTCCACGGGGCGGCCTGGGTCAGCGCACCGCCTTCTGCCCCTTGGGGCCGACCGCGAACCACTTGCCGTCGAGGCCCTGGCCGTTCAGGTCGCCGGCCCCGGCGTCGCCGGAGAAGCGGTAGACGGGCCAGCCGCCCACGGTGACCTGGACCTTGCCGTCGGCCCGGCGGATGGCTGCGACGTCCTTCGGGTTCACGCCCGCCAGATAGACGTTGCCGCCGTCCTTGATGATGACCGGGGGCCACTTCGTGGCGCAGGCGTCGTTGCAGTTCGACTCGCCCGAGCCGGCGCTGTCGCCGTCGAAGCGGTAGAGCGCCGCCTGATTGATGTTGATCAGGTGGGGCGCGGCCAGGTCCGGCGAGGTCACCGCGGACAGCTGGACCCACTTGGGCGGCGTCTCCTGGACCGCCGCGCCGATCACCGTGCCGCCGGTCCCGTTGAGGCCAGCGTCCCTGGCGGTGGAGTCGACCACCTGGAGCGCCGAATTGCCCGCGCCGCCCTGCGCAGGCGCGGCGGGCGCCGCGGACGAGGTGGCCGGAGCCGGGGCG
>NZ_VJZD01000233.1 GCF_009377175.1 Streptomyces adustus
GAGGCGACGGGGGCGTCGGCGGCGGGCGCGGCCTGGGGGACGGTCGCGGGCGCGGCCTGGCTGTCGGTGGGCCGCAGGGCGTAGCCGATGCCCGCCGCGAGGGACACGGCCGCGGTGGCGGCGAGGACGGAGCGCCGGTCGACTCCCGGCAGGGACGTGGTCACAGAGCGTATGCGCGACATGGCGCGATCTCCCCAGGGTGCGAACGCGTCGGCGGTGGTCGCGGGCGCCCGCCCATGGCGAACCGCCCGCTCGTACCGGATGCTTGGCACCGGGGGTGACCTGGGCGTGAACGAGGCCGCAACGTGCGACGCCCATCGCCGTACGTGGATCACGGACTACCCGGGAGGTCCGCGACCGCTCGTCGAACGGCCCGCACGCGGTCACTGCGCGTTCATTTTTCGGGGTAGTACGACAACTCCCCGGCGGGCACGGCCGCCCGGGGAGGGCGTCCGCGCGCCCGGGAGGCGGGCCTACTCCGCCGCGAGCTCCAGGTGGCCCGCGGCCGGGCGGCCGCGCCACAGCGTCAGCGCCACGTCGATCAGCGGCACCCGGGGCAGGCCGGGCACGGCCGTCAGGTCCTGCCAGGCGGCCAGGTCGGTGGATCCGCCGATCTCGTTGCGCAGTTCGCCGCCGACCACGCGGCCCTCGTAGACGAGCCGTACGCCGTGGTGGTCGGTGGCCCGACGCAGTCCCGCGCGCGGGACGGCGTGCCGGACGGAGTCCACCCCGAGCAGGCCGGTGACCTCGATGCGGTAGCCCGTCTCCTCCGCCAGCTCCCGCCGGACGGTGTCGTACGGGTCCTCGCCGTGCTCCATGCCGCCGCCGGGCAGCACCCACTCGGGGGTACCGTCGGACGCGGACGACCGGGCGAGCAGGACCTGCCCCTCGCGGACGCAGACGGCATAGGCCGCCACCCTCAACTTCTGGCGCACCCCGCGAGGTTAACCCGAAGCGTGATCACCCGCTCACCCAAGTGGACACTTCGTGCACGGACTTCCATAAAACCACTCACAGGAATGTCACAGGATGACCGCCTGTGTCCGTAAAATCCATCGGGGGTTTTCCCCATACATCCATCTTGTTTCGGTCAACCCTCCCCAAAGACATGTCCGTTGGGTAAAGCTGAGCGACCGTCCGGGGTCGTAGTCCGGACGATCGCGACCAGGGCCGATCGGTCCGGTCGCAACACGCTCGTTCCTTTACCTGCAAGGGATGCCGATGACTCTCACCCCTCAGCGTGAACCCATATCCGGCGCGAGACGCGTGGTCCGTATCGCCGTGGCCGCCGGTCTGGTGGCCGCGCTGTCCGCGGCGGGTCCGATACCCATGGCCTTCTCCGCCGGCCAGGCACCCGCCACCGCGGACCCGGGCGTCAAGTCCGCTGACGAGAAGCTCGGTTCCGACGACGCCGACCGGCTCGCCGCGGCCAAGGCGCACGGCGACAAGACCGTCACGATGATGGTCGCCACCGCGCCCGGCGCGACCGAGCAGGTCGCCGAGAAGCTGGACGCCGTCAAGGGCGGTTCCGTCGGCCGGACTTACGACAAGCTCGGCTACGTCCGCGCCACCGTCCCGACGGGCCAGGCGGACGCGGCCATCGCCGCCGCCGCGAAGCTGTCCTCCGTGCAGGCCATCGACCTGCGACAGGAGATCAAGCTCGACGACCCGACGCCCAGCGCGGACACCGTCCAGGGCGCGAAGTCGACCTCTTCCAAGGGCACTTACTCGGCTCCCGGCAAGAACACCCCCGCCGAGAACCCCTACAACCCGTCCTTCGAGACGGGTGCCGTCGACTTCGTGAAGGACCACCCGAAGGCGGACGGCCGCGGGGTCACCATCGGCATCCTCGACTCGGGCGTGGACCTGGGCCACCCGGCGTTGCAGAAGACCACCACCGGCGAGCGCAAGATCGTCGACTGGGTGACGGCGACCGACCCGATCGTCGACAGCGACAACACCTGGCGCCCGATGGTCACTTCCGTGTCCGGGGCCTCCTTCGCCTACGGCGGCCGCACCTGGACGGCGCCGGCCGGCTCCTACCAGATCAGCACGTTCAGGGAGTCGTACACCGCCGGCGGCGACGCGGCCGGTGACGCCAACCGCGACGGTGACACCACCGACTCGTGGGGCGTGCTGTACGACGCGGCGGCCGGCACGGTCCGGGTCGACCTGAACAACAACTTCGACTTCACCGACGACACGCCGATGAAGCCGTACAAGGACGGTTACCAGGTCGGCTACTTCGGCACCGACAACCCGGCGACCGACGTCGTCGAGCGCCAGCCGTTCGTCGTGCAGATCCGCAAGGACGTGCCGATGGACCCCTACGGCGGCGACTGGGTCGGCAAGAAGGTCGACTTCGTCAACATCGGCGTCATCGAGTCCGAGCACGGCACGCACGTCGCCGGCATCACCTCCGCGAACGGCCTGTTCGGCGGGAAGATGAACGGCGCGGCCCCGGGCGCGAAGATCGTCTCGTCCCGTGCCTGCACCTGGACCGGCGGCTGCACCAACGTGGCGCTCACCGAGGGCATGATCGACCTGGTCGTCAACCGCGGTGTCGACATCGTCAACATGTCGATCGGCGGCCTCCCGGCGCTGAACGACGGCAACAACGCGCGCGCCGAGCTCTACACCCGCCTCATCGACACCTACGGCGTCCAGCTGGTGATCTCCGCGGGCAACTCCGGCCCCGGCGCGAACACCATCGGCGACCCCGGTCTGGCCGACAAGGTCATCTCGGTCGGCGCGGGAATCTCCAAGGAGACCTGGGCCGCCAACTACGGCTCGGCCGTGACCAAGAAGTACGCGCTGCTGCCGTTCTCCTCGCGCGGCCCGCGTGAGGACGGCGGCTTCACGCCGACCCTGGTCGCCCCCGGCGCCGCCATCAACACCACCCAGACCTGGCTGCCGGGCTCCCCGGTCGCCGAGGCGGGCTACACCCTGCCGGCCGGCTACTCGATGCTCCAGGGCACCTCGATGGCCTCCCCACAGGCCGCGGGCGCCTCGGCGCTGCTGCTGTCGGCCGCGAAGCAGAAGGGCATCGCCCTCACCCCGGCCACCCTGCGCACGGCGCTGACCTCGACCGCCCACCACATCAAGGACGTGCAGGCGTACGAGGAGGGTGCGGGCAGCATCGACATCGTGGACGCCTGGGACGCCATCAAGGACGGCGCCACCGCCCACGACTACACCGTCAAGGCCCCGGTCGACACCGCGATCGACTACGCGCTGAAGACGCCGGGCTTCGGCACCGGCCTCTACGACCGCGAGGGCGGCCTCAAGGCCGGCGACAAGAAGACGTACGACATCACCGTCACCCGTACGTCCGGTTCCGCCAAGGCGATCTGGCACGACCTGCACCTCGCGAACAACGCCGCCGGCACCTTCCGGATCGTCGGCTCCGACGAGGTGAAGCTGCCGCTGAACCAGCCGGTGACCGTCAAGGTCCAGGCCGCGCCGAGGTCCGCGGGCATCAAGAGCGCGATCCTGGAGCTCGACGACCCGCGCACCGAGGGCGTCGACAAGCAGATCCTGACCACGGTCGTGGTCTCGGCGCCGGTGAAGTACACCTACGCCGCGTCCGACACCGTGCAGCGCAACAGCTCGAAGTCGTACTTCGTGACCGTGCCCGCGGGCGCCAAGTCGCTGGAGGTCGCGATCGGCGGGCTGAAGGACAAGAGCCAGACCCGGTTCATCGCCATCCACCCGTACGGTGTCCCGGTCGACAACACCAGCACCCCGTACTGCTACAACAACTACCTCGACGGCAACGGCTGCAAGCCCGACGTGCGCGCGTACGCCGACCCGCAGCCGGGCGTGTGGGAGATCGAGGTCGAGTCGCGCCGTACCTCGCCGCTGCTCGACAACCCCTACAAGCTCGACGTCGCCGTGCTCGGCGCGGCCTTCGACCCGGCGACCGTGACCGTGTCCGAGGCCAAGGTGGGCGTCCCGTCCGCCGCCTCCTGGAAGGTCACGAACAACTTCGCGGCCCTCGACGGCACGCTGGTGGGCGGCCCGCTCGGCTCGGCCAAGTCGGCCCGTCCCGCCATCAAGGAGGGTGAGACCCAGACCACCACGGTGGAGGTGCCCGCGGGCGCCAAGTCGCTGGACGTCGCCATCGGCAACGTCTCCGACGCCTCCGCCGACCTCGACCTGACGGTCTACGACTCCACCGGCAAGCAGGTCGCCCAGTCCGCGGACGGCGACTCGGAGGAGTCGGTCTCCATCGCCTCGCCGGCCGCCGGTACGTACACCATCGCGGTCGCGGGCTACTCCGTCCCGGCCGGCTCGACCGACTACGACTACCAGGACGTCTTCTTCTCCGCCGCCCTGGGTTCCGTCTCCGTCGACGCCTCCGCGCCGGTGAAGCTCGGCACCGGCGCCTCGGCGACGGTCTCCGGTTCGGTCACCGCGCTGGCCCCGGCCCCCGAGGGACGCGAGTTCTTCGGCCAGGCCCAGCTGGTGAACGCGCGCGGCACGGTCGCGGGCGTCGCGAGCGTGAAGATCGAGAAGGTCACGCCGTAACTTTCGGGTACGGCATCGGGGGCGGGCGTCCACAGGGCGCCCGCCCCTTCTCGTCGCCCCGCGCTCACTCGCAGGTGAGGGTGCGCGAGTCGGGCAGGGCCCGGCCGACGACCGCCCGTTCCCGGGCGACGGCGTCGGCTCCGGTGATCCAGGCGTCGGCGAGCGCGGAGTGCTGCGGCACGACGACCAGGACGTGCTCGCCGGGCCTGGCGTCCGGCCCGACCTCCCGCTCCAGCAGGAACCCGACCTCGGCCGGGGCCTTCGCCGGTTTGTAGGAACGGGTCACGTGCAGCGTGACCCGGCTCTGCGCGGTGCCCGCCACCGGCTCCACGTCCGTGACGTCGCCCTCGACGACGAGCCGGGCGCACGCCAGGTACTGCGGGCTCTCCAGGGCCGCTCCGGCGGCCGCCTCGGCCCCGGCCCCCTTGTTGTCGCTGTCGTCGCTCTTCGCGGCGCTGTCCGAGGCGGCGGAACCCCCGCTCACCGCGTTCCCGGCCCGGACCACCAGCCAGCCCGTCCCGACCACCAGCGCACCGGCGGCGGCCACGGCCACGGCGCGCAGCGCGAGGGCGAACGGGCGGCGCCGGGGAGCGCCTGGCCGCACGGGCGCGGGTACGGCGGCGGGTGCGGCGGTGGAGGCGGGTACGGCGGCGGGTGCGGGCGCGGTCAAGGCGTCCGCGACCAGGCCCAGGTGCCGCCGCAGCAGGGCCACGTCGGCCGTCGCGGCGCGGTGGGCCGCCAGGAACTCGGCGTCCGTGCGGGCCCGCTCGGACAGCGGTTCACCGGTGATCGCCGCCAGCAGCGCCTCGTCGGCGACGTCCGGCTCGCGGCCGTCGTGTCCGGCGGTCATGTCACACCACCTCGTCCTCGTGCAGCCGGACGCGCAGGGCCCGTACCGCCGTGTGCAGCCTGCTCTTGACCGTGCCCTCGGGGATGCCGAGCTCGTCGGCGATCGAACGGACCGGCAGATCGGCGTAGAACCGCAGGACGAGGACCTGCCGCTGGGCGTCCGGCAGCTCGTCCAGGCCCCGGGCGACCGTGAGGGAGAGCAGGCTGGTGTCCTCGCCGGAGTCGTGCGCGGGCTGGCGCAGGGAGGCCAGACGCTCCCCGACGCGCTCCTGCCTGCGCCGGGACCGGTGCCAGTCCATGGCCAGGTTGGAGGCGACGACCGCCGCCCACGCCGACACGTCACGCGGCGCCTCGCGGCCGCTCGCGGCCCGTTCCAGCAGCCGCAGACGGACCTGCTGCACCCCGTCCGGCAGGTCCGCCTGCGGCACCCCGCCCAGGGCGAGCACCGCCCGCACCCGGCGTTCCTGGGCCTCGTCCAGCGGGTCGTCGCCCGCCGTGGCGTCGGCCCCCCGGCCGCGCCAGGCCTTTCTGCGCAGCACAAGCCACCCCCTCCGCACGTTTCCCCTACGACGCCGGCCGGGGCCGAAACGTTCGGCCGGGAGTCCGCGGGCGTCCAGAGGCGTACGTCACATCATCGTGTGGGCGAGGTGTCGGCGGGCAGGGTCCGGAGCAGCACAGCTTGCGGCGCAGAGCCCTCGCCGAGGGAATATCTCCAGCTCAGCGGGGGTTCGGTGGGCAGGAACGCACCTGGCGTCCGCGGGATCGCGTCCCATTCCTCGGGCACACCCGGCAAAGAATTGGACACATGGGCCAGGGGCGGCAGCATGATGGAAAAGCCCCCGTCAGTCACACACGAGCAAACGCACGCAGAGGGAGTCGCCGTGAGGGTCGGAATCGTCGGAGCCACCGGTCAGGTCGGCACGGTCATGCGCAGGATCCTCAAGGAGCGCGACTTCCCGGTCACCGAGCTGCGGCTGTTCGCCTCGGCCCGCTCGGCGGGGACGGTCCTGGACGGCGTGACGGTGGAGGACGCGTCCGCCGCCGACTACTCCGGCCTGGACATCGTGCTCTTCTCCGCGGGCGGCGCGACCTCGAAGGCACTGGCCGAGAAGGTCGCCGCCCAGGGCGCCGTCGTGATCGACAACTCCTCCGCCTGGCGCAAGGACCCCGAGGTCCCCCTCGTCGTCTCCGAGGTGAACCCGCACGCGATCGCGGACCGCCCCAAGGGCATCATCGCCAACCCGAACTGCACGACGATGGCCGCGATGCCGGTGCTGAAGCCGCTGCACGAGGAGGCCGGTCTTGAGGCCCTGGTCGTCGCCACCTACCAGGCCGTCTCCGGTTCGGGCGTCGCGGGCGTCGCGGAGCTGCACGGCCAGGCGCTGAAGGTGGTCGCCGACGCCGACCGCCTCACCCACGACGGCGCGGCGGTCGACTACCCGGAGCCGCAGGTCTACCGGCGCCCCATCGCCTTCAACGTGCTCCCGCTCGCCGGTTCGATCGTCGACGACGGGCTGAACGAGACCGACGAGGAGCAGAAGCTCCGCAACGAGTCCCGCAAGATCCTGGAGATCCCGGAGCTGAAGGTCTCCGGCACCTGTGTGCGCGTCCCGGTCTTCTCCGGCCACTCGCTCCAGGTCAACGCCCGCTTCTCCCGCCCGATCGACGCGGCGCGCGCGACGGAGCTGCTGGCCGGCGCCCCGGGCGTGGTCCTCTCCGAGATCCCGACCCCGCTCCAGGCGGCCGGCCAGGACGCCTCGTACGTCGGCCGGATCCGCGCCGACGAGACCGTCGAGCACGGCCTCGCCCTGTTCATCTCCAACGACAACCTGCGCAAGGGCGCGGCCCTGAACGCGGTGCAGCTCGCGGAGCTGGTGGCCGCGGAGCTGACGGAGAAGGCCGCACCGGCCCAGGCCTGAGGCCTAGGGCCTGCCCACCTCGTAGAGGAAGCAGCCGTACTCGACGGCCCGGACGTGGACGAACGCCACGGACGGGTCGTCGAGTGCGTTGTGGAACGCCTCGCGGAAGGCCGCGTCGCCGGGCGTCCGCACCAGCTCACCGCCCAGGATGCGTCCCTGCGCCGAGTAGCGGCGCACGGTCCGGTGGGCGTTGCCGAACGGGACGCCGTCCGCGACGGGTCCCGCGCACTGCCGCGCGTGGATGAACACGGGGCCCTGCTCGTCGTACGCCCCGGGGTCGGCGCCCGTGCGAGCCGCCCAGCGCCGCAGGGGCGCGTAGGAGACCAGCGCGATCCGCTCGCCGGGCTCGCTGCGGCGCAGACAGCAGCGCAGCGGGGAGCCGCCCTCGTCGTCGGTGAACGGGACGCAGGGCCGTCCGGCGTCGTCGGCGGTGCGCAGTTGTGCCAGGTCCGACGGGGCGATGGGCCGGACCGCGTAGGCCGCGGATCCCACCGCGGGTGCGCTCGGGTGTGCGGCCGGGCGGGTGGTCGGGTCGGGGTGCGTGGCCGGGTGCGTCGTCATGCCCTCAGGCTCGCGCTCCTCCGCGCCCTGCACCGGCGGGTTTTGGACATCGCGTTCCGTGCAGGTCACATGGAAGGATGGCGCAACCCACACATAACGAGGAGATGAACGCGTGCCTGGCACAAACCTGACTCGCGAAGAGGCGCAGCAGCGGGCGTCGCTGCTCACCGTTGACTCGTACGAGATCGATCTCGACCTCTCCGGCGCTCAGGAGGGCGGCACCTACCGGTCCGTGACCACGGTGCGCTTCGACGTCGCCGAAGGGGACACGCAGTCCTTCATCGACCTGGTGGCCCCGGCCGTCCACGAGGTCACGCTGAACGGCGACGCGCTCGACCCGGCCGAGGTCTTCGCCGACTCCCGGATCGCGCTGCCGGGTCTGCTCGCGGGCCGCAACGTGCTGCGGGTCGTCGCCGACTGCGCGTACACCAACACCGGTGAGGGCCTGCACCGGTTCGTCGACCCGGTCGACGAGCAGGCCTATCTGTACACCCAGTTCGAGGTGCCGGACGCCCGTCGCGTCTTCGCCTCGTTCGAACAGCCCGACCTGAAGGCGACCTTCCGGTTCACCGTGAAGGCGCCGACCGGCTGGACCGTCATCTCCAACTCGCCGACGCCCGAGCCGAAGGACGACGTCTGGGAGTTCGAGCCGACGCCGCGTATCTCGACGTACATCACGGCGCTGATCGTCGGCCCGTACCACTCGGTGCACAGCGTGTACGAGAAGGACGGCCAGTCGGTGCCGCTCGGCATCTACTGCCGGCCCTCCCTCGCCGAGTTCCTGGACTCGGACGCGATCTTCGAGGTGACGCGGCAGGGCTTCGACTGGTTCCAGGAGAAGTTCGACTACGCGTACCCCTTCGAGAAGTACGACCAGCTGTTCGTGCCGGAGTTCAACGCGGGCGCGATGGAGAACGCGGGCGCGGTCACCATCCGCGACCAGTACGTCTTCCGGTCGAAGGTGACCGACGCGGCCTACGAGCTGCGGGCGGAGACCATCCTGCACGAGCTGGCCCACATGTGGTTCGGCGACCTGGTCACCATGGAGTGGTGGAACGACCTGTGGCTGAACGAGTCGTTCGCCACCTACACGTCGATCGCCTGCCAGGCGTACGCGCCCGGCTCGCGCTGGCCGCACTCCTGGACCACGTTCGCCAACTCCATGAAGACCTGGGCGTACCGGCAGGACCAGCTGCCGTCCACCCACCCGATCATGGCCGAGATCAACGACCTCGACGACGTGCTCGTCAACTTCGACGGCATCACGTACGCCAAGGGCGCGAGCGTCCTGAAGCAGCTCGTCGCCTACGTCGGCATGGACGAGTTCTTCGCGGGCGTCCAGGCCTATTTCAAGCGGCACGCGTTCGGCAACACGCGCCTGTCCGACCTGCTCGGCGCGCTGGAGGAGACCTCCGGGCGCGATCTGAAGACCTGGTCGAAGCAGTGGCTGGAGACGGCCGGCATCAACATCCTGCGGCCCGAGATCGAGACGGACGCCGACGGGGTGATCACCTCCTTCGCCGTCCGCCAGGAGGCCCCGGCGCTGCCGCCCGGCGCCAAGGGCGAGCCGACGCTGCGCCCGCACCGCATCGCGATCGGCCTGTACGACCTCGACGGCGACAGCGGCAGGCTGGTGCGCACCGAGCGCCTGGAGCTGGACGTCGACGGCGAGCTGACGGCCGTGCCGCAGCTGGCCGGCCGGGCCCGCCCGGCCGTGATCCTGCTCAACGACGACGACCTGTCGTACGCGAAGGTCCGCCTCGACGAGGCGTCCCTGGCGTTCGTCACGGAGCACCTGGGCGACTTCGAGTCGTCGCTGCCGCGTGCCCTGTGCTGGGCGTCGGCCTGGGACATGACCCGTGACGCCGAGCTCGCCACCCGCGACTACCTGTCCCTGGTGCTGTCCGGCATCGGCAAGGAGTCCGACATCGGTGTCGTGCAGTCGCTCCAGCGTCAGGTGAAGTCGGCGATCGACCTGTACGCCGACCCGACGGCCCGGGAGGCCCTGCTGACCCGCTGGACGGAGGCGACGCTGGCGCACCTCCGGTCGGCCGCACCGGGCGGCGACCACCAGCTGGCCTGGGCGCGGGCGTTCGCGGCGACGGCCCGTACGCCGGAGCAGCTGGACCTGCTGGACGCGCTGCTGGACGGGTCGCAGACCATCGAGGGCCTGGCCGTGGACACGGAGCTGCGCTGGGCGTTCGTGGAGCGGCTCGCGTCGGTCGGCCGGTTCGACGAGGCGGAGATCGCGGCCGAGTACGAGCGGGACAGGACCGCGGCCGGCGAGCGGCACGCGGCGACCGCCCGGGCCGCCCGGCCGACCGAGGAGGCCAAGGCGGAGGCGTGGGCGTCGGTCGTCGAGTCCGACAAGCTCCCGAACGCCGTCCAGGAGGCGGTGATCGGCGGCTTCGTGCAGACCGACCAACGTGAGCTGCTCGCCCCGTACACGGAGAAGTTCTTCGAGAGCGTCAAGGGTGTCTGGGACTCGCGTTCGCACGAGATGGCCCAGCAGATCGTGGTCGGTCTGTACCCGTCGCTCCAGGTCGACGAGGACACCCTGGCCCGGACGGACGCGTGGCTGGCCGCGGTCGAGCCCGCCGCGGCCCTGCGCCGGCTGATCTCGGAGTCGCGCTCGGGTGTCGAGCGGGCGCTGAAGGCACAGGCGGCGGACGCGGCAGCGTCCTAGCTCTGCCACGGCGGTCCCGGCCGACGGTGTCGGTACGGACGGAGGGCGGGTGACCGGGTCGGTCACCCGCCCTCCGGGCACACCGGCCGGGCGAAGCCGAGCCCGTCCCGGCCGCCACCCGCGCGGGGCGCCCTGCCGGACGGGCCGCGCCGTGCGGGCGAAGGCCCTGTCCTGCCTCGACTGCGAACAGGCCGACCGGCCGAGCGGCCGAGCGGCTGCGGGAACTGCTCGCGGGGACGCAGGGGCCCGTTCACTGGACCGACGCAGGCCCGTCGGGGGCCTCCCCGCCCGGTCGACGGGCCTGCGGCCCGACTAGCGGGTCTCCGCCGGGCCCACATGGGCGGTGAGCGCGGCCTCGATCGCCGCCGCGTCGGCGGTGTCGGCCGCCCAGGCGACGTATCCATCGGGCCGCACCAGCAGCGCCGTACGGCGCCCGCCCGCCCAGTGGGTCACGGCCAGCCGGTCCTTGCGGGCGCCCGGCTCCTCGTACGCCTCCGGGGTGACCAGCACGAACCGGCCGCCGCGCAGGGCCTCGTACAGGCGGCCGCCGTCGGCGAGGGCGAGGTCGGGCACGCGGGCCCCGGTGAGGCGGTGGGCGCCCTTGGGCGCCGGGTAGCGGACGCCGATCCCGGTGATCTGACCGATCGCCTTCCGGCGGGCCGGGCCGACCACGTCGAGGACGGTGGTGAGCCCCGCGCGCAGCGCCAGCGTCCACGGTCGCTTGGCCATCGCGAGGCGCACGATGCCGCCACTGCTGCGCAGGACCGCCTTGCCGACGGGATGCCGTTCGGCCTGGTAGGTGTCCAGGAGCGCGGGGTCCGTGTGGCCGTGGACCACCTGGGCGAGCTTCCAGCTCAGGTTGGCGGCGTCCTGGAGGCCGGTGTTCATGCCCTGGCCGCCGGCCGGTGTGTGCACATGGGCGGCGTCGCCGGCGAGGAAGACCCGGCCGACCCGGTAGGCGGGGGCCTGACGCTCGTCGCTGTGGAAGCGGGACGTCCAGCGGGCGTCGTGCATGCCGTAGTCACGGCCGAGGGCGAGCCGGACGGTCTCCTTGACCTCGTCCAGGCCGACGGGCTCGTGGTCGGGCACGTCACGGGCCCGGTTCCAGGCGATGACACGGTGGTAGCCGTCGCCGAAGGGCGCGATGAAGGCGAAGGCGTCACCGACGGTGTTCACGGTGAGCAGGTTCTCGGGTTGCTCGGCCAGCAGCACGTCGGCCAGGACGACGGAACGGATCACCGACTCGCCGGGGAAGGGCAGCTGGATCGCGTCCCGTACCGCGCTGCGCATCCCGTCGGCCCCGACCGCATAGGCCGCCCGCAGCTCCCCGGCCTCGCCGCCGGGGCCACGCGTACGGACCGTCACGGCGTCCGCGTCCTGGGTCAGACCGACGAACTCGGTCTCGTACCGGAAGTCCACCCCGGCGGCGACCGCGCGGCGCTCCAGGACCTTCTCCACCTCGTACTGCGGGATGACCAGGAGGTGGTTGTAGCGGGAGGGCAGGGTGTCGAGGGCGATGGTGAGACGGCCGAAGAGGCGCAGCCGGTCCAGGGCCCGGCCGGCCGTCTCGACGTCGTCGGCGAGGCCGCGGGCGTCGAGCTGTTCCAGGGTGCGGGCGTGCAGCACGAAGGCGCGGGAGAGATTGCTGATCTTGTGCGGGCGCCTCTCCAGGAGCGTGACCCGCACCCCGGCGGCGGCGAGGTCCCCGGCGAGCAGGAGGCCGGTGGGGCCCGAGCCGACGACGATCACGGGAAGGGGGGTCGTGCCGGTGGTGTCGTTCATCCGAACCTCCTGGGCCTCCACGACTGACCGTGAGATTCTGCCGGAGACACGCCGAGGGCGCCTCCCTCACCACGCGTACGGGGTGAGGGAGGCGCCCTCGGTCTCTGCGTCAGGATCCGACGGAAGCCTTGGTCAGGCCTTCGCGCCCGCCTTGGCGGCCCTCGACCGAGGGCTCTTCGGCCGACGGTCCGTGGACTTGTCCAGGACCATCACCGCGGCAGTGATCGCACCGAACAGCACCAGCGGGAGCACGACATAGAGGCCCAGCGTCTCGATGACGCTCAGGCCCGAACCGGGGTCGTCGCCGTCGTCGCGGGTGAGCGCGAGCGCGGGGGACGACATGAGCAGCATCATCAGCGTCGTACCGGCAGCCAGGGCGCCGGCGCGCAGGGCGTTCTTCTTGTCCACGGTTCAAAACTAGCGAACGCCCCGGGCGACCGCGCGCCCGGGGTGCCGTACGAAGCGCGAGGGCCCCCGCGCGCCCCTTCACGCCGGGTCGCCTTCCGCCTCCTCGGCCCGGCTCTCCCGGACCGCGTCCATCAGCGCGCGCAGCCGCGGCGACGCGGCCAGTTCCTCCAGCGTCACCGGGCGGCCCTCGGGGTCGGCGATCGGCAGCCGCCAGTTCGGGTACTGGTCCCAGGTGCCGGGGAGGTTCTGCGGGCGCCGGTCCCCGACGCCGTCGGGGAGCCAGACCCCGATCAGCCGGGCGGGGGTGCGCAGCAGAAAGCGATGGACGGCCTGGACCTCGGCCTCCTCCGTGGTGCCGACATCGGCATCGGCGTCGGACAGCAGTCCGAGCCGGGTGAGCAGGGCCAGCCACTCCCCCGTGTCGGCGGCCGCCTCGGCCCGCTCCTGCGCCAGGGGGCGGGTCGACAGGCCCAGGCGGTCGCGGAGTTCGACGTGGTCGCCGGAGAGCCGGGAGGCGGTGGGTGGCAGGTCGTGGGTGGTGGCGGTGGCCAGGCAGTCGGGGCGCCAGCGCTCGGGGGGCAGCGGACGGCCGTCGCCGTCCCAGTCCCGTTCGAACCACAGCACCGACGTGCCGAGCACCCCGCGTTCGCGCAGTGCCTCGCGCACCCCGGGCTCCACGGTGCCGAGATCCTCGCCGATCACCACCGCCCCGGCCCGGGAGGCCTCCAGGACCAGGACGGCGAGCATGGCCTCGGCGTCGTAGCGGACGTAGGTGCCCTCCGTGGGCGGCAGGCCCTGCGGGACCCACCAGAGCCGGAACAGGCCCATGACATGGTCGATGCGCAGGGCGCCCGCGTAGCGGAACAGGGCGCGCAGCAGGTGGCGGTAGGGGGCGTAGCCGGACTCGGCGAGCCGGTCCGGGCGCCAGGGCGGCAGGCCCCAGTCCTGGCCCCGGGCGTTGAAGGCGTCCGGCGGGGCGCCCACCGACATGCCCGCCGCGAAGTACTCCTGCTGCGCCCAGGCGTCGGCGCCCCCGGGGTGCACCCCGACCGCCAGGTCGTGCACCAGCCCGACCGGCATGCCGGCCTCGCGCGCGGTGCGCTGGGCGTCGGTGAGCTGGGTGTCGGTGAGCCAGGCGAGCCGGCTGTGGAAGTCGACGCGGTCCATCAGTTCGACCCGGGCGCGGGCGGTGTCCACCGAGCGTGGGTCGCGCAGCCCGCCGGGCCAGCGGCTCCAGTCCGGGCCGTGCACCTCCGCGAGCGCGTACCAGGTGGCGTGGTCCCGGAGCGCCTCGCCCTGCTCGGCGAGGAAGTCGCGGTAGGCGGCCTGGCGGCCGGGCCCGAGCGGTACGGCCCGGACCAGCTCCAGCGCCTCCCGCTTGAGCTCCCACACCGCATCCCGGTCGATCCACGCCCCCTTCTCCAGCACCGTCTCGCGCAGTCGCGCGGCCCGGTCCAGCAGCGCGCGCACCCGTTCGCGGTCCTCGACGTGGGCGAACTCGGGGACGTCCTCGACCCGGAGGTGGACCGGGTCGGGGAAGCGGCGCGAGGAGGGCCGGTAGGGGGACGGGTCGGTGG
>NZ_VJZD01000234.1 GCF_009377175.1 Streptomyces adustus
GCCCTCCACGCCCGAGAGCACCCCGACCCCGTCACCCTCCCAGAGCACGAGCGCCGCCCCCACGGCGGCGCCGAGCACCGCGCCGTCCCCGGCCGGCGGCTCGGAGCTGGCCGAGACCGGCGCCGGCTCCAGCACCGGCGTGATCGCCGGCGCCGCGGCAGCCCTGGTCGTGGTCGGCGGCGGCGCCCTGTACGTCGGCACCCGCCGACGCGGGGCGAACTCCGCCCACTGATCATCTGCGGCCCGGCAGCCGGCGGGAGGGTGCTCACGACCGTGAGCGCCCTCCCGCTTCTTTCGGCAGGCCACTACGCGGCGAAACCGATGGTGCTCACGACGAACCCGGCGCGCGTGTCGAGCCGTCGGGCGTCGGCCTCGTGCCCTCGCATGCCACGGGCTTCGAACCTGCCGCACTCGATGTCGCGTTCCGGCAACCTCGGCAGGTCGGTTCGTGTGTGCCGAAGTCTGACGAAGTCCCTCTTCGCGTCGCCGCTCGGCACGGCCCGAACAGGTAGAGAAAATGCCCTTCGGGTCACTCTTCGGTGGCCTCCGTGCACCCGCGGCCGATGATGTGGAGGGTTGCGAGGTGACATCCGGGGCCTACCGGAACCCACACATCGTCGCCCGCTACGACTCCGCGATCCGCGCATATCCGCACTGACGCCGATCGCCTGTGGCATGGCTCCAGAACCGCATTCGATGGGAACACGGTGACCGACCCCTCCCCCTACGTTTCCGACCGTCCGGCGTCCGGCTGCCCCGTGGTCGGCAACTCCGCCGCGGCACAGCTGTACGGTCCGGACTTCGCCACCGATCCGCGTATGACGTACCACTATCTGCGGCGCTTCGGTCCGGTCGCCCCTGTCGAACTCGCTCCCGGCGTCGAGGCCATGCTCGTCACGGACTACGACGCCGCCCTGCAGGTACTGCGCAGTCCCAAGACGTTCGTCAAGGACGCGCGACGCTGGCAGGCACTGGCCGAAGGCAGGGTGCCACCCGACTCCCCCGTCCTCGCGATGATGGAGTGGAAGCCCTCGTCCCTCTTCGCCGACGGCGAACGCCACCGGCGGCTGCGCACCGCGGTCCGCGAGAGTATCGACCGGCTGGATCAGCACACCCTGCGCAAGTACGTCACGCGGAGCGCGGACAAGCTGATCGACGGGTTCGGGCCGGCCGGACAGGCCGACCTGATGCGTGACTACAGCGCTCTGCTGCCACTGCGGGTGTGCATCGCCCTGGCAGGTTTTCCCTCGTCGTACGAGGACATCGTCCTCGCGGCGACAGCCGGGGTGATGAACGCGTCCGGTCCCGAAGCGGCTCGCCTGAGCGAGGAGTTCCTCGGGCATCTGTACGACCTCGTCGCCCACAAGCGCCGACAGCCGGGTGCTGACCTCACGTCCTGGCTGATGGCGCACGAGGCGGGTCTCACCGATGACGAGCTGGTCGGCGAGCTCTACCTCCTCATCGGCGCGGGAACTCAGCCGGAACAGGCGTTCATCGGCAATGTCCTACGCCTGCTGCTCGTCGACAGGCGCTTCGCGGGAGATTTCTACAACGGGACCATGGGAGTGGAGGAAGCACTCGACGAGGTCCTGTGGGTCGATCCGCCCATGGCCAACTTCAGCGTGCACTTCGCCCTGCACGACGTCCACCTGGGCGGTGTTCTCGTCCCGGCCGGAGTTCCCACCCTGATCAGCCATGCGGCCGTCACGGAACAGCTGTCGATGCTTCCGGGGCAGCGCATCGGCAATCGCGCGCACCTCGCGTGGGGTGCGGGCCCGCACGCCTGCCCGGTCCAGGACGAGGCACGGATGATCGCCGCCATCGCGGTGGAACGGCTGCTGGACCGGATCCCCGACATGGCGCTGGCCGTCCATCCTGACGGGCTGCGCTGGAGGCAGGGCCCTTTCGCACGCTGCCCCGAGTCCCTCCCCGTGTTCTTCCCTCCGGACTTCTCCGCCCTCGCCGAGGACTCGGCCCGAACCGCCCCACCCGGCTGGGGTTCGGCCCTCGCTCCCGCAAGGCCGAACGAAGACAGCGACCAGGGCTCGAACGGCGACTGGCGCCGACGCTTCTGGGCGACCATCTCGAGAAATGGCGCATGAGCCTGAACGCGTCGCTTCGCCATGGCCATGGCCGCATCCACGATGACCCTCTCGCCCGCCGGCCGCGGTACACCGAACGCATCGGTGCAGTGGGAGATGACTGACGCCGTCAAGGCTCCCCCACCCGGCTCAGCAGCTGAGCGACAAGCCTCCGGGACTGCTGCGCCCCGGTCGGCGGACGTACACGCGAGTGTCCGCGCCAGGGCTTCAGTCGGTCGACTCCTCCAGCCTGAAGCCCACCTTCAGACCCACCTGCCAGTGGGCGACCTCCCCATCCGCGATCTGGCCGCGCACCTGTGTCACCTCGTACCAGTCCAGGTTGCGCAAGGTCTGTGTGGCGCGACGGATGCCATTGCGGATCGCCGCGTCGACGCCCTCTGGCGACGAGCCGACGATCTCCGTGACACGGTAGGTGTGGTTCGACATTGAGACGCGCTCCTCGAAACAGTGACCGGCACTCCAGGTCCGCGCGACGCACGGCCTGATCACTCCACCGTGCCCCATGGACCACCGATGCGTGAGGCAACCTCCGCTCGGCGCCGTCCCGTCCTTCAGTCATCGGGCCCGCAGCAGCCCCGGACCCATACGCGCGAAGTCCCCTGTCGCTCACGGCAGGGGACTTCGCAGCGCGTCACCGCTCCTCGGACGTACCGTCCGAGTTGCGCTGGGCTTGGTGGTCGTTGAGGATGCGCAGCATCTTGTCGAACTCGGTGTCGCTCATCTTGCGAATGAGATGATGTGCGACGTACCAGCCGTCGTGGTACGGCAGTTTCGGCAGCGCCCTCTCCCCTGCACCGGAGGCGAAAGTACCGGGCGCATCGTCACTGCGTGGGTCCGGAACAATGTCGGCCGGACGGGACTCTCCCCGCCCGGACTCGATCGCCTCGGACGACGTATCCGTGATTACGGCGTAATCACTCGTAGCTGTTTTCAGCGCCTCCTGAGGGACAGCTTCGTAGCCACCGCCCTCGCCGTCCGAAGTCTTATGGGCAGGCACAGCCGCGTGCACGGGCTCAGGCTCGGGGACGGGGGCAGCCGCGTGCACGACCTCAGGCACGGGGACAGGGGCAGCCGCAGGCTCCGGAACGAGAGCGGGCTCCGGTCGCTCAGTTCGTTCCGACTGCTTCTGGGAGGCCTTCGCGCTCTCGGCAGCAGCACGCTGCTCCTTGAGCACCTGAAGCGCGGCCTCCTGCTCCGCGACGGGCTTGCTGCCAACCGCGCGCAGCAGTTCGATCGGCTCTTCACCGATACGCTCCTGAAGTTCAGGAGCGAGGCTGAGCAGTGCCAGCCGCTGGGACACCCAGCCCTGTGAACGGTGCAATTGCTTCGCGAGAGCGCGCTGGCTGCCGTACACGTTCAGAAGTCGCTGCAGAGCCCGAGCCTCGTCGATCTCGCTGAGGTCGTTGCGCATGATGTTCGCGATCAGTGCCGACTGCAGAAGCTCGTCGGCATTGTTGCCCTGCTCGTCGCTGACCATTACCGCCACGGTCTCCAAGCCGGCCTCGCGTGCTGCGGCGAGACGGCTGCTGCCGTCGATGACGACGTAGGCGGTGTCGGGTTCGAGGTCGGTTTCGCGCTCAGGATTGGCCTTGAGGTAGGCATCGCGGTTCATCACCGTGATGGCCTGCTTCTGCCCGTGGCTCTTGAGGCTGCCCGCGAGGTCCGTCAGGTCGCCGAGGCTGGAGCGGGGGTTGTCGGGGTTGGGACTGATGCGCGACGGAGGGAGGTGCGTCGGAGGGGCCACGCCGTCGGTGGGGACACCCGTGGCGGCAGCCACCGCCTGTCGGCGCGCGCTGACAGGGCGCACTCCCCCACCGAACCGGCCTGCACCGAGCTGGTCGGCCTTGCTCACAGCACCTCCCGTGCGAGTGCGCGCATGCCGACCGCCTGCTGGGACTTGGGCGCGTAGGACAACAGAGGTTGCTTCACCCGGACTGCTTCCTTCTGTTCCTTGAGGTCACCGATGAGGCCCACGACTCGCGGATCCTTTATGTCGACCCATCCCTGCAAGGACGAAGTCGCGATGTATCCCCGGCGCGAGTCGTACAGGTTGACGACGATACCGAGATAGTCGATGTCGACCTGAAGGTCGCCCCGCAGATCGTCGATCTGGGTGGTGAGGAGATCGTAGGCGTCCGCCGAACTGTCCTCTGCCTGGACGACGATGAGGGCTCCGGACTGGCCGGTCTTCTCCCCCTCGCGGCGCCGACCATAGTAGGCGGCGGCGTCCATGCTGAGGCCGAGGCTGGGCGGGCAGTCGACGATGATTACGTCGTAATCAGTTTCGAGCGGTGCGAGCGCCCGTTCCAGGGCGGCTTCCCGGGCCCGTACCGCGGAGAGGCGGACGTCGAGCAGGAAGGCGTCGTTGCAGGCAGGCAGAAGATGCAACCGGTCCCCGAAGTGCTCCTCGTCGACCGAGATGATCAGGTCGCGGAGATTGCCCTTCGGGTCCCCCGCCATGTGGTTGGTGAGACTGTCGCCGTTCATGGGCAGCGGCGTTCCACCGAGTTGGTTGGTGAGGTGGCACTGAGGGTCGAAGTCCACCAAGAGAATCCGCAGGCCGGGGCCGGGCAGGTTCTCGATGTCGAGCGGGCTTTCGTCCGGCTCCGTCTCATCGCCGTACGTCTCACTGGCCCGCAGGGCTTTGGTGAGAGCCTTCGCCACGCGCACGGGGTGAAGGGTGTTGGCGTCCTCGGCGAGCGCTTCCCCGAGACCGGCGGTGATCGCCGTCTTGCCGACTCCGCCCTTCTGGTTGCAGACGATGATCCGGCGAGTGACATCGGGACGCGCGACGTCCGGAGTGGGGTTGGAGTCCAGCCAGAGCTGCACCGACTGGGCGAGCCCCTGAATGAGGGACACACGGCGATCGGTCGCAATCTCGCGGAACTGCTCCCACTGACCGGGAGGAAGGAACGTGGAGAAGGAGTCGGCACCTGAGGTGTCGACGTTGGCCGTTGCCGAAGCCAGGCTGCACCAGTCGCTGATGCCTTGCTCGACCGCGGTCTGAATCTCGATGCCGTGCTGGGCGGCTCTGATTTTGAGGGCTTGCCGGAGCCAGGCCGGCAGCTTGGAGACGACCTTCTCGCGGTCGCTGGACGAAGCTGGCGAAGTCATGAAGGACACCATACTAACGCTCATGATCAAAAGCTGCACCGACACGTTAGTTAGACAAAGTCGGTTGCTTTGATGCGGCTCCCGAGGTGATTACGCCGTAATCACTCAAGCCGAAGTCTCTCCCCTGAACCGGCGCATGTCTCACTCTTCATGCGTCACATTGCCCAGGCTGTCCCAGAGTCGTCCCCTCGGGGCGCCTTTGGGACAGCGACCAAACGTCGACCGGCCCCGCCGTACCCAGACCCGCGCTGAACCAGGCCTCCCAACCGACAGGCTGCGGACAGCCGCGCGCTGGGAGGGTTGCGTCCATGGAGGTGGTGTACGGGTTCGACCTGATCCGGTGGTTTGCTCCGGCATTGGGATGGTGCTCGCATAGATGAACGGTCACCGGCTGATCTTCGAGGTGTCGAACCCCGAAGGAGACCAGCACGATGACCGCACCCCGCAGTCTGCCCCTGCACGCCCTCGCCGAGGACAACCTCGCCGCGGCGAGTCCCGATCTGCTGCGCGCGGTGGTCAAGACGTTCGCCGCCGCCGTGATGTCTGCGGAGGCCGATGTCCTCTGCAACGCCGAGTACTGGCAGGTCAGCGACGAACGCGTCTCCCACTCGCAACGGCTACCGCCCTCGCGAGTGGGACACCCGCGCAGGAACCGTCGAACTCGCCGTCTCCAAGCTGCGCCAGGGCAGCTACTTCCCGCACTGGCTCCTCGAACGGCGCCGGCGGGCCGAGCAGGCCCTCGTCTCGGTGGTCGCCACCGCCTACCTGCTCGGCGTCACCGCACGCCGGGTCGAGAAACTCGCCGAATCCCTCGGCGTCACCCAGCTGTCGAAGTCACAGGCCAACGCGATGGCCAAGCATCTCGACGAACAGGTGGCCGCGTTCCGCAACCGGCCACTGGACGCGGGCCCCTACACATTCGTCTGGATGGACGCGCTCACGCAGAAGGTCCGCAAGGGCGGCCGCATCATCAACGTCCACGCACTCATTGCGGTCGGCGTCAACGCCGACGGACACCGCGAGATCCTCGGCATCGACGTCGCCACCGCCGAGGACGGCGCCGGCTGGCTCGCCTTCCTCCGCTCACTCATCGCCCGCGGCCTGCCCGGCGTCCAACTGGTCATCTCCGATGCGCACATGGGCCTGGTCAATGCGATCGGCGCCGCCCTGCCCGGCGCGAGCTGGCAGCCATGCCGAACTCACTACGCCCGCGCGTTGCTGTCCCAGGTGCCCAAGTCGGCGCAGCCGTGGGTGGCCACGCTGCTGCGGACCGTCTTCGAACAACCCGACACCGACGCCGTCAAAGCCCAGATGAGGCACGTCCTCGACACCCTGGAAGCCAAGTTCCCCAAAGCCGCAGCTCACCTTGATGCGGCTCAGGGCGACGTGCTGGCGTTCACCGCATTCCCGCGCGAGAGCTGGCGACAGATCTGGTCGAACAACCCGCAGGAACGGCTGAACAAGGAGATCCGCCGCCGCACCGACGTGGTCGGCATCTTCCCCGACCGCACCGCCCTGATCCGCCTGGTCGGTACGGTCCTGGCCGAGCAGAACGACGAGTGGACCGAGGCCCGCCGCTACATGGGCCGCGAACTCCTCGCCAAGACCCGCCTCCACCCGATCGAGTCACAAACCGACGACACCGCCCTGCCCACCGAACTCACCGCATAGCCTCAAAACGAGATCGCCGAGTGGCCGTCAATACACCACTCCTGCGGACGTGACCGCTGGGAGATGGACGAGATCCCACGGATGAGCCGATGCCTGTGGTGATTACGGCGTAATCACCACAGGCATCGGCTCATCCGTGCCAGGGAAAGTGCTGCGGTCACAGCACTCCCCCTGGGCCGGAGCGGACAGGGCGCCTGCCCAGCCCCCTGCGGTGTCAGGGCGCTTTCCTGCCGCGCTCAGAGCTTTGCTGATCCGCTCGACCTCAGCCGGAGAGGCGTCCCGATCAATCTGTGCTTGAGTGCGTCGTGGACCGCCGGGTGGCTGTCGGTGTGTGGGGGAGAGGCAGTGTCGCCCCGAGCCGACCGCAGCCACGGTTGGAGACGTCAAAGCTCAGGAAGCGGCAATGGGTCATCGTCCGCGTGGACTCCAGCCGTCCCAGTGCAGACTCGGCTGAGTCTGGTTGGCTTCGTCCGGACCGAAGCGAGCCCGCGCCCTTGCCCGAGGCCCCGGTGATTACGCCGTAATCACTCAAGCGCAGTGAGCTGGAGTTGGCGGAACCACCCACGCGATACGCATCGTCCAGCGCCGCGGCCTGGAGCCGGGCGGCCTTCGAACACGGCGCGTTCGGGCAGGTACTCGCCGCTGCCGGGACACTGGAGGTCACCGCCCGTCTCGGGATTCGCTCGCCGGACCGTCCTGCGTGGCAGAAGTACCGACACTGGCTCACAGTTCAGCCGTCGCTGACGCGTGGTAGGTGATTACGGCGTAATCACCTACCACGGCGATCCAAGCCCAAAGAGGGTGTGCCCGCAGGATGCGGATGGTGGGCGAAGTACGAATCGCCCACAGCCTCATGACGATCAGTGTGCGTTGCTTGATCACAGATGGGGCTGACCGACAGACAGATTCGGGCCGACGGACGGGGGAGTGGGGGAGCGACGGCTCGGGATGTCCCAGCACGGAGCAGCCGTCGTGCGCCCCGGCCGGCTACGTGCTCCTGACTCGGTCCCGTGCCGCCGTGATCGGCCGAGGCAGGGCCCGGAGAGGTTCAGGCCTCGGTGACGAGTTCGGCCGCGGCCGCATACGCAAGGCGCGCGTCTTCCGTCGTTACAGCCGGGCGGGCAGTGCCGCGTTCGGTCTTCCGAAGCTCCCGCACCAAGGCCCGAACGTAGGTCTGCAGGCTGACGAACTGGGTGGGGGTCTGGCAGTTCGGCAGTACGGCTTCGATCTCATCGAGCCAGTACGTGACCTCGTCGTCGTCATCGAGTCCCGCCCGGTGTTCCACGAGTCTCCTGGCGACCGGCTCAAGCAGGGCGTGCCGGCGAGTGGCCTCGGCTGTCACACGCCGCTCTGCTGCCGCTCGTGCCGATGCTCGTCGTTCCGCTTCGAGTACCGCTTCCGGAGTGCGTCGCAGCGGCTCGTTCTCCTGCTCGGTGTCCGCGATGACAGAAGCCCGCAGGCGCAACGCCTTGTTGTAGGCCGCGCTCGGAGCCCTCACCGCGAGAGCGGGTGCCAGGTCCGACCACTCGACGGCGGCTCTCCTGGCATCCTCGACCGCCCTCCGCTGATGGATGTCGGCTCGCTCACGTAGGTACTCCCACAGCTGGACCCTCGCGAGCGCCGAGGTTCGCCGGGCCTCCTCGTTCTTCAACGCCTCTGAGTTGGCCTCCAGATACAGCAGTGCCCCGTACAACTCCTCATCCGCAGGCATTCGCTCGATGTTGCCGTCCTCAGCGAGCTCATGGAGCTGACGGAGCTCCCCGACGATTGCCGCGCTGTCTATGCGACCGATACGCACAGGGGCTCTGTACAGGGGCTTCTTCGGATCGTTCGGCTTTCGTGTGGAGCGCGCCATGCTCACAGTGTGCCTCGAGAACAGTGATTCACATTCTGTGAATCACTCAATTCGATCGAGGGAAGGGGTCACTTCCGCGCCCCCCTCACCTCCTTGAGCCCCTGGCGAGCCAACCCCGCCTGCATCAGGCGGGGTTGGTGCGGACCCGTCAGGACCAGGAACAGTCGGTCTCCGCCCTGGCGCTCTCCATCTCAAAGGCGGAGGCATCCAATTGGTAGGTGGGCAGCTCCCGGTGCGGGCTCGCGGGAGCCTGGCGTGGTCTGACGCCACCTCTCCCACACCACCTGGTCCGCGTCTTGCCGGATGGTGACGTACGGCGCGCCACAGCACGCCTCTCTGCAGCAGGCCTCAGCGCGTTGCACCTAGCCGGGGTCCCTCTCGGCTCGCAGCGGGCCCGGGGCCGGACTGCCGCCACCCCCAGAGCCGCTGTCCGCAGAACGCCAGGGACAGTCGTACCGACGTCGGCAGAGGGAGACGGGACCGACGGGACTCGGTCGGTGCAGTCGACGGAGCCGGCGGGGGGTGCACCTATCTCTTTGGTCAAGGTGAACGGGTGTTGTTTCAGAGCCTCTGGAACGATGTGCCTCGTGGATGCTGATGAGGCGGTGGCGGTGGGCGGGGACTGACCGGAGTGCATGGGCGTGGTGAGCGAGCGCCTGCGTTGCTGTGTCTGTGGAGGGTCGACAGATGGTGCCGAGGACTATGTGCTCGTCGAACTGACGGCACAGTGCTCTGACGCTCGCCAATGGCTGGGTGCGCATGCGGAGCACCTGAACTCCGTATTGGCAGAAGGCTTCTCCGTGGAGGTTCACCAGATCTAGGGGCTCGCTCGCTGACGGGCCTTGGTGCCGTCACATCGCTCCGGATGTCCGGGGTTCGTAGAAGGTTCCGTCGCGGAGCATCGCGAACAGGACGTCGGCCCGTCGTCGGGCGAGGCAGAGCAGGGCCTGGGTGTGGTGCTTGCCCTGGGCGATGTGAGGTCGGTTCGGGGCGCCCTGCCAGCATTGCTGCTGGTGGGTTTCCCCGAACCGCCTCCCGAACCCGGCGTGCCCGTTTCCGAGCACCGGGCTCTCCACAAGTCCCCTTCGACAGCCTTCGGGTCCTTATCCCTTGGTGGGCCAGGGTGAGGGGATCACCCCTCCCCGGTATCGGTAGCGCGTCGTGCGCACCTTTGCCGGGTCGAACAGAGTGATGTCCTCAGTGGTCGGCCACCATCCACCGCTGCAGTAACGTCGGCGGAGATCCTTCCAGGTGATCCGGCGGTGTTTGCGCCTGATCCAGCGGATCGCCTGTCCCCAGACGAGCTGGCGCAAGAACTGGAACGTGGCGCTGGAAACGCCGGGCCGGAAGTAGGCGCACCAGCCTCGCAGCATCGGATTGAGCTGACGCAGCAGGGCCGGTAGCGGCTGGTTGACGTCTGTCCGGCATACGGTCTTGATCTACCTGGCGACGGTCCTCACAGACTTCTTCGCCGGGTAGGTGTAGACGTAATGCCGATCGGTGCCTCGCTTGCGGTGACGTTGGATGCGCCATCCGAGGAAGTCGAGGCCCTCGTCGATGTGGGTGATCCTCGTCTTCTCCATCGACAGACGCATGCCCATCGGCGCGAGGACCGCTGCCACCTCCTCGCGCAGCACTTCGCAGTGTTCACGAGTCCCGGCTACGAGCACGAGGAAGTCGTCCGCGTAGCGGACCAACCGGAGGTTGGGTTCGCCACGACGGAGCCGCGTCCTGCGTCGGTCCGGAGAGGTGCCAGGTCCGCCCGGCCGGTTGGCGACGTACTCGTCCAACGCAGTCAGGGCGATATTGG
This sequence comes from Streptomyces adustus, assembly GCF_009377175.1. Taxonomy (GTDB): domain Bacteria; phylum Actinomycetota; class Actinomycetes; order Streptomycetales; family Streptomycetaceae; genus Streptomyces; species Streptomyces adustus. Next base: position 10,553 of record NZ_VJZD01000234.1, read on the forward strand.
CCAGCAGCGGGGAGAGGATGCCCCCTTGCGGAGTGCCGGTGCTGGAGTCCTTGAGCTGGCCGCCTTCGGTGAGGATGCCTGCCTTCAGGAATGCCTGCACCAGGACCAGGACGCGCTTGTCGCCGACACGTCGACGCACCCGGTCCATCAGGGCCGCGTGGTCGATGGTGTCGAAGCACGCCTCGATATCGCCCTCGACCAGCCACTCGTAGGAGTAGCTGGCCAGGAAACGAGTCTCGGCGACGGCGTCATGAGCCCAGCGCTTCGGACGGAACCCGTAGGAGCACGGGAGGAAGTCCGCCTCGAAGATCGGCTCCAGCAGCAGCGGCTTCTCTGGCCGTGCGCGCTCCCTTGTTCCCCCGCACCCGATCCCACGCCACCAGAAGGAACGCGGGATCGGCCACGAGGTTGAACAGATCATCGAACCGGCGATCAGGATCGTCGGTTGCCCAACGGTGCAACTTGGTCTGGATCTCCAGTACCCGGCGTTCGGCCTTCATCAAGGCCCACTCCAGAGCGTTGGTATTCACCAACGGCCTCCTGGCATTCCAATCTCCTCCTTGCTGACTTGCTGGTCCCCTTCGCCATGTGCCGGGCTTTCCCCGGCTCGGACTACTACGGGACCTCCGCCCTGCCCCACGGCCCTCGGCCGGCAACGGGCCTGCCCCCATCCGGGCTGGCTGCCCGGCAGTCGGGGCGACCGGGGACAGTTCCCACGTTCACCACACAATCGATCGGCCGGGGAGGCACCCAGCTATACCCCGACGGCATCGCCACACCTACGCCGCAGACATTCGGTGTGGCCTCCCCACCAGCAAAAAGATCTGGCTTCGGAGTCGGTCCAGTCCCCGAAGGGACAGCACCGTGCACCGCAACCCAGCCCATATCCACCAGATTTGAGCCGGTACTACGCTTACGGGGCGTCATCCACTGGTTCACTCTCGTTGTACCTTCCGGCCTTGCTCACCGGACCCGGCTGGTCTGGTAGTTCCCAGTCGTCCCGACTTCGTCAGGGCTGCTTTCCGCCCTCCCCGGCGTTCCCCGGATTCGACTGCCCTCGGCTTCTACCCGGCCGCTGCGACGGCCCGGCGGTGGAGAGCTCTCACCTTCACTCGATTTGCGTGACGCTTCGTGGCGCACATTCCTGTCGTAGTAGGCCCGGGACGCCGGGTCGCTCAGGGCGGCGACCGCGGAGAGAAAGAAGGCCCGTTTGAGCTGCTTGTTTCCCCGTCTGGAGGGCTGTTCGCCGCGGATCGAGGAGCCCGAGCTCCGGGTCGCAGGGGCGAGACCCGCGTAGGCGGCGAGATGGCCTGCGGTCGGGAAGGTGCTGCCGTCGCCGACCTCGATCAGAATCCGGGCTCCGGTCCTGACGCCGACTCCTGGCATGGACGCCAGGACCTTCGAAAGAGGATGGGCCTCCAGGAGTTCCTCGATCCGCCCGGCCAGCAGCTTCCGCTGATCAAGGACAGCGGCCAGGGATTCGGCGAGGTTCGGGACGATCAGCGCGGCCGCCTCGGTCCCCGGAACGGTCACGGTCTGCTCGTCCAGCGCGGCGAAAATCTCCTCGACCAGCCGCTCGGCCATCCCCAGCGCCTTCGGCCGCAGTAGGGTGACCAGCCGCCGACGGCCCGCTTTGCCTATCTGTGCCGGGGAGTCGAACCGTTCCAGCAGCGTGAGGACGGCCGGTGCTGCAAACGCGGCCCCAGCACCTGTTCCAGCGAGGGATGGATCTGGGCCAGCAGACCGTGCAGCCGGTTCGCGACCCGGGTGGCCTCGCCGGCCAGGTCGTCGTCGAAGCCGACGACCATCTCCAGCTCGGCGATCCTCTCGTCCTCGCCATCCATGGTCCTCAGCGTGTGCGGCATCGCGCGGGCCGCATCGGCGATGACGAACGCGTCCTTTGCGTCCGTCTTCGCCTCACCCGGATAGAGGTCGGCAATCCGACGCATCGTCAGCCCGGGCAGGTAAGCGACCGGGCAGCCCATGTCCCGCGCGACCGCCAGCGGCAGGGCCCCGATCGAGGCCGGCTGGTCGACCACGACCAGGACAGTGCCGAACTTCTCGCTGAGCTTGTCGAAGATCTGCCTCAGTTTCGGTTCGGTGTTGGGCAGTTGCTTGTCGAAGACCTTCTTGCCAGCCGGGGGGGTGCCTCTATGTCCTTCGTCAAGGACGTGGTGGTAGGTATGCGGTTGTTTGTGGTGGTCATGCAGCGATGGTGACGGCGGGGGTTCTGGACTCGTAGAAGGTGCCGTCGCGGAGCATGGCGAACAGGACGCTGATGCGCTGGCGGGCGAGGCGGAGGAGGGCTTGGGTGTGGGTCTTGCCGCGGGCTCTTTGCCGGTCGTAGTAGGTGCGTGAGGCGGGGTCGGCGTTCATGCAGGCGAAGGCGGAGAGGAACATCGCGCGTTTGAGCTGGCGGTTTCCGCCGCGGGGTGCGTGTTCGCCGTGGATCGAGGTTCCCGACGACCTCGTGGTGGGGGCGAGGCCGGCGTAGGAGGCAAGGTGGGCGGCACTGGGAAAGCCGCTTGCGTCGCCGACGGTGACCAGCAGGACGGCGGCGGTCCTGACTCCCACTCCGGGCATGGAGGTCAGGACCGCGTGAAGAGGGTGGGCCTCCAGCAGGCTGCTGATCTGGGCTTCCAGGGCCCGGCGCTGGTCGTGGACCGTGGTGAGCGAGGCGGCCAGAGACGGGATCACGATGTCGAGGGTGCCCGTCCCGGGGACCACGACGCTCTGTTCGTCGAGGGCGTCGAAGATGTCGTCGATCAGCCGGGCCGCCATGCGCGGGGCTTTGGGCCGGATCACCTCGACGAGTCTGCGGCGGCCTGCTTTGCGCAGGGCTGCCGGGGATCCGTGGCGTTCGAGGAGCCAGGTGACGGCGGGATGGCCGAGGCGGGGGCCCAGGACGCGCTCCAGAGAGGGGTGGAACTGGGTGAGCAGGCCGCGTATCCGGTTGCTGGTGCGGGTGGCCTCGGCCGCGAGGTCCTGGTCGAAGCCGGTGAGCACGGTCAGCTCGGCGGTGATCTCGTCGGTCAGCTCCAGCGAGCGCAGAGTGTGGGGCATCGTCCGGGCCGCGTCCGCGATGACCGCCGCGTCCTTGGCGTCGGTCTTCGCCTCGCCCGGATACAGATCGGCGATCCGTCGCATCGCGAGTCCGGGCAGGTAGGCGACCTGGCAGCCCGCGTCCCGGGCAACGGTCAGGGGCAGGGCGCCGATCGAGGCGGGCTGGTCGACGATCACCAGGACGGTGCCGAACTTGGCCTTGAGCTTGTCGAAGACGGCCCGCAGCTTCGGTTCGCTGTTGGGCATCGGCTTGTCAAAGACCTTCTTGCCGGCCGGGGTGAGCCCGTGGCCGTGGTGAGCCGTCTTGCCGACGTCCATACCGAGGAAGACGCCCACATCTTCGGTGTCTAACATCGCACCCTTCCCAGGTCATTGCTCCTGCCGGCCTCGGCGGTGGCACCGTGCTCGCGCATCCACGTTATGTAGACCTGCCGCCCACGTCTGTGCCCGGCATTGCGCCGGACCGGGCGGTGGCCGGACCTCTCATCAGCGTCTCCGACGGCACCTCCCGAGCCCGGTGACACCACCCCCCAGGTCATCCGATCCAATGCCGTTGCTTTTGGGGTGTGCGTGCTGTTGAGCCATGCGTGTTGGTGTCGCGTCTGGAGCGGCTGGGGTTGGGCATCCTGACTCGGTCGTGTCCTGCTGAGTTGGTGGACCGGGTCGTTGCTG
>NZ_VJZD01000235.1 GCF_009377175.1 Streptomyces adustus
GGTCTTGAGGGGATGGAGGTCCCGCTGCGGGTCGCGGTCATGGGCTGTGTGGTGAACGGTCCGGGCGAGGCGCGTGAGGCGGACCTGGGTGTGGCGTCCGGCAACGGCAAGGGCCAGATCTTCGTCAAGGGCGAGGTCATCAAGACCGTCCCCGAGTCCAAGATCGTGGAGACCCTGATCGAGGAGGCGATGAAGATCGCCGAGCAGATGGAGGCGGACGGAATCGCCTCGGGCGAGCCCTCGGTCTCCGTCGCGGGCTGACCCACGGTCTCCGTCACAGACCGACGAACGAACGGCCGGGCCCACAGGGGGCCCGGCCGTCACCGTACTCCCGGCTGACGTCGTGTCCGCGGCTGATGTCGTACGACCGGGTTCCGCCCGTGCCCTCGGCGGACGCCGAACGACCAAGTTCCGCCCGTGCCCGCGGCTGATGTCGAACGACCGGGTTCCGCCCGTGCCCGCGGCCGACGCCGTACCGACGGGCACCACCCCTGCGGCTGAGCTTCACCGGGGCCGTTGGGCTCCCGCCCGAAGCACCGGGCACCGCCCGCGCCACCAGCACCGCCCGCGCTGCCGAGCACTGCCCGCGCCGCTGAGCACTGCCCGCGCCGCCGAGCACCGCCCGTACCGTCGAGCTCCCGGCAGGGCCGCGGTCCTGCCCGGGACACGGCCCCGGCGGGCCGTCGGAGGACCTGGGGTGCCGGGGCCGTGGCGGGCACGGTGCGCGGGCGCTACCGCGGCCGGGTTCCGCCGCCGGCCCGTGCTTTCCGCACTCGGCCGTCCCGTGGGGCGGCGCGCCACATTTTCGGCAGGTACAGTGCGGAGATCAGCAGACCCCAGTGTGAGGCCCCCCGCTTGTTGACCCAGACCACCTCACGGGTCCTCGAACCGAGCGACCTGGACGCCGCACTCGCCGTCCTCGACCGCGACCCGGTCACGAACGCCTTCGTGACCTCCCGGGTCCAGGTCGCGGGACTGGACCCCTGGCGCCTCGGCGGCGAGATGTGGGGCTGGTACGAGGACGGCATGCTGACGTCCCTGTGCTACGCGGGCGCCAACCTCGTCCCGATCTGCGCCACCCCCCGCGCCGTCCGCGCCTTCGCGGACCGCGCGCGTCGGGCCGGCCGCCGCTGCTCCTCCATCGTCGGACCCGCCGAGCCCACCGCGCAGCTGTGGCGACTGCTCGAACCCAGCTGGGGCCCGGCCCGCGAGATCCGCGGCCACCAGCCACTCATGGTCACCGACCGGATGCCCGACGACGTCGCCCCGGACCCGTACGTCCGCCGCGTCCGCAAGGACGAGATGGAAACGATCATGCCGGCCTGCGTGGCGATGTTCACCGAGGAGGTCGGCATCTCCCCGATGGCCGGCGACGGCGGCCTGCTGTACCAGGCGCGAGTGGCGGAGCTCGTCGGATCCGGCCGCTCCTTCGCCCGCCTCGACGAACACGGGAAGGTCGCCTTCAAGGCGGAGATCGGCGCGGCCACCCCCCAGGCCTGCCAGATCCAGGGGGTGTGGGTGGCCCCGGAGTACCGGGGGACCGGCCTGGCGGCGCCGGGCATGGCGGCCGTGCTGCGGTACGCGCTGGCCGATGTGGCCCCGGTCGTGAGCCTGTACGTGAACGACTTCAACACCCCGGCCAGGCGGACCTACCAGAAGGTGGGCTTCCGTGAGGTCGGCGCGTTCATGAGCATCCTGTTCTAGCCGCGGTGCTTGTCCTCGCCCCTCGCCGAGCCGCTCCGGCCGAGACGGCCCCTGTAGTCTCCCCGGCATGCTGCGCATCCCCGGTCACGGACACCGCGAACCCGACGACATCGTGATCGGCCCGCTCGACCTGTCGGCCCGTGTCGACGACGCGCTCGCCGTGCAGGCCGTCGCTTTCGGACTGGGCGCCGACGAGGTCGCCGTGCGGCGTCAGATCGTGCTGCGGCACATGACCCACCCCGGCGCCCGCGCGCTGGGCGCGACCACCGCCGACGGCAGGCTCGCCGGCTTCGTCTACGGCATGCCCAACGACCGTACCCACTGGTGGTCCACCGTCGTGGAGCCGTATCTGCGCGCCCAGGGACTCGACTTCTGGCTCGACCACGCCTTCGTGATCACCGAGCTGCACGTCCATCCGCGCTACCAGAACCGTGGCGTCGGCCGCTCCCTGATCACCGCGATCACCGACACCGCGACCGAGCCCCGCTCGATCCTCTCCGCGATCGACACCGAGAGCCCGGCCCGCGGCCTCTACCGCTCCCTCGGTTACGAGGACCTGGCCCGGCGGGTCCTCTTCCCCAGCGCACCGAAGCCGTACGCGGTGATGGGAGCCCCGCTCCCCCTCCTGCGCCGACAGCCCGGCCACTAACCGATTTCCACCGGGATGGACCGCCCGGCTAACCTCCTCACATCACCCTCAGGCAGCAGGAGATACGAGAACCATGGCGAACGTACCGGTCCAGCGCATGTCGAATCTGATGGCGAAGACGCTGCGCGACGACCCGGCGGACGCCGAGGTCCTCAGCCACAAGCTCCTCGTCCGGGCCGGCTACGTCCGTCGTACGGCCGCGGGCGTCTGGACCTGGCTGCCGCTCGGCAAGCGGGTCCTGGCCAACGTCGAGCGGATCGTCCGCGAGGAGATGGACGCGATCGGCGCCCAGGAGGTGCTGCTCCCCGCCCTGCTGCCGCGCGAGCCGTACGACGCCACCGGCCGCTGGGACGAGTACGGCCCCGAGCTGTTCCGCCTCCAGGACCGCAAGGGCGGCGACTACCTCCTCGGTCCCACCCACGAGGAGATCTTCACGCTGATCGTGAAGGACCAGGCGACCTCGTACAAGGACCTGCCGGTCATCCTGTACCAGATCCAGACCAAGTTCCGTGACGAGGCCCGTCCGCGGGCCGGCATCCTGCGCGGCCGTGAGTTCCTGATGAAGGACTCCTACTCCTTCGACCTGGAGGACGAGGGCCTCGCCCAGTCGTACGCCCTGCACCGCCAGGCCTACCAGCGGATCTTCGAGCGGCTCGGCCTGGACTACCGGATCTGTGCCGCGACCGCGGGCGCGATGGGCGGCTCCAAGTCCGAGGAGTTCCTGGCCCCGGCCGCTGCCGGCGAGGACACCTTCGCCGACTGCCCGAACTGCGACTTCGCCGCCAACACCGAGGCGATCACGTACGAGCTCGCGCCCGTCGACGGCTCCGGTGTGGCGGCCGCCGAGGAGATCCCGACCCCCGACACCCCGACCATCGAGACGCTGGCCGCCTCGCTGGGTGTCCCGGCCTCCGCCACCCTGAAGAACCTGCTGGTGAAGGTCGACGGCGAGATCGTCGCCGTGGGCGTCCCCGGCGACCGCGAGGTCGACATGGGCAAGGTCGAGGCGCACTTCGCCCCGGCCGCCGTCGAACTGGTCACCGCCGACGACTTCGCGGACCGTGCCGACCTCGTCCGCGGCTATGTCGGCCCGCAGGGCCTGGAGAAGGTCACCTACATCGCCGACCCGCGCGTCGCCCCCGGCACGGCGTGGATCACCGGAGCCAACAAGGAGCACACGCACGCGAAGAACGTCGTCGCGGGCCGTGACTTCGAGGTCGACACGTACGTCGACGTCGTCGTGGTGCAGGAGGGCGACCCCTGCCCCAAGTGCGGTACCGGTCTCAAGCTGGACCGCGCCATCGAGATCGGCCACATCTTCCAGCTGGGCCGCAAGTACGCCGACGCCCTCAAGCTCGACGTCCTCGGCCAGCAGGGCAAGCCGGTCCGGGTGACCATGGGTTCCTACGGCGTCGGCGTCTCGCGCGCGGTCGCCGCCCTCGCCGAGCAGACCGCCGACGAGCAGGGCCTGTGCTGGCCGCGGGAGGTCGCGCCGGCCGACGTGCACGTCGTCGCCGCGGGCAAGGCCCTCCAGACCGAACTCGCCCTCGACGTGGCCGAGAAGCTCGCCGCCGCCGGTCTGCGCGTCCTGTGCGACGACCGGCCCGGGGTCTCCCCGGGTGTGAAGTTCACGGACGCCGAACTCATCGGCGTACCGCAGATCCTGGTGGCGGGCCGCCGTTCCGCCGAGGGCGTCCTGGAGCTCAAGGACCGCAAGACCGGTGAGCGCGAGGAGCTGACGGTCGACGAGGCCATCGCCCGCCTGGTGAACTGACGCCTGCTGTACGGCTTTTCGCCGGGACCTCCGTCGGGGCGGCCGAGCCCCGCGGACGTCCCGCGGGCCGTGGCTGGACCGTAGGCCCGTTCCCCTCCGCGAGGCATGACACTTCGTCACCACGGAGGGGAACGGCCTCTGTCGACGACATCGGCCGCCGAGGGGTCAGCAGACTTCGGCCGTGAGCAGGCCGCAGGGGGCGAGCTCGTGCGGGAGCTCGACCCGCATACCGCAGAAGCATTGCAACAGGCCGCCCCGTGACGCCGGAGCGCCCAGGTCGATCATGAGGATGTCTCGTACTTCCCGGAGCACATCACTCAACCGGAAGCCTCTGGCGACTCGGATGCTGACCTCGTCCGGGTCCCAGACTGCGATGTTTGGCAGATTGTCTGCCATTGAAATGTGGATGCACACAACTGTCTCCCCAGGGATGCACAACAACACGAGTGATCCGCTCCGGGAGGTCAGCGGCTGACTGATGGTACCGACGGCTGTCGTGACTGGGGGGAGTTTCGGTCATATTCATTCGCGGGGCGTGGCTCGACCTGGAGGCCGGCCGGGACGCCGGTGTGTCGGGCCTTTGACCCCGGCATGGTGCCGCTGACCTCAGGTGATACGGCTGACCTGCAACATCGCCTCGGCGTCCTTCAGGAGCGCGCGCTGACGTGCCTCCGGCAATTGCCGGTACAGCTTGAGGAGCCGTGCCTCCCGCTCGTCCCCACTCGGACCAGGTGCGGGGCGGCCGACCGCCTCGAAGAACTCCCTGGGCGTGGTCCGCACGCCCCAGCGCCGGAACACTTCGACCATGGCGCGAAGCTTCTCCGGGTCGATGCGGGAGGTGCCGCGGGTCCGGTTCATCCACGCGTTCAGCGTCGGGTACGAGATGTCGGCCTCCGACGCCAGGTCCTTCTGGGTCTTGCCCGGAGCCTGTGCCAGGAGGCGTTCGAGCAGAGTCACCAGGTCCACCTCCTGGCGTGCCGGATCGTCCCCGGCCTCTGGGTCTCCTGAGCGGCTCTGCTGGTTCGTCACGCCTCAGAGGATCGGTCATCGATATCTACAAGCGCAAGTAGATCGCAGACCGGCAATTCAGGCTCTTGGGGCACGCTGGAGTGTTGATGGCCTAGCCACGCATTAGTGCGCCCCTCTGCTCCCCCTGCGGCGACGCGCGGAGTCACTTCTTCCCCTTGCGTTCCGTACATAACTTGACACTGTATGCATCTACGTGAAGACTGTAGATAACTCCGGAGGCGGGTCACCGGCTCCCGGTGGAGGTGGGCGCGCAGCGCCCTTTCCGTGGGATCTGCGGGGCGCCCTTCCGGCGCCCGTGTGCAGCGGAGTTGCAGGACGGCACGTGAAACACCCCAGGCACTTACGGCATTGGCCACCCCGTTCCGACACGGAGCGGGGCGACCGGGCGTTCGTTCGCCGAAGAAATCTACATCTACATGGATATTGAAGATGCGGGGGGCCTTCGCTCCGCATCGACGACGTCGACGGGAGTACCCACTGTGTCCGCACCGAACAACGCCACCCACGCTCCGGACGGTCCGGAGCCCGAGTTGGTCGCCCGGGCCCGCGCAGGCGACCGGGAGGCGTTCGCCACCCTCTACTACGAGCACTACCGCCTGGTGTACAGCTTCCTGCTCATCCGCACGCGCAACCGGCACCTGGCCGAGGACCTGACGCAGGAGGTGTTCACCCGCGCGCTGCGCCGTATCAACGCGTTCACCTGGCAGGGCACGGCGTTCGCCGCCTGGCTGATCACCATTGCCAAGAACCTTTATCTGGACGAACTCGGCCGCGGCCGCACCCGGTTGGAGACCCCCGTCGCCGAGTTCCTGGACCCGCAGGAGCCCGGCCGCGGCCCCGAGTCGCTCGCCCTGCGCGAGTTGGAGGCCGTCGAGGCCCACGAGACCGTCCGCACCGCCCTGCACACGCTCAACGCCCAGCAGCGGCACTGCGTCCAACTGCGCTACCTCGACGAGCTGACGCCCCAGGAGACGGCCGAGGCGATGGGCCGCAGCGTGGGTGCCGTCAAGGCGCTGACCCATCGGGCACTTCAGAAACTGCGCTGGACGGCAGGGGCGGTGGCAGTGTGAACAGAAACGTCCCGCACGCCGCGCGCGTGATCCGTACGGTGCTGGCGACCGTCCGTACCGAGCAGGCGTCGGCCCTCGCGCACGCGCTGGACTCGGCCTGTCTCCTCGTCGACCCCGAGCGCTCCTTCGGCGTGGTGCTGTACCGGACGCCGGAGGGCGGCTGGTCGCGCACCGGACGGCCGGTCACCGAACTCGAACAGCAGGCCCTGACCTGGGACGCCGCCTGTGAGCGTGCGCAGCGGGTCGCCCAGGACATCGAGCGGCGTCTCGACGACCACCCCGGCCCCCACGCCATCCGCGTCGAGGGCGACCGGGTCCGGGTCCTGCTCCGTGTCGACGGCCCCGCCGAATGGGCGCGCTGGCACACGTACTTCGGCATCACGGTCGTCGGCGAACGGACCGAGCCCCACACGCTGACCGGTGAGGGGCAGTACGACGGCGTCCGGGTGACGTTGGTGGCCCTCGGCGCCGCGGCGCCGCAGGGGGCGACGGACGGGGAGGAGAAGCGTCCCTTCCGGATCGGCGAGACCCTGTACGACCTCGCGTTACCGCAGCGCGACGCGTACGGCGACATCTGGTACTTCCAGGGCCGCCGCAGCGGCGACGGGATGCCCCTGATGTCCCTCGACGGCCGGCCCGAGCGGTGCTCCCTCGCCAATGTGGCCGCGTACCTGGGGCCGTTGTCGCCGGTGCGGGCCGACGGCGAGGTCGTCACCGCGAGCCCGGCGCCGACCCCGCCGGGGCGGCCCGAGGTGGCGGTGCTGCCCGAACCGGTGGAGCTGCCCCAGGCGGCGCCGCACACCGCCGTACCGCGGGTGCTGCCGAACCTGCCGGAACCGCGCGTCATGGCGGAAGCGCACGGAGCGTGGGCGGGAGCGGACAGGCCGGCCGTGTCGGCGGTGCCGGCCGTGTCGGACTCGGAGACGGAGGCCGAGGCGCGGCCGCCGGTGACGCCGGGGCCGTGGGCGGTGGCCGAGCCGTCGCGGACACCGGAGCCCGAGGTGTGGTCGCGGGCCCAGGAGTCGTGGAAGGCGGACACGCTCCGGGCGGTGGCGCCGCCGGAGGCGTCGGACATTTGGGCGACGGTGGCGGAGACGCGGCCGCGACCGGACGTGCCGGACGCGCCGGGGACCTGGGTGGCGGCGGTGCCGAAGGCGGACGTACGGCCCGAGGCGCACGGCCCGTGGGCGGCGGTGTCCCTGCCCCCGGCGGACCGGTGGTCGGACGTGCCGCGGCCACGGGTGATGACGGACCTGCCGGACCCGCGGACGGTCTCGGACCCACAGGACCTGCGGACGGTTTCGGACCCGTACGACCCGCGGACGGTCTCGAAGCTGCCGGACCCGCGGACGAGGTCGGACCTGCCGGCTCCGCATCCGCATCCGCACCCGCACCCGAACGCGCATCAGGCGGCGCGGTCCGAACCGGAGCCGGAACCGCAGGCGCAGCCGCCGTCGGCACCGCAGCCCGAGCCGCCGTCGGCACCGGCGCGGCTGCCCGAACGGGCCCAGCCGTCCTGGGCCGAACCGCGCGAACCGCTCGTCCCGTCGGTTCCGGCGGCCGGCCCGGCGGGGCCGCCCCGATGAGCGCCGGTCGGTCGAGGGGGCCGACCGGCTCCGGAGGAGGGGCGGAAGGAACACGGGCCTGGGAGTCGAACGCCGCCTGTCGCCACCAGGACGCGGAACTCTGGTTCTCCCGCCGATCCTCGTCCAGGGCCGTGGCCATCTGCGCGGCCTGTCCCGTGCTGGCCCATTGCCGGGCCGCCGTGCTCAAACGTGAGAAGGGATTGCCCAAGTGCCAGCGCAGCGGTGTCATCGCCGGCCTGACCGGACCTCAGCGCTATGCCCTGGAACGGCAGTCGGACCCGGCGCGGCCGCGGCCGTCCGTCGAGCTGACGGCCGGGCGCGCCCCGGTCGGTGCACGGCGAGGGCAGCCCGCCCCGTGCGGGACCCGGGCGGCCTACCAACGGCATCTGCGCCTGCGCGAGACCGTCGACGAGGCCTGCCGCCTCGCCAATGCGCGCAGCGCCGGTCGTTACCGACGCACAGGCTCCACCCGTGGCTGGAACGAAGACGCCCTGGGCCGCGACCGTGTACCGGACGCGGCCGGGACTCCCGGCAGTCCGCCCCGGAAGTGATCCCTCGTTCACCGCCACCGGAGTACTTCATGTCCGCACCTTCGACGGGCCCGCTGCCCGAAGAGCCCGTGGCCGGCGGCTCCCGTGCCCGCCGCTCCCGGGCCGACCGTGCCACCGGCCGCACGGCCGCCCTGTTCCGCTTCCTCAGGCCGCGTGGGCGTGCCGTCCCGCAGGAGACCGAGCCGCCGAAGCACCCTTCCGTCGATCTGGACAGCTGCCGACAGGAGCTGGCCCGCTGGCAGCACCACGCCGACTCCTTCGAGCGGGAGCTGAGCCGCGTCGCCTTCGAACGCGCGCACCTCCTCGCCTGGCTGGCGGCGCTGCACCCGTCGAGCGCGGTCATCACACCGGCCGCCGGCCTCGGCGGGGACGGCACGCACCTGCTGCGGCTCGTGGCCGGGGAGCAGCAGCTGTCCTGGCACCTTCTGCCCAAGGACCTCCCGCTGTTCGGGCACGTGCCGTACGCCGAGCGCAACACCGGACCGCTGCAACGGGACGGTCCCGGCGCCCTGGAACAGGCCGCGCACATCCGCAGCCACACCAGGCTGCTGGCCATCGAGGGGACCCTGTTCGCCGTCCCCGCCGAGAAACAGCCGTCGGCGCGGCCCGCCGAGCACTGACACCACCGCACGGGACGTCTTCGGACCCCCGCGGAACTCCGGTTGGCAGGCTCGGGAGGCACGTCGGCCGGACCAGCGCTCCCCTGCGGGGGCCCTCCAGCAGGGGAGCGCTGCCCCGCCCGCGACCCCGCGCCGGCTTCCGCCCGTCGCACCGACCCCGGCCCTGCGTCCGGCTCCGCCCACGACCTCGCGTCCGGCCCTGCGTCCGGCTCCGCTCACGGCCGCACGTCCGGCTCGGCCCGCCCGCCGCACCGATCCGGCCCCGAGCTCGATCCCGCGCCGGGCGCCGATCGCGACCCGCGCCCGGCTCCGCCCACGGCCTCGCGCGTGGCTACGCTCGCTGCCCCCGCCCGGCTCCGCCTGTCGCGTCGACCTGGCCACGCGCCTCGCAGCGCCGGGCTCCTCCTCGGACCTCGTGCCGTGTTCCGCCTGTCGTGCCGACCCCAGGCCTGCGCCCGGTTCCGCCCGCAGCCCCGCGCGCGGCTCCGGCTGTCGTGCCGTGCCGGGTTCCGCCTGACCTGACGAGTCGGCTCCGCCCGCTGGCCGCGCCCGGTTCCGTCCGTGACCCGCGCCCGGTTTTCTTCGCGACCCGTGACCGGGTCTGCCCGCGACCCGTGACCGGGTCCGCCCGCTGAACCGCTACAGCCAGTTCGCGAATTCCAGGAGCAGTTCGGCGTCCGCCGCTCGGCCCACGCGCCGTGCCCGTGCGCCTGACTCCACCGCGCGGAACAGGGTCCAGCCGCGCAGTCGTTCCTGGTCCACCTCCAGCGACTCCGCGAGCCGCTTCACCCGGCGTCGGGTCGTCGACGAGCCCGACGGAGAGGCGATCAGGTCCTCCACCCGGTCCCGTACCAGCCGGGCCAGGTCGAACGCGCACTCGCCGACCACCGGGTCCGGCCCCACCGCCAGCCACGGCATCCGCTCGCCCGCCAGCACCTTGCTCTGCCGGAAGGTGCCGTGCAGCAGCCGGTGCTCGGGAGGTTCGGCCAGCAGTTCCGCACGCACCGCGAGGGCGACCTCGACCAGCGGGGCCAGTTCGGGATCGGCCGCCGCGCTCGCCGCCATCGCCTCGGCCTGCCGACCGGTCCGCTCGCCCACGGTCTCGAAGACGTGCCCGGCCTCGCCGCCCGGCGGCTCGACCCACAACCGGCGCAACGTGCCCGCCGCCTCCAGCAGAGCCTTCGCCTCGGGAAGCGACCGCACCGAGACGTCCGGGTGCAGCCGCTCCAACAGGAGCACACCCTCCGTCCGGACGTCTTCGAGCAGTTGTACGGCGCCCAGGCCGGCCCAGTGCGCCAGCGCGGCCCGCTCGCTCTCCGGCCGGGCCCGGCCCGGGGCCAGCTTCAGCACGGCGGGCGTGCCGTCGGCCCGCCGCACCAGCACCACCAGACTGCTCCGGCCGCCCGGCAACTGGACCCGTTCCACGGTCAACTCGCGTAGCGCAACGGCCTGCCCGGCCGCCTCGGGCAGCCCCTCCAGCCAGGCGTCACCGTTCGGTGCCGTCTCGCCGAGCGCCCGCACCAGACGCTGCGGCGGTTCGAAAGCCATGCGCGAGTCGATTCCTTCCGCTCCAGGGTCACGCCGTCGGTGACGCCGAGGCCGGCGTCACCGTCGAATCAGCACCCGCGGCGGCGCTCGCTCCCGCGCTCGTCCCCGCGGTCGCACCGGTACCCGCCAACTCGGCGAGACCAGGGAAGGCTACGCTCCCGCCGCGCCAGCGCACCGCCCGGACCGCCGCCTCGCGCAGCGCCGCGGCCGCCTCGCCGCGCCGTGCGCCCTCGCTCGCCCGCACCAGGTCGGAGTACACCCCGGCGACCCGTTCCTCCAGTTCGGCGGCGAGCCGCACGGCCGCGGCGGAGTCCGCCACGGGGAACGGCAAGGCGTACGCGGCGCTCGCCGCGACCGGCTGGCCGCCCAGGTCGCGGACCTTGCGCACCAGCGCGTCCCGGCGCGCCCGGTGCGCGTCGTACGCCGTCCGCGCCTCCGCGCGCCGCTGCTCGGCGACCCGCCCGCCGACGACGCCGTATCCGTACACCGCCGCGTGCTCGGCCGCCAGTACGGCCTGCAACGCCTCCAGTTCCGGAGTCTTCGCCCCGCTCACTTGGTCCCCTCCGTCAGCAGATACGCGTGTGCGGCCCCGGCCGCGGCCACCGAGGCCAGCAGCCGGGCCAGTTCGCCCGGCACGTCCAGCAGCGCCTTGGCGCGCTGGTCCGCCAACGCCCGTTCGGCCGCGGCCAGCCCGGTGAGCGCCTCCTTCTCGGTGCCCGGTGCCGCGGCCGGCCCGGAGGAGGCCGACGCGGAAGGCGTCGACCCGGGCGACGCGGACCCGGACGCGGCCGACCCGTCGGGCCCCGACGCCGGGGAGGCCGAGGTGGCGGACGCGGTGGCGGGCGGGGTGGCGGACGGCTTCGCCTCGACGCCCCCGAACGCCGTCACATGCCGGAGCACCTCGGCCCGCAGCGGCGCCAACCGCTTGGCCAGCCCCGGAAACGCGGCGATCACCAGGTCGTATCGCTCGACGATCCCCGTGCTGTCCTGGGCCGCACGGGCTCGGGCCCGCTCGGTGACCGAAGGGCCGCGGCTCGCGGTCTCCTCGGCGTCCTCGCGGGTGGGGGAGCAGCCCACGAGGAGGGCGGCCCCGGCGGTGGAGGCGAGCAGGGATCTTCTACGCGGCCCCGAGGGGGTGCGCGGTGGCGGGAAGTACGGCACGGCAGTCGTCCTCAGGGGGGCTTGTGCGAACACACGGACGGGGAGGGCGGCCCCGCCGGTGATCACGGTACCCGCGCGCCCGCCCGGCATCACTCATCGGCACCGCTGCACGTGCACGTGGACGGCAACACTCCCTGCGACCGGATACCCTTTGAGCAGACACACGCCCCATCCCACAACAGCACACGCGGCCGAGGAGTCACCCGGATGAGCACCACTCAGAGCGAGAGGCTGCGAGAACTACTGGAACCGCTCGTGACCTCCCAGGGCCTCGATCTCGAAGAGATCGCAGTGGACTCCGTTGGCCGCAAGCGGGTGCTGAGCGTCGTCGTCGACTCCGACACCGGAGCCGATCTGGACCGGATCGCCGATGTGAGCCGCGCGCTCTCGGCGAAGCTCGACGAGACGGACGCGATGGGCGAGGGCGAGTACACCCTCGAAGTCGGAACCCCGGGCGCGGAGCGCGCCCTCACCGAGCACCGTCACTACGTGCGTGCTCAGGACCGGCTGGTGAGGTTCCAGCTCACCGAGGGCGGCGAACTGACCGCCCGGATCCTGACGGTCGACGAGGCCGGTCTCGACGTCGAGGTGCCGGGAGTGAAGGGCCGCAAGGCCACCTCCCGCAGGCTCGCCTTCGACGAGATCGCCAAGGCCCGGGTCCAGGTCGAGTTCAACCGCAAGGACAGCAAGGACATGAAGGAAGAGGAGGAGGCGTAGCCGTGGACATCGACATGAGCGCCCTGCGGGGCTTGGTGCGGGAGAAGGAGATCTCCTTCGACCTGCTGGTCGAGGCGATCGAGTCGGCCCTCCTCATCGCCTACCACCGCACCGAGGGAAGCCGCCGTCACGCGCGCGTGGAGCTCAACCGGGAGACCGGGCATGTGACCGTGTGGGCGAAGGAGGACCCCGAGGACCTCGAAGAGGGCCAGGAGCCCCGCGAGTTCGACGACACCCCGTCCGGCTTCGGCCGTATCGCCGCCACCACGGCCAAGCAGGTGATCCTCCAGCGTCTGCGCGACGCCGAGGACGACGCGACGCTCGGCGAGTACGCCGGCCGTGAGGGCGACATCGTTACCGGTGTGGTGCAGCAGGGCCGTGACCCGAAGAACGTGCTGGTCGACATCGGCAAGCTGGAAGCGATCCTGCCGGTGCAGGAGCAGGTGCCGGGCGAGACCTATCCGCACGGGATGCGGCTGCGGTCGTACGTCGTCCGGGTGGCGAAGGGTGTCCGCGGTCCGTCCGTGACCCTCTCGCGCACGCACCCCAACCTGGTGAAGAAGCTCTTCGCGCTGGAGGTGCCGGAGATCGCCGACGGTTCCGTCGAGATCGCCGCCATCGCGCGTGAGGCCGGTCACCGCACCAAGATCGCCGTGCGGTCCACCCGTTCGGGCCTGAACGCCAAGGGCGCCTGCATCGGCCCGATGGGCGGCCGGGTGCGCAACGTGATGGCCGAGCTGAACGGCGAGAAGATCGACATCGTCGACTGGTCGGACGACCCGGCCGAGATGGTGGGCAACGCGCTGTCCCCGGCGCGGGTGAACAAGGTCGAGGTCGTGGACCTCTCGACCCGGTCCGCGCGGGTGATCGTGCCCGACTACCAGCTGTCGCTGGCGATCGGCAAGGAAGGGCAGAACGCCCGGCTCGCGGCCCGGCTCACCGGCTGGCGTAT
Source organism: Streptomyces adustus (assembly GCF_009377175.1). Taxonomy (GTDB): domain Bacteria; phylum Actinomycetota; class Actinomycetes; order Streptomycetales; family Streptomycetaceae; genus Streptomyces; species Streptomyces adustus. The sequence continues at coordinate 13,362 of NZ_VJZD01000235.1, forward strand.
CGACATCCGGCCGGACACCGAGCAGGTGTCCGAGTAGCGCTCCCCCGGGAGTGGGAATAGATCCCGGCCTTTGTTGCTTGGATCACGACAACAACCGTTCGATTTTTGCCCCAAAGGGGTGAGGTCGGTGCGGGGAGGTAGACTTAGCAGTGTCTGGCCGGACGCGAGCCCGCGTATGCCCTGAACGCACCTGTGTGGGGTGCCGGGAGCGAGCGGCCAAGACTGATCTGCTGCGCATCGTGGCGATCGAGGACGCATGTGTCCCCGATCCTCGCGGTACGCTGCCCGGCCGGGGTGCGTATGTACATCCCGTCCCGGTCTGTCTCGACCTGGCGGTACGCCGCCGGGCGTTCCCGAGGGCGCTGCGCGTCCCGGGCCCGCTCGACGTAAAGGTGTTGCGCCAGTACGTGGAGCAGACAGAACGTTGCTGAGCAGGCAACACCGTAAGAAGCGTCGCGCGGACCTCCGCGCGGCCCAGGTACCCCGCGAGTTGGAAGTAGGTCGAGATTGCGATGAGCACTCGATGAGCACGCGATGAGTACGCCCATGAAGTAGCGACGGTCCGGCCGCAACCCGGACCTAAAAGGAGCGAAGTGGCTAAGGTCCGGGTATACGAACTCGCCAAGGAGTTCGGTGTGGAGAGCAAGGTCGTCATGGCCAAGCTCCAGGAACTCGGTGAGTTCGTCCGATCGGCGTCTTCGACGATCGAGGCGCCCGTAGTACGCAAACTGACAGACGCCTTCCAGGGTGGTGGCAGCGGCAAGTCCGCCGGCCGTCCCGCCCCGCGCAAGGCGGCCCCCAAGCCCGGCGCGCCCTCCCCGGCGCAGACGGCTCGTCCGGCTGCTCCGAAGCCGCCGGTCGCCCCCAAGCCC
>NZ_VJZD01000236.1 GCF_009377175.1 Streptomyces adustus
GGGGCGAACGGACCTGCCCACGGCTGGTCCGTCCCGGCGCCGGGTGCCGCGGGGTACGTGCCGCCCGGGCCGCCGAACGGCGCGCCGGGCGCCGTGGCATCGCCCGCGTCCGGCATGGTCACGGCCGGCTGCCGGTCGTGGACGGTCGGAGCGGCGGGAGCGGGCCAGTCGGGTGCGGCGACGGTGTGGCCGGGCCCGTCACCCGCGGCCGAATCCGTCGGCGGAGCCCAGGGATTCGTCGCGCCGGCCCCGGCGGCCCGCGCGGTCCCGGACTCGGTGGACACCCCGTCCGCCTGCACGGCGTCCGCGGGCACCCCGTCCGCCGACCGCTTGCCGAGGGACACCGGAGGAACCGTGCCATCGGCCGGAACCGGTCCGTGTGCGGCCGCGTTCTCCGCTGTCTCCGGCGTCGACGCGTCGTCGGACATGCGCGGGGTCCCCTCTGTTGTACGTGCCGTCATGCTAAGGCCCTCGCTCTTCCGGCGGGGGCCCGGCCTACGATGATCCCCGAGTCGTCGATCAGCCGATCACCCGCGTCCCGCCCGGCGCCACAGCGTCCGGGACGCCCGCCCCGGGGAGGACCCCATGACCACCCACGCCGACGCCGGACGCGACCCGCGTGCCTCGCACGACCTGCACGCCTTCATCGCCGGACTGCCCAAGGCCGAACTGCACGTGCACCACGTCGGCTCCGCCTCCCCCCGGATCGTCTCCGAACTCGCCGCCCGGCACCCCGACTCCAAGGTCCCCACCGACCCCGAGGCCCTGGCCGACTACTTCACGTTCACGGACTTCGCCCACTTCATCGACGTGTATCTGTCCGTCGTCGATCTGATCCGCACCCCGGAGGACGTCCGGCTGCTGACCTACGAGGTGGCCCGGGACCTGGCCCGGCAGCAGGTGCGCTACGCCGAGCTGACGATCACTCCGTTCTCCTCGACCCGCCGCGGCATCGACGAGGTCGCCTTCATGGACGCGATCGAGGACGCCCGCAAGGCGGCCGAGGCCGAGTTCGGGACCGTGCTGCGCTGGTGCTTCGACATCCCCGGCGAGGCGGGTCTGGAGTCGGCCGAGGAGACGGCCCGGCTCGCCACCGACGACCGGCTGCGACCCGAGGGCCTGGTGTCCTTCGGGCTCGGCGGACCGGAGATCGGTGTGCCGCGGCCGCAGTTCAAGCCCTACTTCGACCGCGCGATCGCGGCCGGGCTGCACTCCGTACCGCACGCGGGCGAGACCACCGGGCCCGAGACGGTGTGGGACGCCCTGAACCACCTGGGCGCCGAGCGCATCGGCCACGGCACCAGCTCCGCCAAGGACCCCAGGCTGCTGGCCCACCTCGCCGAGCACCGCATCGCGCTGGAGGTGTGCCCGACCTCCAACATCGCCACCCGCGCCGTCCGCACGCTCGACGAGCACCCGATCAAGGAGTTCACCCGGGCCGGGGTCCTGGTCACGATCAACTCCGACGACCCGCCGATGTTCGGCACCGACCTCAACAACGAGTACGCCGTGGCCGCGCGGCTGCTGGACCTCGACGAGCGGGGCGTCGCCGACCTGGCGAAGAACGCCGTCGAGGCGTCCTTCCTGGACGCGGCGGGCAAGGCCCGGATCGCCGCCGAGATCGACGCCCACACCTCGGCGTGGCTCGCGCGCTGACTCGCGCACAATGGGGTCCATGCAGACCCTGACCGCCGTGGCCCACCGCGGCGACCCCTACCGCTTTCGTGAGAACACGGTCGACTCGCTGCGTTCCGCGCTCCAGCAGGGCGCGGACGCGGTCGAGTTCGACGTACGGCTCACCCGCGACGGCGTCCCCGTGCTGCTGCACGACGAGACGCTGAAGCGGCTGTGGGGACACGACCGGCCGCTGCGTTCCCTGACCGCGGACGAGGTGCGGGCGCTGACCGCGGGCGGAGTGCCGACGCTCGCGGAGGCACTGGCCGCGACGGACGGACTGCGGGTGATGATCGATCTGCCGGGTCTGGCCGGCCGCCGCTCGGCCCAGGCGGTCCTGGACGTCGTCCGCGGCTGCGGTGCGCAGGACCGCGCCTACTACTGCGCGGACGCCGAGGCGATGCTCGCCGTCCGGGCCGCCGACCCGGCCGCCGAGATCGCCCTGACCTGGACGTCCCTCGCGCCGCCGCGGCCCGCGCTGCTGGACGTCGTACGCCCGCGGTGGCTCAACTACCGGTTCACCCTGGTGGATCGCGAGCTTGCCGCCCGGGTCCACCACGGCGGCCGACTGCTCTCCGTCTGGACCCCCGACACCCGCCGCTCGATGCGCCGTCTGATCGACCTGGGCGTCGACTCCATCACCACCAACCGCATCGACGCCCTGCGCGTACTGCGGGACAACAGGGAATTCGGCCGCCCCGCCCCCTAGGGGAGCCCACTCGGGCAAGTCCCTTACGCGGCAGGCCGATCGGCCGGGGAGAACCAGGGTCGGACGCCCTCCTCGGAGACGATCCGGCAGCCCGCGCACGGCACGAGGATGATCGCGAACCGCTCGCAGATCCGGCCTCGACCTCCTCAGGAGCATCCGATGCGCGCTCACCGTCGCACCCTCGCCCTCGCCGCCTCCGTCGTCCTCGCGCTGACGGCCGGCCCGCTGGCCGCCCCGGCCTTCGCCGCCCCCGCGGCGGCCGCCCGGGCGTCCGCCGCCGACACCACGACCGGCCCGGACGCCGAGGCGCTGCGCGCCGCGATCGCGGGTCTGCCGGACGCGGACGCCACCGCCGCGCTGGTCCGGATCGGCGGCACCGACGGCGCCTGGCGCGGCAGCGCGGGCGTGCACGACCTGGCGAGCGGCCGGGCGGCGGACCCGGACGCCCGCTTCCGGGCCGGTTCGACGACGAAGGTGGTGACGGCGGCGGTCGTGCTGAAGCTGGCCGCACAGGGCCGGATCGACCTGGGCACGCCCGTCCAGCACTATCTGCCCGGCCTGTTCACTCCCGCCTTCGAGCCCATCACCGTACGGCAGTTGCTGAACCACACCAGCGGCATCCGGGCGGGCGACGGCTGGGGCGACTCGTTCGAGGAGCAGTACGCGCACCGCTTCGACACCCTGACCCCACGCCAGGTCGTGCGGTCGGCGGTGGCCAAGGGGCCGGAGTTCCGCCCCGGACACGGACAGGACTACCTCAACATCAACTACACCGTGCTCGGCCTGCTGGTCGAGAAGGTGACGGGCCACTCGTACGCCTCGGAGGCCACCCGGCTCGTGCTGCGCCCCGCCGGGATGCGGGACACATACTTCCCCGGCGCCGACCCGCGTATCCGGGGCCCGCACAACCACGGTTACCAGGCGGTGCGGCGGGCCGACGGGACGACGGAGTTCGTCGACGTGACGGAGTGGAACCAGGCGGACCGTCGGGCGGCCGGCGACATGATCTCCACGACCGCCGACCTGGAGCGGCTGGTCACCTCGCTCTTCCGGGGCCGGATCGTGCCCGGCCCGCAGCTGGCGGAGATGTTCACGGTCCCGTCCGGCGTCCCGGGCGCCTCGTACAGCGCGGGGCTCCAGCGGTTCGAGTACCAGGGGCGGGAGTACTGGCTCAAGTCCGGCGCCCGGTACGGCTACAGCACGGTCGTCGCCGCGACCCGCGACCTGAGCCGGACCGTGGTCTACTCGGTCGGCTCGACGGACGCCAAGGGCGAGGAGATGAACCCGGTGTCCCTGCGGATCGCCCTCGCCGCGCTCAAGTAGCGGGCACGGGAGCGGGAGCGGAGGTCAGCGCCTCCAGGAGCTTGATCCGCCTGCGCACGACGTACAGCGGGATCACGCCGAACACCCCGAAGGACATGTCGACGACCGTCCACCAGAAGGGGATCCCCCGCACGGGGCCGCAGATCAGCGCGAGCGGGATGATCCCGGCGCAGGCGATCATCGCGAACTCCACGACCCAGATGTTGCGTACGGGGTCGCGGTACGGGCCGTAGAAGGCGACCGCGATGACGAGGTGCGCGAACGCGAGCCAGTCCGTGCCGTACAGCAGGAAGGGGTACGCGGCGTCGGCGCTGTCCAGTCCGGTCCGCACCCGCTCGATCCAGCCCATCAGGGCGGGCAGGCGCTCCGGGACGGACAGGGCCCGCAACAGGTCCTCGGTCCAGCGCAGTTCGTGCACCAGGGGGAAGGCCGTGGCACCGCTGAGCACCAGGCAGACGACGAAGATGACCAGCCACACGCGAATGCCCTTCAGCAGGGCGGCTCTGTCGCTCATGGCCCGAGCGTACGCCTTTATTGAACATGTTCAAAAGTGTTGCGGGGGGTCGTCTTCTGGATGTCAATCTCGCAGTCTGCCTACGATGGCGGTATGACGTGGCTTGAGACGAGCACCGACAACTGCACGCTCCAGCGGACCCTCGACCTGGTCGGCGAGAAGTGGTCGCTGCTGGTCGTCAGGGACGCCATGAACGGCGTGCGGCGCTTCGACGACTTCCGCCGGCACGTCGGTCTGTCCGAGAGCGTGCTGGCCGACCGGCTGCGCAAGCTGGTCGCCGCGGGGATCATGCGCACCGTCCCCTACAACGAGCCCGGCAGCCGCACCCGCCACGAGTACCGGCTCACCCGCAAGGGCTGGGAGCTGTGGCCCGCGGTGATCGCCCTGAAGCAGTGGGGCGACCGCCATGCGGCGGACCCGGAGGGGAGCCCCCTGGAGGTCGTGCACGGCGAGTGCGGCGAGCCGGTGGAAGCCGTGGTCGTCTGCACGGCGGGACACGGCACGCTCGCCCCGCCCCAGGCACGGACCCGCCCGGGCCCGGCCGCCCACCCCCTGGACCTGGCCGGCCGCTAGGACTCCCCGGTCCAGGACTCCGTGGCCGAGGACCCCTCAGCCGCCGGCGTCACAGGCCGACGATCGTGTTCCAGCGCTTGGCGAACTCCATGCGCTCGGCGGAGGTGATGTCCCGGGCGATCGCGAGCCGCTTGCGCATGGTCGCGTCGGGGAAGATCAGCGGGTTCTCCGCGAGGGCGGCGGTGTCCTCGTCGTCGGAGGCGGCCAGCACCTCCTGGGCCGCCGGGACCGGGCAGACGTAGTTCACCCAGGCCGCGAGCTCCGCGGCGACCTCGGGATCGTAATAGAAGTCGATCAGCCGTTCGGCGTTCGCCTTGTGCCGGGCCAGGTTGGGGATCATCAGGGAGTCCGACCACAGCTCGGCGCCCGACTCGGGGACGACGAAGCGGATGTCGGGGTTGTCGGCCTGGAGCTGGATGACGTCGCCCGAGTACGCCTGGCAGGCCAGTACATCCCCGCTGACCAGGTCCTTGGTGTAGTCGTTGCCGGTGAAGCGGCGTATCCGGCCCTGGTGGACGTACTTCTCGACCTGGTCGCAGACGGTGTGGAAGTCGTCGGCCGTCCACCGCGTGACGTCGACCCCGTTGCCCTGCATCAGCAGCGCGAACGACTCGTCGAGTCCGGACAGCAGGGTGACTCGACCCTTCAGGTCGTCCGCCCACAGGTCGGAGACCTGGCGTATCTCCCGGCCCAGCCTGCGGCGGTCGTACGCGATGCCGGTGATGCCGGACTGCCACGGCACCGTGAACCTGCGGCCCGGGTCGAAGGCGGGTGAGCGCAGCAGCGGGTCGAGGTACTTCGCCACCCGGGGCTGGCGGGCCCGGTCCATCTCCTGCACCCAGCCGAGCCGGACGAACCGCGCGCACATCCAGTCGCTGATGACGATCAGATCGCGGCCGGTCGACTGGTGGTTCATCAGCGCGGGGCTGATCTTTCCGAAGAACTCGTCGTTGTCGTTGATCTCCTCGACGTAGTCGACGGAGATCCCCGTCTGCTTGCCGAAGGCCTTCAGCGTGGGCCGCTCGGTGGTGTCGTCGTCGTCCGTGTCGATGTACAGCGGCCAGTTCGCCCAGGTCAGCCTCTTGTCGGAGCCGGAGAGGTCGGCGGCGGCCCGGTCGCCGGGTGCCACGTACGCGGCGGGCACACCGCAGCCGGCGAGTCCGCCCAGCAGCGCACCCCCGCCCAGCGCGCGCAGGAGGGTCCGACGGGCGACGGGCATGGTGCTGCGAGGCAGAGACATGGGGGACATGCGGGACAGCATGCCTGTCACGCGCACGACCGGACAATCGACGCTGCGTCGAGCTCGGCGGCCCGGCCCCGACATCTTGTCGACCATGGGCGCCTCAGGTCTCCCCCAACCCCATGTCCGGGGCCGGGCGGTCACGCCCAAGTCCGGGCCGGGCGGGCGCCCCCGAGTCCGGGCCGGGCGGTCAGCAGCCCCGGCGGGCCGCCGCCACCTCCGGCTCCATCGTGGTGGCGGGCGGGGCGCCGGGACAGCGGGGCAGGCCGACCTCGACCACCAGACCTCCCCGGGGCCGGGTCCTGGCCAGCACCCGGCCGCCGTGCGCGGCGACCACGGCCGCCACGATGGACAGTCCGAGGCCCAGCCCGTCCCGGCTGCGGACGCGCTCCGGCCCCAGTCGGCGAAACGGCTGGAACAGCCCCTCGGCCCGGTCGGCCGGGATCACCGGACCGCTGTTCTCGATCCGCAGCCCGGCCCGGCCGGCCGCGTCCGTCCCCGTCCACACGGTGACCCAACCTCCCTCGCCCGCCGGAAGGTTGTGCCGTACGGCGTTCTCGGTGAGGTTGACCACGAGCCGCTCGACGAGTTGGGGGTCGCCGAGCACGGGGGCGGACTCCAGGCGGGCCTCGACGCGCGGGCCCGACCGCGGCAGATGCTCCCGCACGATCGCCGCCAGGTCGACGGACTCCCTTCGTTCCAGGCCACGTTGGCTGCGGGCCAGCGTCAACAGCGCCTCGATCAGCCGTTCCTGTTCCTGCCCGGCAGCCCGCACCCGCAGCAGCGCCGCCCGCAGCTCCGGGGCGCGGGCGTCGGGGTCGGCGAGGGTCACGTCGACGATGGTCTGCTGGAGCGTGAGCGGGGTGCGCAGTTCGTGCGAGGCGTTGGCGACGAACTGCCGCTGTGCCTCGAACGCGCCCTCCAGCCGGGCGAGTACGTCGTCGAAGGTGTCCGCCACGGCCTTCAGCTCGTCGTCGGGCCCGGGTACGGCGAGCCGCTCGTGCAGGTTGTCGGCGGAGATCCGGCGGGCGGCGGCCGTCATGGTGCGCAGCGGCGCCAGCACCCGGCCGGCCATCAGCCAGCCGAGCGCGAGCGAGGCCAGCGCCATCACGGCGAGCGCGACGGCGCCCTCGACGAGGAGGTCGTGCAGCTGGCCCTCGCGCAGGATCTCGGCGACGGCGTTGATGGTCGCCGCCGGGGTGCCCGGGTCCGCCGGGTCGAGGGCGCCGCCCGAGAGGCCGGGGCCCTGCACGGAGGTGACCGTCCTGGCGCCGGACTCGGAGTGGGCGGCGAGGAAGTAGACGAAGGCCAGCAGCAGCGCGCCGGCCGCCACGAACAGCGCGCTGTAGAGGAGCGTCAGACGCCATCGGATGCTGCGCGCGAACCACTGGGCGGAGCCGGTCATCGGATGCGGTACCCGGCCCGGTCCACCGTCTCGATCAGCGGTGGCTCCCCCAGCTTGCGGCGCAGTCTGCTGACGGTCACCTTGACGGTCTGGCTGAAGGGGTCGGCGGCCTCGTCCCAGGCCCGCTCGAGGAGTTCCTCGGTGGACACGGCCGCGCCCTGCGCGCAGAGCAGGAGTTCGAGCACGGCGAACTCCTTGGGGCTGAGCGGCAGGCGGAACCCGGCCCGGCTCGCCTCGCGCCGGGCCGGGTCGACCCGCAGTTCACCGCGGACCAGCACCGGCGGCAGGGCGGGCTGCGCACGGCGGGCCAACGCCCGGATCCGGGCGACCAGTTCGGCGAAGGCGAAGGGCTTGGGCAGGTAGTCGTCGGCGCCGAGCCCGAGCCCGGCGACCCGGTCGGCCACGGTGCCGGACGCGGTGAGCATCAGGACCCGGGCCCGTCCGCCGCCGGCCGCCAGCGTCCGGCACACCTGGTCGCCGTGGACCACGGGCAGGTCCCGGTCGAGCACGACGACGTCGTAGCCGTTGACCTCGGCACGCTCCAGGGCGGTCGAACCGTCGAGCGCCAGGTCGACGGCCATGCCCTCCCGGCGCAGCCCGGCGGCCACGGTCTCGGCGAGTTCCCGGTGGTCCTCGGCCAGCAGCACACGCATGGCGCCCAGTGTGGTGGGTCGCCGGTTACACGCGCGTAAGAGCGGCCGGTCCCCCGGCGCGGACGGCCCGGCGGGGGCGGCCGTCGGCGCGGTTACACCCGTATAAGGGCGGCCGTTCCCGTGCCGTAACCGCCCACCGGGTTCCGTAGGCCGTGGCCGCACCGGCAGCACCGCGGCCACAGCCATCCGTCCTACCTCAGGAGGAATCCATGCGTGCTCCGGCACCCCGGGCGCAGTTGCTCACTCTGGGCGTCGCCGTCCTGTCGGCCGCCGCCCTGTGCACGGCCACCGCGTCCGCCGCGTCGGCGGCCGGCGCCCCGACGAGCGCGAAGCTCCGTACGACCACCGCGACCGCCACGTCCGTCGTGCACGAGCAGGGCGGGCGGACGAAGGACGAGGCAGGCCACGGCGGCGGGACGACGGGCGGCGCGGGCCACACCGGGGCGGGCCAGGCCGGACCGGCCACCGGCTTCGGCGTCGCCTACCACCCCACCGCCGACGCCCCCGGCGACGTCAACGCGGCGAACAAGAGGTTCGCCGTGTGCATGCGCCGGGCGGGCCAGAAGACCGTCCCGGACATCCACGCGTCCAAGGACGCAAAGGGCCGTGTCCAGTTGCAGGTGAGGATCACCGACAAGGGCGGGACGTTCGACCCGACGTCCAAGCGGTACCAGAAGGCGCTCAAGACGTGCGGTCCGATCATGGCGAAGGCGGGCGTCACCTTCCCGGCCGGTGCCGAACTGCCGCCGCTGCCCGACCTGCCGGGCGAGCCTGGCAAGCCCGGGAAGCCGGGGAAGCCGGGGAAGCCCACCAAGGTCACGAGCCGCGTGATCGAGGAGTCCGGTGGGCCCACGCTCGTCACGAGCGGTGTCGACGAGCGCGCCTGACCGTACCGCCAGGGGGAACGGCGCGGCCCCGGACGGGAGTTCCCGTCCGGGGCCGCGCGTGTCCGGCACACAGGTGCTCAGCGGGCCGCCGGCCCGCCGTGCGTCACGCGTCCAGCGACGTCATCACGTGCTTGATGCGGGTGTAGTCGTCGAAGCCGTACCCCGACAGGTCCTTGCCGTAGCCGGACTTCTTGAAGCCGCCGTGCGGCATCTCGGCGACCAGCGGGATGTGGGTGTTGATCCACACACAGCCGAAGTCGAGCTTCTTGGACATCCGCATGGCGCGGGAGTGGTCCTTGGTCCACACCGAGGAGGCGAGGGCGTACTCGACGCCGTTGGCCCACTCCACCGCCTGGTCCTCGTCCGTGAAGGACTGGACGGTGATGACCGGTCCGAAGACCTCGTTCTGGATGATCTCGTCGTCCTGCTTCAGGCCGGAGACGACGGTCGGGGCGTAGAAGTAGCCCTTGTCGCCGACCTGGTGGCCGCCCGCCTCGACCTTGGCGTGGGCGGGCAGCCGCTCGACGAAGCCGGAGACCTGCTTGAGCTGGTTGGGGTTGTTGAGCGGGCCGTACAGCACGTCCTCGTCGTCCGGCTGACCGGTCTTGGTCTCGGCGGCGGCCTTCGCCAGCGCGGCCACGAACTCGTCGTGGATGCCCGCCTGGACGAGGACGCGGGTGGCGGCCGTACAGTCCTGGCCGGCGTTGAAGAAGCCCGCGACGGAGATGTCCTCGACGGCCTTGGCGATGTCGGTGTCCTCGAAGACCACGACCGGCGCCTTGCCGCCCAGCTCCAGGTGGACGCGCTTGACGTCCTTGGCGGCGGACTCGGCGACGGACATGCCGGCGCGTACCGAGCCGGTGATGGAGGCCATCGCCGGGGTCGGGTGCTCGACCATCGCGCGGCCGGTCTCGCGGTCGCCGCAGACGACGTTGAAGACGCCCTTGGGCAGGATCGAGCCGAGGATGTCGGCGATCAGGACGGTGGAGGCGGGGGTGGTGTCCGAGGGCTTGAGGACGACCGTGTTGCCCGCCGCGATCGCCGGGGCGAACTTCCACACGGCCATCATCATCGGGTAGTTCCAGGGCGCGACCTGGGCGCAGACGCCGACCGGCTCGCGCCGGATGATCGAGGTCATGCCGTCCATGTACTCGCCGGCCGAGCGGCCTTCGAGCATCCGCGCGGCACCCGCGAAGAAGCGGATCTGGTCGACCATCGGCGGGATCTCCTCGGACCGGGTGAGTCCGACGGGCTTGCCCGTGTTCTCCACCTCGGCGGCGATGAGTTCCTCGGCGCGCTCCTCGAACGCGTCCGCGATCTTCAGGAGGGCCTTCTGGCGCTCGGCGGGGGTCGTGTCGCGCCAGGCGGGGAACGCCGCCGCGGCGGCCGCCATCGCGGCGTCCACGTCCGCCGTTCCGGACAGGGGCGCGGTCGCGTACGCCTCGCCCGTCGCGGGGTTGACCACCTCGGTGGTCCGTCCGTCGGCGGCGTCCCGGAACTCACCATCGATGTAGTTGCGCAGACGACGCAGCTCGGTGCTCACTGCCGGCCTCCTGTCAGGTCGAACTGTCCAATCGCTGAGACACCCACCCTAATCCGCAGGCCCACGTTTTCAACACCCCCAAGCGGGCTACCGCTGCGAAATCCGCAAACTTGGGCCTCGCAGACAACGAATTTCATCGGTAAAGCCTTGCGGAACGGTCGAGACGTCGTGCAGAGTGAAGCCGTGGCCAGTCGAAGCGCAGACCAGAGGGACTCGCCCCGCGAGCCCAGGAACGGCACTCCTCACCTGGATGCCGTCTCCCTCGCGATCATCCAGCAGCTCCAGGAGGACGGCCGCCGGCCGTACGCCGCGATCGGCAAGGCCGTCGGCCTGTCCGAGGCGGCCGTGCGCCAGCGCGTCCAGAAGCTGCTGGACCAGGGCGTGATGCAGATCGTCGCCGTCACGGACCCGCTCACCGTGGGCTTCCGCAGGCAGGCGATGGTGGGCGTCAACGTCGAGGGCGACCTCGACCCCGTGGCCGAAGCGCTGACCGGCATGTCGGAAGTCGAGTACGTGGTGATGACCGCGGGCTCGTTCGACATCCTCGCGGAGATCGTCTGCGAGGACGACGACCACCTGCTGGACGTCATCAACAAACGCATCCGGGCCCTGCCCGGCGTGCGCTCCACCGAGAGTTTCGTCTACCTGAAGCTCAAGAAGCAGACCTACATGTGGGGAACCCGATAACCGTGAGCACCAAGGACCTCAGCCGATCCGCGTACGACCACCTGTGGATGCACTTCACCCGCATGTCCTCGTACGAGAACTCGCCCGTCCCCACGATCGTCCGTGGTGAGGGCACCTACATCTACGACGACAAGGGCAAGCGCTACCTCGACGGTCTCGCGGGTCTGTTCGTGGTCCAGGCCGGCCACGGCCGCACGGAGCTGGCCGAGGTCGCCGCCAAGCAGGCCTCCGAGCTGGCCTTCTTCCCCGTGTGGTCCTACGCCCACCCCAAGGCCGTCGAGCTGGCGGAGCGTCTCGCCCACCACGCGCCGGGCGACCTGAACAAGGTCTTCTTCACCACCGGCGGCGGTGAGGCGGTCGAGACCGCCTGGAAGCTCGCCAAGCAGTACTTCAAGCTCAAGGGCAAGCACACCAAGTACAAGGTGATCTCCCGCGCGGTGGCCTACCACGGCACCCCGCAGGGCGCCCTGTCCATCACCGGCCTGCCGGCCCTGAAGGCCCCCTTCGAGCCGCTGGTGCCGGGCGCGCACAAGGTCCCGAACACCAACATCTACCGCGCACCGATCCACGGCGACGACCCCGAGGCCTTCGGCCGCTGGGCCGCCGACCAGATCGAGCAGGAGATCCTCTTCGAGGGCCCGGACACCGTCGCCGCGGTCTTCCTGGAGCCGGTGCAGAACGCCGGCGGCTGCTTCCCGCCCCCGCCCGGCTACTTCCAGCGCGTCCGCGAGATCTGCGACCAGTACGACGTGCTGCTCGTCTCGGACGAGGTCATCTGCGCCTTCGGCCGGCTCGGCACGACCTTCGCCTGTGACAAGTTCGGCTACATCCCGGACATGATCACCTGCGCCAAGGGCATGACCTCGGGCTACTCCCCGATCGGCGCCTGCATCGTCTCCGACCGGATCGCCGAGCCGTTCTACAAGGGCGACAACACGTTCCTGCACGGCTACACCTTCGGCGGCCACCCGGTCTCCGCGGCCGTCGGACTCGCCAACCTCGACCTGTTCGAGCGTGAGGGCCTCAACCAGCACGTGCTGGACAACGAGGGCAACTTCCTCAAGACCCTCCAGAAGCTGCACGACCTGCCGATCGTCGGCGACGTCCGCGGCAACGGCTTCTTCTACGGCATCGAGCTGGTCAAGGACAAGGCGACCAAGGAGTCCTTCAACTCCGAGGAGACCGAGCGCGTCCTGTACGGCTTCCTGTCGAAGGCGCTGTTCGAGAACGGCCTGTACTGCCGTGCCGACGACCGCGGCGACCCGGTCATCCAGCTCGCCCCGCCGCTGATCTCCAACCAGGAGACCTTCGACGAGATCGAGCAGATCCTGCGCGCGACCCTGACCGAGGCGTGGACCAAGCTCTGATCCCTCGCGTCTGACCCCTCGCGTCGATCGTCCCCAGGGATGATCGGCACCGGCCCCGGTATCGACCGTTCGAGTGAGAAACGGCGATCCGGGGCCGCGTGCTGTCCGGCCTCCCGCCGTCGCCTGCCTAGCGTGCCAGTGACCGATCGGCCCTGCCTTCGTTCCCCCGGACGGGGTAACGAAGGCAGGGAAATCACGGATCTGAACCGAGGTGTACGCCTATGGAGGCCCCGCCGGACAACGACGTGCTCTGGGCACGCTCCCTGCACTTCACGCACGACGACGGCTCGCCCGCGCTCGCCGGGGTCTCGCTCGGCGTCCGGGAGGGCGAGATCCTCGCCGTCAGCGGCCCGCGCGGCAGCGGCAAGACCACCCTGCTGCGCTGTCTGTCCGGCCTGGTGCGGGTCCGGCGCGGCGAGGTCTGGTTCAACAGCGTCCCCGTGCACACCATGGGCCCCGTCTCCCGGGAACGCATGCGCCGGGACCGCTTCGGCTGGATCGACCCGGCGCCCGTGCTCGTGCCTGAGCTGAACGTCTGGGAGAACGCGGCGCTGCCCCTGATGCTGCGCGGCACCAGCCGCCGCCGGGCCAAGGTGGCCGCCCTGGAGTGGCTGGAGCGCCTCGACATCGGCGACACCGCCCGCAGGCGCCCGCACCAGCTGCGCCAGGCCGAACGCCAGCGGGTCTCGATCGCCCGGGCCCTCGCACCCGCCCCCACGGTCCTGTTCGCGGACGAGCCGACGGCCCCCCTGCACCGCGCCGACCGCGCCCACGTCCTGCGCACCCTCACCACGGCGGCCCGCTCGCACGGCATCACGGTCGTCCTCGCCACGCACGACGCGGAGACCGCCGCCCTGGCCGACCGCAGGGTGTCCCTGCTCGACGGACGGCGCGTGCACACCCTGCACCTGCCGCCGGTCACCGAGGCCGAGACGGAAGGCCGGGCCGCGTGCTCGCTCTCCGCCTGAGCCGCCTCGCCCACCCGGCCGTCCAACTGCGTCGCCTGCTGGTGGCGGCCGCCTCGGCAGGCACCGGATTCCTGCTGCTGGGCAGCCTCGGCTACGCGATGGGCCACCCGGACACCCCCGCCGGCACGCTTCTGCTGCGTCTTGCCTGGTGTGCGGTGCCGCTGGCCGCCACGGTCCAGCTCGCGGTGGCCGTCGCCCGCACCGACCCGGCCACCAGGCCGCGGACCGGCCTCGCGGCGATCGGACTCGGACCGGCCCGGCTGATGGCGATCTCGGCGACGACGACCGCGCTGTCCTGCACCCTCGGCTCGACGGTGGCGCTGTTCTTCTTCCTCCACCTGCGCGGCGACCTCACGGGCATGCCGTTCGACGGCGCGGCGGCACAGTTCCTGGCGGCCGGCACCCCGCTCCCCCTGGCGGGTGCCCTGACCCTGCTGGCCGTGCTGCCCGCCGTCGCCTCGGCGGCCGCGGCCCTCGCGCTGCGCCCGCGCGACCCGCGGTACCCCCCGGCCCGCACCTCGGCCCGGGGCTACGGCCGCTTCGGCACCTCCGGCCGGACGGGGGCGCGCGAGACGTTCGGGACCTACGCCAGATTCGGCGCCCGGCTGCGGACGACCGGGTCCGCGGGGGGCGCGGGTG
>NZ_VJZD01000237.1 GCF_009377175.1 Streptomyces adustus
GCCCCCAGAGCCGTGAACCAGCGGCGCCCGCGCCGCCCCGCACCCCGACCTCCGGAGGGCACACCGGCCCCCGCGGAGCTGGCCAGAATGGCGCGCTCCGGTCTGGCCGCGGCAGCCCGCGTCGCCCGCTGGGCCGACGCCGCCCTCGGCCCCGGCCGCGACGGCGCGGCCGTCGACGGCAAGGCCACCCTCGCCGACGCGACCGCCGATCGGGCGGCCTCGGAACTCGGCCTGACCGCGACCGAGGTCCGTGCCGACTGGGACACCGCCCGCCTCGCCGGCCTCATCGAGGTGCACGGCGACAGCGCCCGTCCCGGCTGGCGGCTGCGTGCCTGGGACCGCGACGACAGTGCCGTCCTGCGCGGCTGGGTCGCCCTCTTCGACGCCTGGTCGCTGGCGTCCCCGGAACCCGCGGACCACGAGCCCGCGACCGTCGCCGAGGTCGTCTCGGCCATGCCGCAGGTGCTCTCCTTCCTCCAGCTGTCCGCCGGGCCCGTGCCCGTGGCCCAGCTGCTCGACCTGCTCGCCCAGCGGGTCACCGAGCTGCGCACCGAGCGCTGCGAGATCCCCTACGGCCCCCAGGCCATGCCCAGCGCCGCCGCCGTCCCCGCGGGCGCCGCCGTGGCCGCCGCGGCCGCCGTGCCCTCCGTCGACGCCGACCCGGCGGAGCCCGCGCAGGAGGCCGAACTCGCCCCGCTGCTCGACTGGGCCCTGCACGCCCTCGCCTCGGTGGGCGCCCTCACCTACGGCGCCGCACAGGCCACGCTCACCCCGCTGGGCAGCTGGGCGGTCTGGGTCAAGCTGGAGCAGATCTGCGTCGCCGCGCAGAGCCCCGCCGGGAACATCGAGCAGGCCGCCGAGGGCATGCTGCGCGGCTGCGCCCAGCTGCGCCCCAACGCGGCCCGCGCCGAGTACCGAGCCTGGCTCGCCGCCCGCCCCGTCGGCCGCGCCGTCACCGACCTGCTGGCCGCCGCCCGCGGCGAGGACGCCCTGCTGCGCGGCCTGGCCTTCGAGGCGCTGCGGGTCGTCGGCGCCCCCGCCGAGCACGACGTCCGCTCGGTCGTCGACGAGCCGGCCCTGCGGCCGTACGCCCTGCTCTGGCTCGCCGAGCACGACGGCGTCGACCCCGAGGACGCGCACGAGGTGCTCACCCGGCAGGAGGCCACCTGGCTGTGGGTCGACACCGCGGCCGCCGTAGCCGACCACGGCGAGGCCCCGATGCTGGTCCGGCATCTGGAGTCCGCGGTGCAGCCCACCGTCCCGCAACTGCTCGACGAGGTACGCGCCGTCGGCCATCCGCGCACCGTGCAGGTGCTCGTCGCGCTCGCCGCCGCCCACCCGGACCCGGCCCTGGCCAAGGCCGTGCGCCGGGCGGCCTTCCAGGTGCACACCGGAGGGAACTGACCCGGACCGCGGCGGACCCGTCGCGGCGAGTCGGCCGGAGAGCAGGAACCTGCCCTCCGGCCGACCGACGCCGGGCTCCGGTCCGACTCGCGCACCGGCAGCCGCAGGTCAGGCCGGCAGCTCGGGGGCGTACGTGCCGAAGCTCCAGATGTTGCCCTCGATGTCCCGGGCCATGTAGTCCCGCGACCCGTAGTCCTGGTCCGTCGGGGGCATCAGGATCTCCGCGCCGTGCTCCACGGCCCGCCGGTGGTGGGCGTCGACGTCGTCCACCAGGACGTACACCCCCGCCGGGCCCGCGCCCTTCATCGCCGTGTCGAAGACGCCGCCGCGGCCCTTGGAGCCCAGCATCACCGCGCCGTTTCCCTGCACCAGCTCGGCGTGCATCACCACGCCGTCCTCGCCCTCGTACACCGACAGCTCCAGGAACCCGAAGGCCTCCGTGAGCTGCCGGATCGCCGCCTTCGCGTCCGTGTACAGCAGTGTCGGACAGATGCCCGGGCGTCCACCGCTCGTCCCCGTCATACCGGCCTCTCCCTCGTCGTCACCGCCGGAAATCAACCTGCCGCCCAGTCTCCCAGCGACCACTGACACCCGGATGTGCCGAACGTCACGACGCGCCGCCACCGCGTCCGCGGCCCCGTATTCGTCCTGGTGGACGACCGCGCCGTACGCCCGGTCCGCCGCCCGATCGCAGGAAAAGTGGTTGCACGGCCCCGTTAGACTGACGTCATGGCCATTCTCCTCGCGCATTAGACGGCGGGAACGTCCTCAGCCGCCCGCCCGCCACCCTTCCTGCCCTGGAGCCTGTCCGTGATCTCCGCCTCCGGTATCGAGCTGCGCGCCGGTGCCCGCATCCTCATCGAGTCCGCCACCTTCCGCATCACCAAGGGCGACCGCATCGGCCTGGTCGGCCGCAACGGCGCGGGCAAGACGACGCTCACCAAGGTCCTCGCGGGCGAGGGCATCCCCGCCGCGGGCAACATCGCCCGCTCCGGCGAGGTCGGCTATCTGCCGCAGGACCCGCGCACCGGCGACCTGGACGTGCTGGCCCGCGACCGCATCCTCTCGGCGCGCGGCCTGGACACCCTGCTCCGCAAGATGCGCGACAACGAGCAGCGCATCGCCAACGGCAGCGGCGCGACCCGCGAGAAGGCCCTGCGGCAGTACGAGCGCCAGGAGACGGAGTTCCTCACCAAGGGCGGGTACGCCGCCGAGGCCGAGGCCGCCACCATCGCCGCCGCGCTCAATCTGCCCGACCGGGTGCTCGGCCAGCCGCTGCACACCCTCTCGGGCGGTCAGCGCCGCCGTATCGAGCTGGCCCGGATCCTGTTCTCGGACGCGGACACCCTGCTGCTCGACGAGCCGACCAACCACCTCGACGCCGACTCGATCGTCTGGCTGCGCGACTACCTGAAGACGTACCGCGGCGGCTTCATCGTGATCTCCCACGACGTCGACCTCGTCGAGACGGTCGTCAACAAGGTCTTCTACCTGGACGCCAACCGCGCCCAGATCGACGTCTACAACATGGGCTGGAAGCTCTACCAGCAGCAGCGCGAGGCCGACGAGAAGCGCCGCAAGCGCGAGCGGCAGAACGCCGAGAAGAAGGCCGCCGCCCTGAACGCGCAGGCCGACAAGATGCGCGCCAAGGCCACCAAGACCGTCGCCGCGCAGAACATGGCCAAGCGGGCCGACAAGCTGCTGTCGGGCCTGGAGGCCGTGCGCCAGCAGGACAAGGTCGCCAAGCTGCGCTTCCCGGAGCCCGCGCCGTGCGGCAGGACCCCGCTGATGGCGGAGGGCCTGTCGAAGTCGTACGGCTCCCTGGAGATCTTCACGGACGTCGACCTGGCCATCGACAAGGGTTCCCGCGTCGTGATCCTGGGTCTGAACGGCGCCGGCAAGACGACCCTGCTCCGGCTGCTGGGCGGCGTGGAGATCCCCGACACCGGCGAGGTCGTCCCGGGCCACGGCCTCAAGCTCGGCTACTACGCGCAGGAGCACGAGACCCTCGACCCGGAGCGCACCGTCCTGGAGAACATGCGCTCCGCCGCCCCCGACCTCGACCTGGTCGAGGTGCGCAAGACGCTCGGCAGCTTCCTCTTCTCCGGCGACGACGTCGACAAGCCGGCCGGGGTCCTCTCCGGCGGCGAGAAGACCCGCCTCGCCCTGGCCACCCTCGTGGTGTCCTCGGCGAACGTCCTGCTGCTCGACGAGCCGACCAACAACCTCGACCCGGCCAGCCGCGAGGAGATCCTCGGCGCGCTGCGCACCTACAAGGGCGCGGTCGTCCTGGTCACGCACGACGAGGGCGCGGTCGAGGCGCTCCAGCCGGAGCGGATCATTCTGCTGCCCGACGGTGTCGAGGACCTGTGGGGCGCGGACTACGCGGATCTCGTCGCTCTCGCTTGATCGAATGTCTGATCCACAGCGTATGGATCATTCGGCCGATCCGTGATCCATCATCTGTGTGAGATCTCCTCGTATCGAGGTGTGTCCTACATCCATTTCACGGCCGATCCCTTTGTCGACAAGGGATCGGCCGTCGTGCGTCCCTGACCTGGCACTTCGCGAAACAACCCGTTCGGGTGCATGAATGCGAACCGATGGAATCAGGGATTCCGTATGTGGGGACGCGCTCCTGTCGTCACAAGCCTGTCGTACGGACCTTGCCGAATGGGTGGCCATCGAGCCCGAGAGGGGTGATCATGAGGAGACCAGAGCGCACTTCCCATGAGGAGGCACGGGTGGCCGAGACTCTGAAGAAGGGCAGCCGGGTGACCGGCGCCGCGCGCGACAAGCTCGCGGCAGACCTGAAGAAGAAGTACGACTCCGGTGCGAGCATCCGGGCGCTGGCCGAGGAGACCGGCCGCTCGTATGGCTTCGTACACCGGATGCTCAGTGAGTCGGGCGTCACGCTCCGTGGGCGTGGTGGGGCGACGCGGGGCAAGAAGGCCGCTACGTCCTGACCCGGGCGGCTCACCGGCTTCGATGGTGGCCACCCGGTCGTTCGGTTGATCGACCGGGTGGTTACTGTGCAGTCACTTAGCTGACCGCTGACTGACCGCACCCATCGGAGGCGTCCATGGCTTCGCCCGACCAGGAACTCGTCCCCCTGCTCGACAAGGACGGCGTACGGCTCACCGTCGACGACGCGCTCGCCACGGTGACGCTGACCAACCCGGCCAAACGCAACGCGCAGAGCCCCGCGATGTGGCGTGCGCTCGCCGAGGCCGGCCGGCTGCTGCCGGGCTCCGTCCGCGTCGTCGTGCTGCGCGGTGAGGGCAAGTCCTTCTCCGCCGGTCTCGACCGGCAGATGTTCACGCCGGAGGGGATCGAGGGCGAGCCGTCCTTCATCGACCTCGCACGCGGTGACGACGCCGAACTCGACGCCGCCATCGCCGGGTTCCAGGAGGGCTTCACCTGGTGGCGGCGCAACGACATCGTGTCGATCGCCGCCGTGCAGGGCCACGCCATCGGGGCGGGCTTCCAGCTCGCGCTCGCCTGTGACGTGCGCGTCGTCGCCGACGACGTGCAGTTCGCCATGCGCGAGACCTCGCTGGGCCTGGTGCCGGACCTGACCGGCACCCATCCGCTGGTCTCCCTGGTCGGTTACGGCCGTGCGGTCGAGATCTGCCTGACCGGCCGGTTCGTGACGGCCGAGGAGGCGGTGAGCTGCGGGCTCGCCAACCTGTCGGTGCCGGTGGCCGACCTCGACGCCGCGGTGGCGGATCTGGCCGCGGCGCTCCTCGCCGCGCCCCGGGACGCGGTGATCGAGACCAAGACCCTGCTGCGCGGGGCCGCCGACCGTACGTACGACGAGCAGCGCGGCGCGGAGCGCACCGCCCAGGCCCGGCGACTGCGGGACCTGGCCGGCCTCGGCGAGTGAGCCCACGCCCTAGCTGACCGCGGTCACCAGTACGGTCACCGTGGGGTGATCGGGCAGCGTCTCGCCCACCGCCGTGCGGACCGTCCGGGCCACGTCCAGGGCCCGGTGGCCGGCGCGCACCGCGATCTCCACCCGGGCGTGGCGCCGCGGCAGCGCGCCCTCGTGCGGCGGCTCCCCGGTCCGCGCCGGGGCGTGCGCCGAGAGCTGCACCGGCGACCGGCCGCCGAGCGCGCCGGTCAGCCGCTCCACCCCCGGGACACCGCTCGCGGCCGCGGCGGCCCGCTCCTCGTCGGGCGTCGTGGGCCGGCCGGCCGAGGGCGGCTCCGGCGCACGTACGGGGGTGGGCTCGGGAGCCTCCTCCAGCAGGCCCGTCACCCGCAGGTCCACCTCGGTGACCGCAAGCCCGAGGCGCTCGGCCGCCGCGCCCAGCGTCGCCCGTACGAGTGACGCCGTGACGGGCAGCGGCCCGCTCAGCGTGGTCGCGAAGTCCGCCGTGATCCGCAGCGGTCCGGGCGGCAGTGCCCCGGGCGGCGGCGGCACGACCGGCTCGGCCGCCTCCCCGGGATCCGCCAGGGAGATCCCCAGCGCACCCGGGTACACCCCCGGCACGCTCTGCGCCGCGCGCCGTAGCTGCGCCTCGGCCGCCCGCTGCGTGATCCAGGCGCCGTCACCCGGGCCGCCCAGCGGCAGCAGCCTGCCCAGGCTCAGCTGATCCCGTACCGCCCGCCCGATCCGATCCGCCGTCATTGCTCCAGCCTGCCGCATCACCAGGGCGGCGGCGGGGAACCGCACGTACCGTGGGGGAAGGACGACGACCGGAAGGACGTGCGGCGATGACCGACATGACGCAGCAGAACCGGACGCAGAGCACCGAGAGCGCGGCCGAGCCGTCGGTCCAGACCCGCAAGACCACCAGACGCGGCGGCGGGGACCCGGCGACCCGGGGACGCACCACCATCGCCGACGGGGTCGTGGAGAAGATCGCCGGGATGGCGGCCCGGGACGTCCTCGGCGTGCACGCCATGGGCGGCGGTCTCAGCCGTACCTTCGGCGCCGTACGGGACCGGGTGCCCGGCGGCGGGTCGAAGTCCGTGACGCGCGGGGTCAAGGCCGAGGTCGGCGAGGTGCAGACCGCGCTCGACCTGGAGATCGTCGTCGACTACGGCGTGTCGATCGGCGACGTCGCCAAGGCCGTACGGGAGAACGTCGTCGCGGCGGTGGAGCGGATGACCGGCCTGGAGGTCGTCGAGGTCAACATCGCCGTGAGCGACGTGAAACTGCCCGAGGAAGAGGACGAGGAGCCGGAGCCCCGGATCCAGTGAGCCAGGGCCGTGAGCTGAGGAGCGCCGCATGAACATGGCCGTGGTCGGCATGATCGCCGGAATGGCGTTGGGCTTCGCCGGGTACTTCGGCGGGTTCGGCGCGTTCCTGCTGGTGGCGGCGCTGGGCGCCATCGGGTTCGTCGTCGGCCGGTTCCTGGAGGGGGACCTGGAACTCGGTGACTTCTTCCGCCAGCGTGACGACCGGCGACGGTGACGTCGGTGAGCGAAGCGACCGTCGGGGGCGGCACGGGCCCGGCCGTCGTCCCGCCGGGCGAGCGCGGCGCGACCCGGATCGCCGACCGGGTGGTGTCGAAGACGGCCGCGCAGGCGGCCCGCGAGGCCGTCGGACCGCTGCCCGAGGCCGCCGCGCCCCCACAGGCCACCGTCGTCGTCCACCACGACACCGCCCGCGTCCGGATCCACCTCGAACTCGGCTATCCGGGTGACATCGCGGCCCGCTGTCGCGAGGTGCGTCGTCATGTGGTCGAGCGGGTAGGCGCGTTGGTGGGAATGGAGGTGCCGGAGGTCGCCGTGCACGTGGAACGGCTGCATCTGACCCCGGCACACGACGTGGCACAGGGGAGGACGCGATGAGCGAGCCCCAGGGCTCCGAAGGCACCACACGACGACTTCCGGTCATCGAGAAGGACAACCCCGGCGACCCCGGCACCGGACCCGGCCGGTCCGCCCCGGCGGTCCCCGACCCGCCGCCGACGGCCGACGGCCCGGGCCACCGCTTCTGGTCGGCGCGCCGGATCCCGGCGGCCGTCGTCGCCGTCCTCCTGGCGGTCGTCGCGGGCGCCTTCCTCTACGACATCGCCGCGGTGCGGGCCGGCCGGCCGGGCATGCAGTGGCGCCGGTCCCTGGCCGAGCAGCTCGCCCGGCGGCCGCTGGACGACACCTGGGTGCTCGTCGGTGCGAGCGTCACCGTGCTGCTCGGCCTCTGGCTGCTGGTCCTGGCCGTGACGCCCGGCCTGCGGGCCGTCCTGCCGATGCGGCAGGAGCGCCCCGACGTCCGCGCGGGACTGCACCGGGACGCGGCCGCGCTGGTCCTGCGCGACCGGGCCATGGAGGTCGCGGGCGTGCAGTCGGTACGGGTACGGGCCCACCGCCGACGGGCCGACGTACGCGCGGTCTCGCACTTCCGCCCGCTGGACGAGGTCCGCGCGGACCTCGACACGGTCCTCGCCGAAGCGGTCGGCGGCCTGGGACTCGTCCGGCCGCCCGCGCTGTCGGTGCGGGTACGGCGACCGGGCCGGAAGGGGTGAGCGCGATGCTCAGGACCGTCAACCGGGTGCTGATCGGCCTAGTCGGCCTTGTCCTGGTGCTTCTCGGCGGCTCGGTGCTCGCCGTCGGTCTGGGCGCGGCGCCGCCCTCCTGGTGGATCCACCACGGCCCCCACGACGTGCTGCTCAGTGTCGCCGAACGCACCAGCCGGCAGGGCGCCGGCTGGTGGTGGCCGACGGTCCTGGCGGCCCTCGCCGTCCTGGTCCTGCTCGCCCTGTGGTGGCTGATCGCCGTGCTGCGCCGCCGGCGGCTCGCCGAGGTCGTCGTCGACACCGGCGACGGTGAGGAGGCGCTGCTGCGGGGGCGGGCCCTGGAGGGCGTGCTGGCCGACGAGTCCGGGAACATGGACGGTGTCCAGCAGGCCCACATCCAGCTGACCGGGCGGCGCAGCGCCCCCGAGGTCCGGGTACGCCTGCTGCTGGAGCCGCACGTCGACCCGGGCACCGCGCTGCACCAGCTCACCGGCCAGGCCCTGACCCACGCCCGGGACTCCGCCCACCTCGCGGCCCTGCCCGCCGAGGTCCGCCTGCGAGCGGCCAGACACCGCGCGGCAAGGGTGAGCTGAGCACGCGGCAGCGAGGAGCGCGCCCCCGGTGTACGCCACGGCGCGGCCGGCGGGCACCGTCGGCCGTGCCGTGGCGTGTGGTCGGCCGACGGGGTCAGAACCCGTGTCGCATCCCGCCGTCGACCGGCAGCATGAGGCCGGTCAGGTAGGACGCGGCCGGTGACAGCAGGAACGCCGCCACCCGCCCGAACTCCTCCGGAGTCCCGTACCGCCGCAGGGGGATACGGGACTCGTTCGCCGCCCGGGTCGCCTCCGGGTCCGCCGAGTAGCCGTCCAGCTCGCGCACCCGGTCGGTGTCGATGCGCGACGGCAGCAGCCCGACGACCCGGATGCCGCGCGGCCCCAGCTCGTCGGAGAGGGACTTGGCGAACCCGGCCAGGCCCGGCCGCAGCCCGTTGGAGATGGTCAGCGCCGGGATCGGCTCGTGCACCGAGCCGGACAGCACGAACCCGATGACGCCACCGGACTCCAGCTCCGCGGCCGCCGCCCGGGCGAGCCGCACCGCGCCCAGGAACACCGACTCGAACGCCGCACGCCACTGGTCGTCGGTGTTGTCGGCGACGAAGCCGGGCGGCGGGCCGCCGACGCTGACGAGGACGCCGTCGAAGCCGCCGAAGTGCTCGCGCGCGGCGGCGATCAGCTGCGCCGGGGCGTCCGCCTCGGCGTTGTCGACGGCCACCCCGACGGCGTTCGGGCCCAGCTCGGCCGCCGCGTCCGCGACCCGCTTCGCGTCCCGTCCGGTGACGACCACCTTCGCGCCGTCGGCCACCAGCTCGCGCGCGGCGGCGTTGCCCAGTCCGCGGGTGGCGCCGGTGACCACGTACACCCGGTCCTTCAGTCCAAGATCCATGGCTCCTATCCTGCCCCGCCGCCCCCGGCCAGAGCGAGGGCGGTGTTCACCAGGCCGATGTGGCTGAACGCCTGCGGGAAGTTGCCGAGCTGGCGGCCGGCCACCGGGTCGTACTCCTCGGCCAGCAGTCCCACGTCGTTGGTGAGGCCCAGCAGCCGTTCGAACAGCTCGCGGGCCTCCTGGGTGCGGCCGGTCAGATGCAGCGCGTCCGCGAGCCAGAACGAGCAGGCCAGGAAGGCGCCCTCGCCGCCCGGCAGTCCGTCGACCGGGGTGTCCTCGGCGTCGTAGCGGCGGACGAAGCCGCCGTGGCCCAGCTCCGCGCGGACCGCGTCCACCGTGCCGATCACCCTGGGGTCCTCCGGGGGCAGGAACCCGACGCGCGGGATGAGCAGCAGCGCGGCGTCGAGTTCGCGGGAGCCGTAGTACTGCGTGAAGGTGTTGCGCTCGGGGTCGTAGCCCTTCTCGCACACCTCCCGGTGCACCTCGTCGCGCAGCGCCCGCCAGGCGTCCGGGTCGCCGGGCAGGTCCGGATGCTCCTCCAGCGTGCGTACCGCCCGGTCGGCGGCCACCCACACCATCACCTTCGAGTGCACGAACTGGCGGCGGCCGCCGCGCACCTCCCACAGCCCCTCGTCCGGCTGCCGCCACGCCGACTCCAGGAACTGGAGCAGGGCGCCCTGCATGGCCCACATGTGCGGCTTGGCCGACAGCCCCGAGCGCCGGGCCAGGTACAGCGAGTCCATGACCTCGCCGTAGACGTCCAGCTGAAGCTGGGTCACGGCGTCGTTGCCCGACCGCACCGGCGCCGAGCCGTTGTAGCCGGCGAGCCACGGCAGCTCCGTCTCCGGCAGCCGCCGCTCGCCGGCCAGGCCGTACATGATCTGGAGGTCCGCCGGGTTGCCCGCGACCGCGCGCAGCAGCCAGTCCCGCCAGGCCGCGGCCTCCTTGTGGTAGCCCGCCGACAGCAGGGCGCCCAGGGTGAGGGTGGAGTCGCGCAGCCAGCAGAAGCGGTAGTCCCAGTTGCGCACCCCGCCCAGTTCCTCCGGCAGCGAGGTGGTGGCCGCGGCGACGATGCCGCCGGTGGGCGCGTAGCTGAGGGCCTTGAGGGTGATCAGGGAGCGTACGACGGCGTCCCGGTAGGGGCCCTGGTAGGTGCAGCGGCCCACCCAGCTGCGCCAGTCGGCGACGCTGCTGCTCAGCGCCTCGTAGGGGTCGACCAGCGGCGGCCGCGCCTCGTGCGAGGGGTGCCAGGTGAGGACGAACGCGACCCGCTCGCCCTCGGCGACGGTGAACTCCGAGTGCGTGCCGAAGTCCTCGCCCCAGGTGTGCACCGCGGGTTCGCTGCGCAGCCAGACCGAGTCCGGTCCTGCCACCGCGATCCGGTGGCCGTCGGACCGGCGCATCCACGGGACGATCGAGCCGTAGTCGAAGCGCAGCCGCAGCGTGCTGCGCACGGTGACCCGCCCGCTGACGCCTTCCACGATGCGTACGACGTCGGGGGCGCGTTCGCGCTGGGGCATCAGGTCGGTGACCCGGACCGTGCCGTCGGGGGTGTCCCACTCGGTGTCGAGGACGAGGGTGTCGGGCCGGTAGGCACGGCGGGTGCAGGGGCCCTCGACGTCCTTGGGGGCGATCCGCCAGTGACCGTTGTCCTCGTCGCCGAGCAGTCGGGCGAAGCAGGCCGCCGAGTCGAAGCGGGGGACGCACAGCCAGTCGACGGAGCCGTCCCTGCCGACCAGGGCCGCGGTCTGTTCGTCGCCGATGAGGGCGTAGTCCTCGATAGGGGGGTGCACGGGTTTCCGGGTTCCCGGTGAGCCGACCGGGCAATCAGCGGATACGGCCGGCTGGGTGAGGTCGGCCCTACACCGTCGCCGGTTCGGCCGCGGCCGACGTCTCGGCCGCCGCGGCCTCCGCCCGGTCGCGGCGCTCGCGCCGGACCAGTACCCACCAGCCCACCGGGACGCCCGCCGCGAACAGCCACCACTGGATCATGTAGGCGTAGTTCAGCGGCGCGTCTTCCTTGCCCGGGTCGGAGATCTGCTGCGGAGTGCCGCCCTTCGCCGCGGGCGCCGTCTGCTGGATGTAGCCGCCCAGCACCCCGTTGCCGAGTCGCCGGGCCTGCTCCGCGCTGTTGATCAGCATGATCTGGCGGTCCGGCAGGCCCTTGATGTCCTTGATGCCGCTGGCCGCGGTCGTCTCGTCCGGCATCAGCCGTCCGGTGACCGTCGTCTGGCCCGCGGGCGGCGCGGGGATCTTCGGGAAGGCGGTCTGCACTCCGTTCGCGGGGATCCAGCCCCGGTTGACCAGCAGCACCCGGCCGTCCGCGAGGACGAACGGGGTGAGGACATGGAAGCCGACCTCGTCGTCGGAGTTGACGCGGCGCCTGACGACGACCTCCCGGGAGGTGTCGAAGGTGCCCGTCGCGGTGACGGTGCGGTACCGCTCGGCACTGGTCACGGTGTGCCCGGGAGAGGTCAGCCGCTCGACCGGGACCGGCCGCGCGGTCAGCGCGTCGGAGACCAGCTGGTTGCGGGCGGTGCGCATCTCGTACCGGTGCATCTGCCAGATGCCCAGCTCGATCATCGTCGGGATGAGCGCGACGGCGACGAGGGTGACGATCACCCACTGCCGGGACAACAGGAAGCGGTACACCCCACGACCGTACAACTCGGTCGTGGGGCGCGAACGGCCGGGTACCGGGTCACACCTTGTCGACGATTCCCACCCTCCCCTCGGCGCGGGCGCAGTGGCCGCCGCAGTACCAGTGGCCCTCGACCTCGACGCCCTGGCCGATGATCTGCACCCGACAGTGCTCGCAGATGGGGGCCATGCGATGGATCGCACAGGAGAAGCAGTCGAACACGTGGACCGCGCCCTGTGCGTGCACCTCAAAGCTCATGCCGTAGTCGTTGCCGCAAACTTCGCATCTCGCCATGCGCCACAGGGTGGGCCGTCACCGCCCGGCGGGCGAGCGGCCGGTGGGCGAGTCGTGCGGCAATCACCCGTCCGTACGGGTCACTCCCCGGCGGGCTCCACATCGCGCAGCAGCTGCCCGAAGGCCGCCTCGTCGACGACCGGGGTGCCGAACTGGCGCGCCTTGACCACCTTCGACGTGCCCGAGTCGGGGTCGTTCGTCACCAGCAGGCTGGTCAGCCGGGACAGGCTGGTGGCCACGTGCAGCCCGGCGTCGGTCGCGCGGTCCTCCAGCAGCTCGCGGTCGGTCGAGGTGTCGCCCGAGAAGGCGATCCTCATGCCCTGCTTGAGCGGTTTGCCGTCTTCGTAACGTCCCGGGTTGGGATGGGGGCATGCCGGCCGTTTCCGGGACGGCCGCCAACTGCTCTGCCCATGGCCGCCGTAGCCGCCGCCCCCGGCGCCGGGCTGCCGGCCGATCCGGGGCGCGGGCCGGTCCTGCCACTCGGTCAGCGGCAGGCACTCGTGCAGCGGCAGCCGCACCCCGCCCGCCGCCGCGGCCCGCAGGCTGGGCCGGAACGCCTCCGCCAGCACGCGCGCGTCGTCCAGCGCGTGGTGCGCCCGCTGCTGCACGACGCCGAAGTGGGCCGCCAGCGTCGCCAGCTTGTGGTTGGGCAGCGGCAGGCCCAGCTCCTTGGAGAGCGCGATGGTGCACAGCCGCTGGCGCACCGGCGCCTCGCGCTCGGCGCGCGCGTACTCTCGGGCGATCATCTGCCAGTCGAAGACGGCGTTGTGCGCGACCAGCACCCGGCCCGCCAGCCGCGCCGCGAACTCCTCGGCGATCTCCGGGAAGAGCGGCGCCCCTTCCAGCACGTCGCTCGTCAGGCCGTGGATCCAGACCGGGCCCGGGTCGCGCTCCGGATTGACCAGCGTGTACCAGTGGTCCTCGACCTCGCCGCGCGCGTCCAGCCGGTACACGGCCGCGGAGATTATCCGGTCGTCCCGGGCCAGGCCCGTGGTCTCCACGTCGACGACCGCGTATCCCTGCGGATACGCGGTCGGCCACGACGGGGGGAACGACGCTGCGGTCGTACGGTCTTCGAGCATGGTCCATGAGGATACGGGCCCCCGCCGACAGCCCCACGCACCGCCCGGGGGCGACCGGTTGCGCCCCGGGCGCGCCGCGGCCCCGGCCGCGCCGGTCCGGCCGAGCGTCGGTACGGCCCGCCGGGGCCGCGGATGGCATCCTCGCGGTGTGACGGAACCGACGCACGACGAGGCCCACGGCGGCGCGCTGGGCTCCCGGCTCAACTGGCTGCGCGCCGCGGTCCTCGGGGCCAACGACGGCATCGTGTCCACCGCGGGGCTGGTCGTCGGCGTGGCCGGCGCCACCCAGGAGCGGGCGGCGCTGCTGACGGCGGGTCTGGCCGGGCTGCTCGCCGGGTCGCTGTCGATGGCGGCGGGGGAGTACGTGTCGGTGTCGACCCAACGGGACTCCGAGAAGGCGGCGCTGGCCGCGGAGAAACAGGAGCTGAGGGAGAAACCCGAGGCCGAGCTGGCGGAGCTCACCGGGATGCTCCAGGCGCGCGGACTGTCCCGCGAGGTGGCACGGGAGGCGGCCGAGCAGCTGACGGAACGGGACGCGCTGAAGGCCCACGCGCGCGTGGAGCTCGGTATCGACCCCGACGCCCTCGCCGACCCCTGGCACGCGGCCTGGGCGAGCTTCGCGGCGTTCACGGTGGGCGCGCTGCTGCCGCTGCTGGCCATCGTCCTGCCCCCGGCGCACTGGCGGCTGCCCGTCACCGTGGTCTCCGTGCTGGCCGCCCTCGTGCTGACCGGCTGGGCCAGCGCCCGGCTCGGGGCGGCGGCCCCGGGGCGGGCGGTGCTGCGCAACGTGGTGGGCGGGGCGGTGGCCATGGCGGTCACCTACGCGGTCGGGACACTGCTGGGGGTGGCGG
>NZ_VJZD01000238.1 GCF_009377175.1 Streptomyces adustus
CGGGTGAAGCAGCCCCGCGACCGGGCGGGCCGGGGAGCGCCCCGGCCCGCCCGGTGTACTCCGGCCGGCTCTCTCCCGCTCCGCCCCCGTCTACCGGAATTCATTCGCAGTGTTTCGGTCTAGCCGCGCTGGTGCTGTTCTGCGCCATCGGCGTCCAGGCCTTCATGCCGGAGATGACAGGCCGCCGGACCGGCGGCATCGGCCTGCGGAGCGCCGGTAAGCCCAGAACCTGTTCCGGCACAGCGCGAAGAAACAGGAAGCCACGGATTCCCGACCGGAAACCGTGCCGCGTAGCGGCACGGCAACCAGTCAGGGAAGGCCGGAATCCTCGCCCCCCAGGGCGAGGAGCATGTCAATCCGGTCCCACCACGCCCCGGATCACGCCCAGCTCCACCAGGTCCTGGGGGCGGATGCGGAGCTGGTTCGCGGTCGCCTCGGCGTCCTGCGGCGGCCGCTTGAGAATGGCGGCCGCCGGCTCGGGCGCGATGACCGAGAAGTAACTGTCCGGCACCGCCCAGGTGTTGCCGGGCGAGGCCAGCGCCAGCGCGCCGCCGGAGCCGCCCTCGCCGATCACCAGCGTGGTGACCGGCGTACGGGCGTCGGCCACCGCGCCGAACAGTTCCGCGATCGCGGCACCCACCCCCTGCGCCTCGGCCTCGGCGTCGTTGGCCGCGCCCGGGGTGTCCACCAGGGTCAGCACCGGTATGCCGAGCCGGTCCGCGAGCCGGACCAGCCGGGCGGCGGTGCGGTAGCCGGCCGGACGGGTCGCCGTGCCGGCCTGGGCGGCGTAGGCCACGGCCCGCCCCGCGTGTTCGCCGAAGCCGCACAGCATGCCCGCGTCCCGGCCGCCGCAGCGGTCCCCGCCGAGCGCGACCCGGTGGGTGAGGTAGCCGTCCAGGTAGCTCTCGGCGCGCGGACGCCGGGCCGCGCGGGCGCGCCGTACCGCCTCCCAGCCGGTCGCCGGGAGATCCGCCGAGCCCAGCGCCCGCGGCACGGGTGCCGGCTCGGCCGACGGCGCCGTCAGCAGCCGCAGCCACCGTCCGAGCACCCCGCGCAGATCCTCCGGTGCCACGACCGCGTCGACGGCGCCTGCCGCCAGCTGCGCCTCGGCCGTGTACGCGGCCGGGTCGGCGTCCGGCGGCCGCACCCGGGACCCCGCGAAGCCGACCTGGGCGCCGGGCAGCGCCAGGATCACGTCCGCGCCCGCGCCCAGCGTGGCCCAGCCGCCGCCCGTCGTGGGGTCGCGCACCACGGCGACCTGCGCCAGACCGGCCGCCCGGGTGAGCGCCGACTGCCGGGCCACCCGCTGGAGCTGGGTCAGCGCGAACATGCCCTCCTGCATCCTGCTGCCGCCCGTGGCGACCAACGGCACGACGGGCAGGCGGTGTTCACGCGCATACGTGTACGCCGCCGCCAGCCGGTCCCCGGTGCGCTCGCCCAGCGAGCCGCCGAGGAAGTCGAACTCGAACGCGATCAGCACGGCCCGGGTGCCCTCGACGTGGGCGGTGCCGCAGACGACGGACTCGCTCTCGCCGGTGCGTGCCGTGGCGCGGGCCCGGGAGGCGTCGTAGCCCGGCCAGCCGAGCGGGCCGTCGACCGGTCCGGACTCCCGTGCCGGGTGGGGGAGTTCGGTGAAGTCGTCGGTGACGAGCGCGAGGGTCGCGCGTGCCGTGCGGCCGTCGGTCATGACGGCAGCGCCCGCTTCATGATCTTCCCCATGTCGTTGCGGGGCAGGGCGTCCAGGTAGCGGACCACGCGCGGCCGCTTGTGCGGGGCCAGCCGGGCCGCCACATGACCCGCCAACTCCTCGGCGGAGGGCGGCGCCTGTGCATCGGCCGGGACGATCCAGGCGACGACCCGCTCGCCCAGATCGGCGTCCGGCTCCCCGGTCACGGCGGCCTCGCGCACCCCCGGGTGCTCCAGGAGCGCGTTCTCGATCTCACCCGCCCCGATCTTGTAACCGCCGCTCTTGATCAGGTCGGTGGCCTTGCGGCCGACGATCCGGACATAGCCGTCGGGGTCGCGCACCGCCATGTCTCCGGTGCGGAACCAGCCGCCGGCGGTGAAGGCGGCCGCGGTGGCGTCGGGCCGGTTGAGGTACGCGGTGAACAGGTTCGGGCCGCGCACCTGGATCTCGCCCACGCTCTCGCCGTCGTACGCGGTGAGCGGGGTGCCGTCCTCCTCGACGAGCCGCAGTTCGACCCCGGGCAGCGGCACGCCGACGGTCCCGGCCCGCGCCTCGCCGTCCGCCCGCACGCTGGTGTTCATCAGCGTCTCGGTCATGCCGTACCGCTCGATCACCCGCCGGCCGGTCGCCGCCGCGATCCGCTCGTGGTCGTGCACGGGCAGCGCGGCGGAACCGGAGACGAGCAGCCGGGCCCCGGCCAGCGCCTCGGCCAGGGCGGGATCGCCGGGCAGCGCCTCGGCGATGCGGTGGTACATCGTCGGCACCCCGAACAGCATGGTCGCGCCGTCGGTCAGCTCGCGCGCCACGCCGTCGGTGTCGAACCGGCCGAGATGCCGCAGCGACCCGCCGCGGCGCAGCGGGCCCAGGACGCCCAGCACCAGGCCGTGCACATGGAACAGGGGCAGCCCGTGCACCAGCACGTCGGCGCCGGTCCACTGCCAGGCGTCGGCGAGCGCGTCCAGGGTCGAGGTGATCGCGCGGCGCGGGATGACGGCGCCCTTGG
Organism: Streptomyces adustus; assembly: GCF_009377175.1. GTDB lineage: Bacteria > Actinomycetota > Actinomycetes > Streptomycetales > Streptomycetaceae > Streptomyces > Streptomyces adustus. The sequence goes on from NZ_VJZD01000238.1 coordinate 2,691, forward strand.
GCGGACCGGTGGTGCCGGAGGTGTAGACGATCAGGGCGGGATCGCCGTCGTCCGGGTCGGCGGCGACGGGCTCGGCCGTGGCGCGCACGTCGACGTCGATCCGTGCCAGGCCGCCCACGGCGGGCGGGAGTTCGTCGCCGGGGGCGGCCAGCAGCAGGGCCGGCTCACTGTCGGACAGGATGTGCCCGAGCTCCTTCTCGCCGGACCTGGGGTTCAGCGGCACGGCGGCCGCACCGGCCAGCAGCACGCCCACGACCGCGACGGCCGTCTCCAGCGAGGGGGTCGCCCACACGGCCACCCGGCCTGCCCCGCGGATCCGCTCGCCGACGGCCGCGGCGGCCGAGGCGAGTTGCGCGTACGTCAGGCTGCGGTCGCCGAACCGGAGGGCGGCCCGCCCGTCCGGATCGTCCGTCAGGGCCGGGAAGAGGGAGGTCACGCGGTGCACTCCTGGTGGTGAGGGAACACGTCCGGGAACAACACCTCCGTTCCTACACCAGCGGCCCCCCGATCCGGCCCCGCCCACGACTTGACGTCGGTCACTCGCGGGCGGGCCGGGGGCCGACGCCGGTCACCCGGGCGCGGCCGGCAGCACCCGGGTGCCCACCACCGTGCTCAGGTCGGGCGCCAGCCGCAGTTCCACCGACCGCAGCGCCGGATGCTCAAGCCAGAAGCGGCGCGGCAGGTCGGGGCGGCCCCCGTGCAGCGGCGGCCAGGTCGTCGCGGGGGTGAAGTCGTCGACGACGACCGTGCCGCCCGGTGTCAGCAGCCGCTCGACGTCCGCCGTCGGACCGTCCTCCTTCCCCTGCCCGCCGCCGTCCAGCACGAGCAGGTCGTACGGACCCCGCTCGCCGATCCGTTCCCAGTCGCCGGTGAGCACCTCGACGCCGGGCATTCCGGCGAACAGCCCGGCGGCGACCCGGGCCCGCTCGGGATCCCGCTCCACGCTGACCAGCCGTACGCCCGCGCCCGCGCCGGAGGCGAGCCAGGCCAGCCCGACGCCGAACCCCGTGCCGGTCTCCCCGACGACCCCGCGGGCGCCGCCCGCCAGGGCGTGCAGCAGGCGGCCCTGTTCGGGGCGGCAGGAGTACGAGAAGCCGTGGGCGCGGGCGGCGGCGACGGCCCGTTCGACGAGCGGGGGCAGGTGGTCGTGGGAGTCGTAGGCGCTCGTTCCTGCGATCGACATGCGGCCGATCCTGCCGTGGTTCAGGCCTCGGCCGCCACCAGATCGGCGACCACGCAGCCGATGTTGTCCGGGCCGCCCGCCTCGTTCGCGGCGTCCACCAGGGCCCGTACGGCGTCGTCGGGATCGGTGCGGTCGGACAGCAGCCGCCGGATCCGGTCGTCGGGGACCACCCCGGACAGGCCGTCGGAGCACAGCAGATAGCGGTCGCCGGGCAGCGCGTCCTCCAGCCGCAGGTCCGGGAGGGCCGGTGCGCCGCCCGACAGGGCCTTCCGGAGCAGGGAGCGCTGGGGGTGGGCGGCGGCCTCCTCCGGCGTCAGCCGGCCCTCGTCGACCATCGACTGGACCAGGGTGTGGTCGTGGGTGATCCGGAACAGTTCCCCCGCGCGCAGCAGATAGGCGCGCGAGTCCCCTATGTGCACCAGCGCCAGCCGGGAGCCGGTCCACAGCAGGGCGGTGAGGGTCGTACCGGTCTCGTCCGTCGAGGACACCTCGTGCACGGCGCGGGTCGCGCTCTGCACGGCGTCCTCCAGCAGGTTGAGCACGCTCCCGGCGGGCACCTCCGCGGTGTCCAGGGCCTTCAGCGCCGCGACGGCGGCCCGCCCGGCCGGTCCGCCCGCCGGACCGAAGCCGTCGGCCACGGCGAGCAGCCGGGTGCCGGCGTAGGCGGTGTCCTGGTTGGCGGGGCGGACGCGGCCGCGGTCGGAGTGGGCGCAGTAACGCAGTTCCAGCATGACGGTGTCCTTCCCGGGCGGCGCGGGCGCCGCCGCGGCGAGATGGTCGGCGAGGAAGACGGCGAGGTCCCGCCGGGCCGCCGTCTCCGCCTCGACCCGGGCCCAGTAGGCGCGGATCTCGGCGGCGGCATCCGCCGGGCCGAGGGCGCACACCCGGCGGATGCCGGCCAGCGGCATCCCCAGCCGCCGCAGCCACGCCACCAGCCGCGCCTGCTCCAACTGCGCCCGGGCGTAGTAGCGGTAGCCGGTCACCGGGTCGACCCGCGCGGGCCGCAGCAGCTCCAGTTCGTCGTAGAGCCGCAGCGCCTTCGGAGACAGCCGGGACGCCTTCGCGAAGGCGCCGATCGTCAGCAGGTCCATGTACACCTCGTCCGGTTCCCCTCCGTCTTCCTGCCACCGATGCTGGGGGCTGCCCCAGGGTGAAGGTCAAACACCTTTTTCCGCAGCCGTGGCCGCCGGTTAGCCTGCGGGGGTTCGTCCGCCCCGCCAGGAGGGAATCCGCCGTGCCCCGCATCGCACTCGCCACCTACGACCCCGGCCCGGAGCCGGGCAAGGACAGCGACCTCCCGGTCCTGGTGGAGGCGCTGCGGGCGGCCGGGGCGCAGGCCGTCGCCGTGCCCTGGGACGACCCCGGCGTCGACTGGAGCGGCTTCGACCTGGTCGTCATACGCTCGACCTGGGACTACAGCTGGCGCGCGGCCGAGTTCGCGGCGTGGGTGCGCGGGTGCGACGCGGCCACCCGGCTGCTGAACCCCGCCGACGTCGTCCGCTGGAACGCCGACAAGCGCTACCTCGGGGAGCTCGCGGCGGCCGGGGTGCCCGTCGTCCCCACCCGCTACCTCGCGCCCGGCGACCCGGCGGACCTCCCGGACGGCCACGAGTACGTCGTCAAGCCGACCTCGGGCGCCGGTGCCCGCTTCGCCGCCCGCTACACCCCCGAGGAGCGCGAGAGCGCCCTGCGGCACCTGGCCCGGATGCACGACGAGGGGCACACCGCCATGGTGCAGCCCTACGTCACCGGCATCGACGTCGGCGGCGAACGGGCGCTGCTGTACGTCGGCGGCCGCTTCCTGCACGCCAGCCGCAAGCGGGCGGTGCTGTCGCCCGGCACGGCCTACGACGCGGAGAAGGTGGCGCACCCCGGCCTGGAGCAGTGGACCGCGCCCCCGGCGGAACTCGCCGTCGCCGAACAGGCGCTGGCCGCCGTGCCGGGCGCGCCCGAGCTGCTGTACGCGCGGGTGGACCTGGTGGACGGGGACGACGGGCGGCCCAGGGTGATGGAGCTGGAACTGGTCGAGCCGAATCTGTTCCTGTTCCTGCACCCGGGGTCCGTGGACCGGGTGGCGGAAGCGGTGCTGGCGTCGGCCTGAGCGGACCGCCGGAGGCGCGCCCGGGGGATCCGCGGGCCGTCGTGGGCCGGGCGCGCGGTGGCCCGCGCCGCCTTCAGGGCGCCCCCGGGCCGGGCCGGGCCGTCGCGGTCCGCTGGAGCAGTCCCCAGGTGAATTCGGCGACGACCTCGTGCGCCGTCCCGTCCCGGTCGGGCGCGGTGAACGCCAGCCCCCACCGGGTGGGAGCCGTGCCCTGGAGCGGGCGGGCCGGGCCGAAGGCGCGGGCGGCCTCGTCGACCGTGCAGGACCAGGGGACGAGGTCCTCGACGGTGCGCGGTGCGGCACCGGGCGCGCCCGGCGCCCGTACCAGCCACTCGTTCCACACCACCCCGTCGGGCGCGACGAGGACCTCGAAGCGCAGGTCGGGCCAGAGCGGCAGCGGCCACAGCCGGGCCTCGCAGTCGAGGTCGCCGATCCGGCGGGCGACGGTGGACTCGGGCGGCCCGAGCACCGAACGGTAGCGGGCGGCCGCGGAACGGGCCCGCGGCGAGTGCAGCATGGCCTGCCAGCGCTTGTTGGCCTCCCGCATGTCGGTGAGCGAGGCGCCCAGCAGCCGGCGGGCGTCGTCCACCAGGCCGGGGTTGTGGTCGGCCATGCGACGCAGCAGGACCAGCTGGAAGTCCGCGGCGGTGAAGGGGCCGGCGGGAGGCTTCGGGGACGGCATGGCACCCATCGTCGCGCACCGCCCGCACTCCCGGGAGTCCCGGCCATTGCCCACGGAACCCCACTATGACTAGCCTATGTTCGCAATCCCGATCGGCTGTTGAAATATCGAACGTCGATCGTGAACGCCGCAGAACACCGTCGTGAACACCGTCACCTAGTGAACCAAGGGAGGGGGCCGGTCGTGGGACGACTCGTACCTGCCGTGACCCGGGCTCTCGACATTCTGGAGCTCTTCCTCGACGGGGACGGGACGCTCTCCGCCCCCGACATCGTGCGCCGGCTCCAGCTGCCCCGTACCACCGTGCACGAGCTGGTCACCACGCTCGCCGCCCGTCAGTACATCGTGCCGGTGCCCGGTCAGCCCGGACGCTACCGGCTCGGGGTGCGCCCGTACCAGCTCGGCAGCCGCTACGCCGAGCAGCTCGACCTCGCCGCCGAGGGGCAGCAGGTCGCCCGGTCGGTCGCCGAGACGTGCGACGAGACCGTGCACGTGGCGATCCTGGAGGGCACCGACGTCATCTACATCGCCAAGGTCGACTCCACGCACGCCGTGCGCATGGTGTCCGCCGCCGGCCGTCGGCTCCCCGCCCACTGCACCTCCGTCGGCAAGATGCTGCTGGCCTCGCTGCCCGACGCCGAGCTCGACTCGCGGGTCCCCGAGGACGCCGACCTCGTCGCGATGACCCCGAACAGCATCACCTCCCCGGCCGCGCTGCGCGAGGCCCTGGCGGAGATCCGTCGGCGCGGGGTCGCGGTGGAGAGCCGTGAGTCCAACCCGGACGTGAGCTGTGTGGCCGCGCCGGTGCGCGACCGGACCGGGCGGGTGGTGGCCGCGCTGTCCATCTCCGTGCCGATGATCCGCTGGAGCGACGAGCGCCTGGTGGAGCTGGAACAGCTCGCCGCCAAGGGTGCCGTGGAGCTGTCGGAGCGCCTGGGCCACCGGAGCGTGGCGTGACGGCGTACGAGGTGGCGGTGCGGGCGGAGGCGACGCTCGGCGAAGGCCCGACCTGGGACGCGGCGACCGGCCGGCTGATCTGGCTGGACATCCTGGGCTCGCGGATCCACACCTACGACCCCGCCTCCGGCCGCCGCACGGTCCGTACGACCCCGCAGCACGTCGGCGCGGTGAAGCCCCGCGCGGCCGGCGGACTGGTGCTGAACCTCCGGGACGGCGTCGCCCTGCTCGACCCGGACGGCACCCTCGGCTGGCTGCACCACGATCCCGTGCCCGGCCGCCGCGCCAACGACGCCGCCGTCGCCCCCGACGGCTCGCTGTGGGTCGGCACGATGCGCTACGACGAGGCCGCGGGCGGCGGCACGCTGTCCCGGATAGCCGGCGACGGCACGGTCGAGACGGTCCTCGACGACGTGACGGTCAGCAACGGCACCGGCTGGAGCCCCGACGGCCGCCTGATGTACTACGTCGACAGCCCGACCCGCCGGATCGACGTCTTCGACCACGACGGCGGACGGATCACGAACCGCCGCACGCTGGCGGAGATCGAGGCGGGCGCGGGCTTCCCGGACGGCCTCACGGTCGACGCCGACGGCTGTGTGTGGGTGGCCCTCTGGGACGGCGGCGCGGTCCGCCGCTACACCCCGTCCGGCGCCCTCGACCGGGTGATCACCCTGCCGACCCCGCGCATCACCGCCTGCGCCTTCGGCGGCCCGGACCTGAGGGACCTCTACGTCACCACGGCCCGTACGGGGCTGTCGGCGCCGTCCGCGCTCGCGGGCTGCCTGCTGGTGATCCCGGAAGCGGGCCAGGGCCGACCGCACCCGCCGTTCACGGGCTGAGCGCCGGGTCGGCCCGGTGCTCAGCCCGCAACGGGTCGCGGGCCCACCCGGCCCGCAGCGCCCAGCCGGTCGTGGGCCGACCTGGCCCGCAGTCCGCAGTTTGCTGTCGGACGTGGGCCGGTCCGGCCCGCAGCCCTCAGCCCGCCGTGTCCACCAGTCGTCGTTCCTCGCGTGTCAGTGGAGGGCCCGGCAGTGGGGGCAGGAGGGGGCCGTTGAGGACTGCCAGGAGGGTGGTCGGGCGGAGCAGGCGGGCGGGGCCCGCCGACAGGCTCGTCACGTCCCACAGGGCCGCCGCCGCACCGTGGGAGCCCGTCGCCGCCCGGGTCAGCCGGCGGGCGAAGCCGGTGACCACGCGGTCGCCGAGGCCGGGCCGGGCGCCGCGGGTCCCCGGGTACCAGACGTCCTGGCCGACGGCCGCCGCCCAGGCCGCGTCGACCGGCCGGGCGGCCCCGCGCTGCACCCGGCGGGCCAGCCCGACGGCGCGGACCCCGCCGCCCGCGAGTTCGCGGCGCAGCACCCGGGCGCCGAGCGCCGCCACCGTCATGCCCTGCCCGTACGCCGGGTTGAAGGTGGCCAGCGCGTCGCCGAGCACGACCAGACCCTCGGGCCAGTCGCGGACCTTCTCCAGGTACCGGCGGTCGTTGCGGGTGCTGCGGCTGAGGTGCACGTCGGTGAGCGGCTCGGCCGCGGCGATCAGCCTTCCGACCACGGGGTGGGGCAGGTCGAGGGCGTAGCGCAGGAAGCCCTCCGGGTCGGCGGGCGGCTCGCCGCCGCGCGTCCCGCCGAGGCTGACCATCCAGCGGCCGCCCTCGATCGGCAGGATCATCCCGCTGCGGCCCGGCCGGGACGCGTACGGGTCGGCCTGGACGACCGTCATGGGGAAGCGTTCGGCGCCCTCGGGGGCGCGGTACACCCGGGTGGCGTTGACGAGGCCCGTGTCCACGGTCCGTTCCCGGACGCCGGTCACCCCCAGCCCGCCCAGCCAGTGCACCACCCGCGACCCGCGGCCGCTCGTGTCGACGACGAGGCCCGCGGCGAGGTCGTACTCGTCCGCGCCCTCCGCCGCCACGCGTACGCCGCTCACCCGGCCCGCGTCGCCCAGCAGGCCCACGGCCCGGCCCCGGCGGATCACCACCCGCGGGTCCGCCGCCACGGCGACCCGCACCACCCAGTCCAACAGCGCCCGGCTGCACGCGATCAGCCGGGGGCCCTCGTCCTGCCAGCGCCGGAACCAGCCCTCGGAGGTGAGCGCCACCATGTCCCGGCCCAGGGACAGTTCGTGCGCGCCCGCGGCGAGGAGCTGCTTGCGCATGCTCACGCCCGGCACGACCTCCTCCATCGCGGCCAGGCCACCGGCCATCAGGACATGGGAGTGGCGGCCCTGGGGCAGACCCTTGCGGTGGGCCGGTCCTTCGGGCAGCTCGTCGCGCTCCAGCACGATCACTTCATCCGCACTGGTGGACAGCGCGGCCGCGGCCAGCATGCCGGCCAGGCCGGCACCGATGACGACAGCTCTGCGCGTCATGGGGCTCCTCAGGGTCGATCGGGGGTCGCCGTCACGGTACCTTCACGTACCGCGGTGACAGGTGTTGATCGGGTGAACTCCTGAGCCAGCTCGACCAGTTCGGTCAGCCCGCTGGTCCCGGAGGCCCGGGTGGCCCGCAGCCGGTACCCGCTCTGCACGTCGAAGGGCCGCGACCGCGCGGCGGCATGGCGCGCGGCGGCGGCCAGCATCGCCGCCTCCGCCGCGACCCGCGCCCGGTGCGGGGTGCGGCCCGCGCGCAGGGCACCGTCGAGGGCCCGTTCCCGGACCCGGTCGTCGAAGTAGGGGGCCAGTGTCAGCAGCGCGTCGTGGATGGCGACCTCGCGCCACTGCAACCGCTCCCGCGGCAGCCGCCACCAGGAACCGGGCGGCGGCGGGGCGGTGGAGGCGAACCGCAGCGCCGACCACAGCGGCCCCAGCGTCCGCAGGTCGCGCAGGCTGTGCCAGTGCGCGGCGACCGAGGGCCCCAGGCGGGGCAGCACGAACCCCACGGAACAGGTCAGCGCGCCGAGCGAGGCCATCGGCGGGGCGACCGCCGTGGACAGGAAGTCGAGGTCGTGGCCCGCCCAACGCGCCACGACGGCCGTGTACTTGGTCAGCTGGAAGCCCACCAGGTCGAGCATCGAACCGATCAGGATCAGCCGCAGTCCGGTGCGCAGCAGCCCGGTGACCTCGCGTCCCCACTTGACGCCCACCGCGCACAGCCCGACGGTCGCGACGCTGTGCCCGGCCAGATAGAGCACGATCATCTCGCGCATGTACGGCGTACCGGCGTAGTAGGTGTCGAGGTCGGTGAGCCGCTCCACGGGCGCGTCGGCCAGCGCGAACAGCACGACGAGGGCGACGATCAGCATCGCGTACGCGGCGACGGCCCGCAGCACCATGCGCCGGACCCGCTCACGGGACCCGCCCCGCCAGTTGATCAGCAGGACGAACAGGGAGCAGCTGTAGGCGGAGAGCATGCCGTAGGTGAGCGGGGCGCCGAAGTTGGGCACGCCGGTGAGGTCGTTGACGGCGGCCAGGGTCAGCGGGGCCGAGCAGACGAGGACGAGCGAGGCGAGGGCGAGGGCCGCGCACGTCGACACGGTCAGCGGGTTGCGCACGGCCCGTACGCCCGCGCGCGGCCGGCGGAACAGCACCGCGCCGGACAGCCCGAGGCCGACGGCGGCGACGTAGAGGACGACGTTCATGCGCTGCCCGAGGTGGTCGCACCGCACACCCGGGCGGCCGCGACGAGCGGCGAGGAGGCGAGCGCGTCGGCGATCCGCACGAGCGCGTCCGGGCCGGGCGTGCGGTCCGCGATCCAGCCGGTCCCGGCGGCCTGCGCGAGCGGTCCGGCCCGGTGTTCCTCCTCCCGTACGGCGACCGTGATGACGGCGGCCCAGGCGACCGCCTCGGCCTGCTCGGGATCGCCGCCGGTGTCCGCCAGCGCGGCCTCGCGGGTGCGGTCGTACAGCCCCCGGTCGAAGAGCGCGTCCAGGTGGCCGAGCGCGTTGTGGATGCTGGTCCGGCGCCAGATCAGCCGGGTGGTCGGAGAGGACCAGCGGGGCCGGGGCAGCCGCAGCGCGCGCCGGGTGAGGACGTCGTCGAGCTCGCGCTCCAGCGGTTCGAGCCGGGCGTACGCCCGCCGGGAGCTGTGCCACTGGGTCAGCCGGGGGCCGAGCAGCGGGATCAGGATGCCGGTGACCGTGGTCAGGGCGCCCAGTCCGGCGGCCGCCGTCGAGACGGTCGTGCCCAGGCCCGACCAGTCGCGGCCGGACCAGCGGGCCGCCACCGCGGCGAGCTTGGTCACGCTGTACCCGGCGTTGCACAGCGTGCCGATGCCGAGCGTCACCAGGCCCGCGCGCAGCCAGCCGCGTACGTGACGGGCCCAGCTCAGGGACGACACCATGGTCACGACCGCGGCGACGAGATGCCCGGCCAGGTAGAGCACGATCATCTCGGCGATGAACGGGGTCGTCGCGTAGTAGGTGTCCAGGTCGGTACGGCGTTCCACGGGCGCGTCGCCGAGCGCGAACGTCCCGGCGATGCCGACCAGGACGCAGGCGTACGCCACCACCCAGCGGCGGGTGGTGCGGTGCACGTGCGGGCCGCCCCGCCAGTACACGATCAGGATCAGGGCGGCGGCGCTGTACGCGGTGATCGACGCGTACGTCAGCGGGGCGGCGAGGTTCGGCACCCCGCTGATCCGGTTGACGGCGCCGACCGTCGGCGGGGCGCCCAGGAAGAAGCAGGCGCCGGCCAGGCCCAGCACGACACAGATGGCCCGCAGATAGGGGTCGCTGCGGTGCCGCATCAGGTCGGGGGCCTTGACCACCAGGCCCAGCCACAGCACCCCACAGCTCACATAGTTGATCAGGCCGCTCATCCTCGTGTCCCGCGGTAGTTGAGGGCGGCTCCGATGCGCCCGGACAGGTCGTGGGTGCCGTTGCTGTCGGCGGCGTACACGGAGTCGGCCGGCGCCTCCAGCCAGGTGCGCAGCCGACGGCCCATCAGCATGCCGAACTGGTCGGCCTCCTGCTCGTCGGCGAGACTGAAGTCCGTCCGCGCCGCGACGAGTCGGGGGCTCTCGCCGTCGACTTCCGTGTCCGTGCCGTCCGTTCCCTGCCGGTGCATGTGCCACACCTCGTGACAGAAGATCACTATCTGGTGCCAGACGGCGGCCCGCTTGTCGATGACGACGTCGTCGTGGGTATGCCCGTCCAGCCACAGCCCGCTGGCGGTGTGCGGCGGGAAGACCCGCCGGTGCACGACGACCTCCCGGCCCCGCCACTGGCTGACCGACTCCACGAGCGCGTCGAAGAGGTCCCCGGGGTCGGCCGGGATCGGGATCCGGATGGGATCGATGAGCGTGCCGGCGAGCCGGCGCATCTCCCGCTTCGTACGCACCGTCGAAATATGCCGGGAAAGACCCCGCTTCAGCTACCCCACCTCCGGTGCGGAAAGCGGCGGACCGCCCGCCCGCACACCCGCCGGCGCCGCCGCGCGGGCGCGTACCGCGTCGATGTCGTCGGGTCTGCGCAGCTCCCGGGAGACGGCCCCGATCCCCTGGAGCAGATCGGTGGCGTCCGCGTCGTCGCTGCTGCCGTCCCCTTCCGGCCGCCCCCGGGAGCCCTCGACGGCGTCCAGGATCGCCACCGCGGCGGCCAGCGTCTCGGCCCGCCGCGGCGGGAACCCGAGGGCGCGGGCGGCCTCGTAGGCCCGGCCGCGCAGCTCCACGTCGATGTGCCGGGCCAGCGGCAGCAGCACGTCGCGGATGAACGTCTCGCGGCGGGTCAGGCGCAGTTCGGCCGTGCCGCGCGGCAGTCGGGGCACGCCGCCGCCGGCGACCGAGCGGGTCAGCAGGTACAGCGGCCGCAGCTCGCGGTGGGCGAGCCGGAGCCGCCAGCGGTCGTGCAGATACTGGCCGACGTGCGGCAGGATGAAGCCGACCGCGATCGCGATCGCCGACAGACAGGCCACCGGAGGCGCCACCCCGGTGCTCAGCAGGTCGAGGTCGTGACCGGTCCAACGGGCCACGACGGCGGTGGACTTGGACACGTCGAAGATGAGGTTCAGACCGTAGCCCGCGCCGAGGAACGTCAGTCCCCAGCGCAGCCAGGCGTCCAGCCCGTCGGTGCGCACCCAGTTCCACAGCAGCCGGGACGTGATCAGCACCGCCACGGCGTGCGCGAGCAGATACAGCACGATCATCTCGCGCATGTACGGCGTGTTGGCGTAGTAGGTGTCGAGGTCCGTGAGCCGCTCCACCGGCGCGTCCGCCAGCGCGAACAGCACCCACAGCACCACGATCACGCCCGTGTACCCGAGGACCACCCACCGCATGGCGCGCCGGGTCTCGGCCGAGCGGTCGGACAGGCCGTTGCGCCAGGCGATGATCAGCAGCAGACAGGACCCGCAGAACGCGGTGAGCAGCGAATACACCCAGGGCGCGGAGATGTTCGGCACGCCGGTGACCCGGTTGGTCCAGGCGATCGTCGACGGCGCCACGAACACGAACACCGAACAGGCCAGCAGCAGCAGCCCGCCCACGGCCCGCAGCAGCGGGTCCTTCCACAGCCGGATGATCGTCGGCAGCTTGATCAGCAGGGCGACCGTCAGCACGGCGGTGGGGATCCAGAAGGAGATGGAGAAGCCGCTGCCGCCTGCCATCTCTCCCCCTTCCCCC
>NZ_VJZD01000239.1 GCF_009377175.1 Streptomyces adustus
GTCAGTCGACCGTCGCCGCCGCGTCCAGTCGTGCCGTCTCCTCGGCGGTCAGCTTCAGGTCCGCCGCGGCCGCCGACGCCCGGACGGTCTCCGGACGGCTCGCGCCCGGGATCGGGAGCACGGTGGGCGACCGGGTCAGGAGCCAGGCCAGACAGACCTGCTGGGGAGTCACCGAACGCTCCGCCGCGACCGCGTGGAAGGCGGCGAAACGGTCCGGCGCCGTGCCGGAGTCCGCGCCCTCCCGCGGCGACGGCCCGTCCAGGGAGCTGCGGGAGATCCCGCCCAGCGGGCTCCACGGCAGGAAGGCCAGGCCCAGTTCCGCGCACAGCCGCAGCTCCGGCTCGCTGTCGCGGACGGCGGGGGAGTAGCGGTTCTGCACCGACACCAGCCGGTCGCCGAGGATCCCGTACGCCCGGCGGATCTGGTCCGCGTCCGTGTTGGAGATCCCGGCCAGCCGGATCCTGCCCGCGTCGAGCAGGTCGCGCAGGGCGCCGACGGACTCCTCGAAGGGGACGGCCGGGTCGGGCTTGTGCAGCTGGTAGAGGCCGATGGCCTCGACGCCCAGGCGCTTGAGGGAGGCCTCGGCGGCCGCCTTCAGATGGCGCGGACTGCCGTCCACCGTCCAGCCGCCGTCGGGGGTCCGGCCCCGGCCGCCCTTCGTGGCCACCAGCACGCCGGAGGTGTCACCGCCGTACGCGGCCAGCGCGCGGGCCATCAGCAGCTCGTTGTGGCCCGGCTCGGCGTCCGGCAGGGTGTAGGAGTCGGCGGTGTCCAGCAGGGTGACGCCCGCGTCCAGCGCCGCGTGCACGGTGGCCAGGGCGCGGCGCTCGTCGGGGCGGCCCTCGATGGACAGCGGCATCGCGCCCAGGCCGATCGCGCTCACCGAGAGCTCGCCGAGTGTCCGCTGGAGCATGTCAGTGGTCCTTTCCGAGGGTCTCCGCGACGGCCTGCGGCAGCCACTGCCGGGCGTCGGTGAAGGCGAAACCGAGCCGGGTGGCCCGGGAGTTGTCCATGCCGTAGGAGCGGAAGAAGGAGAAGGGGGAGACCTCGCCGACCTCGACCTCCTGGAAGCGGGCCGGACCGCCCGGGATGTGGGCCACGATCTCGTCGGTGGTGAGCGTGCCGTGCGAGGCCGCGTTGACCGGGCCGGTGAAGTCCTGGCCCACCGCCCAGAACAGGAAGTCGGCGATCTCCTCGACATGGATGTACGTCGCCGGGTGGTTGGCGGCGGGCACCGCGATCGGCGCGCCGGTGCGCAGCCGGTCCGCGTAATGGGCGAGGCGCCCGGTGAAGTCGTCCTCGCCGCCCAGCACATGGGCCACGCGCACGGCCGTGTACGGGAAGGCGGGCGCCGCCGCGAGGACCGCCTCCGCCTGCCGCTTGCCCTCGCCGTAGTGCGCGTCCCGGAACCGCGCCTCGTCCCAGGGGAGTTCGAGATCGACGGCGACCTCGCGCGGGTCGACCGCGTCCTCCGGCACCCCGGCGGCGGGCGAGTGCTCGTACTCGTACACCTCCACCGTCGACGTCATCACATAGCGCCGGGTGCGGCCGGCGAAGACCCGGCGGGCGATCGCCGCCTGGCTCGGTGTGTAGCAGACCTGGTCGACGACGACGTCGAACACGCGGTCGCCGAGCGCCTCGGTCAGGGCGCGCTCGTCGTCGCGGTCGGCGACCAGATGGACCGCCCCGGCGGGCGGCGCGGACGATCCGCGGTTGAGGACGGTGACCCGGTCCCCGGCGGCGAGCAGCCGGTCGATCAGCCGCTTCCCGAAATAGCGGTTCCCCCCGATGACCAGTACGTCATGCATGACGCCCCCTTCAGAAAATCCGGTCGGCAACAGGTCCGGCGGCGATAATTCTCCCGGCAGCGCGCCGCGCGCTGAAGGGGGAGACATGGGAGATCAGGCCGCCGCGCCCAAAGAACCACGGCATCCGCGGGCCGTCGCCAACGAAACGTCGGTGGCCTTCGACGGGCTGGACCGGGAGATCCTCCGGCTCCTCCAGACCGACGGCCGGATCAAGCTCAGCGAGCTGGGCCGCCGGGTGCGGCTGAGTCCGGCGGCCGTCACCGAGCGGGTGCGGCGACTGGAGGCGGCGGGCGCGATCAGCGGGTACGGCGCCCATGTCGTGCCGGCCCGTCTCGGCTACGGCGTCCAGGCCTTCATCCGGGTCGACCCGCACGGCGGCTACACGCTCAAGCACCCCCGAACCCTGGAGCTGATGGACCGCCCGGAGATCACCGAGGTCCACCATGTCGTGGGCGAGGACTGCTGGATCCTCAAGGTGGCCGTCCAGGACACCGTGCACCTGGAGGAGATCCTCGAACTGACGTCCGCGCTGGGCCGCACCACGACGTCGGTCGTGCTCTCCTCCCCGGTACGGCACAAGCCGCTGCTGCCCCCGCCGCCGCCCTCGCCGTGACCGCTTGCCTTGACGTCGGCGTCAGGGCTTACGTTCGTGGACATGCGAATCGGCGAGCTGGCCGCACGGGCCGGAACCACCACGCGGACGCTGCGGTACTACGAGTCGCGGGGTCTGCTGACCGCGCGGCGCGACGAGCACGGGCACCGCTCCTACGACGACCGCGACCTGAAGCTGCTGCGGCAGATCAGGACGCTGCGGGACTTCGGGTTCGAGCTGGAGGAGACCCGGCCCTTCGTGGAGTGTCTGCGGGCCGGGCATCCCGAGGGCGACTCGTGCCCGGCGTCGCTCGCGGTGTACCGGCGCAAGCTGGCGGAGCTGGACGAGCTCGTCGGGGAGCTGCGGGCGGTGCGGGAGCAGGTCGCCGGGCAGCTCGCGCGGGCCGAGCGGGCGCGGGACGAGCTGGGCGCCGAGGCGCAGGTTCCGGGGGGTCCGGAGCCCGTGTGCGAGCTGGGAGGACGAGGACGGTGACCATGACGGCCGAGGTGCCCGAGGTGACGGACGAGGATTTCGGGGCGGAGGTGCTCGGCGCGGACCTGCCGGTGCTGGTGGAGTTCACCGCCGACTGGTGCCCGCCCTGCCGGCAGATGGCGCCGGTGCTGCGCGCGCTCGCCGCGGAGGAGGGGGAGCGGCTGCGGGTGGTGCAGCTGAACGTGGACCGCAACCCGGAGACGACCAACCACTACAAGGTCCTGTCGATGCCGACCTTCATGGTCTTCCGCGGCGGTGAGCCGGTGAAGGCGATGGTGGGCGCGCGGCCGAAGCGGCGGCTGCTGGAGGAGCTGTCCGACGTGCTCTGAGCGCCCGGGCGCACCCGCACACACCCGTACACAGAGAAATCCCCCGGGCAATTGTCACCGGGGGATTTCTCTGTGTATATTCATTGATTCGCGACTTCGAATGAAGAAGGCGCGGGGAAGTTCACTGGGCACAGTATATCCGGGCGGGAGCGGAATTGTCAAACAACGAATTTCCGGACGATGAATTGCGGCAGGAGCAGGAATTCATCGACGTGTTGTACGCGCGTGTCGACGCCCTGCGCGGCGACACCGAGACCTCCGTCACGGACGCGCTCGCGCAGGGCAACACCCCCATGCAGGCCCGGCTGGAGCGGGACATCCTGGTCGCCGAGCGGTCCGGGCTGCTCGCCGCGCTCAACGCCGTCGACGGCTCGCTCTGCTTCGGCCGGATCGACCTCTCCTCGGGCGCCGGCCACCACATCGGCCGGATCGGTCTGCGCGCCGACGACGCCGAGCGCACGCCGGTCCTCGTCGACTGGCGGGCCGACGTCGCCCGCCCCTTCTACCTGGCCACCGGCCACACCCCGATGGGTCTGCGCCGCCGTCGGCACATCAGCACCGACGGCCGCCGGGTCACCGCCCTGCACGACGAGATCCTCGACCTCGGCGACGCCACCCGCACCGGCCACGAGGACCCGACCGGCGACGCCGTCCTGCTCGCCGCGCTGGGCGCGGCCCGCACCGGCCGCATGGGCGACATCGTGCAGACGATCCAGGCCGAACAGGACGAGATCATCCGCGCCCCGCACCGCGGGGTGCTGGTGGTGGAGGGCGGGCCGGGCACCGGCAAGACGGCCGTCGCGCTGCACCGGGCCGCGTACCTGCTCTACGAGCACCGGGAGCTGCTCGCCAAGCGCGCGGTGCTGATCGTCGGACCCAACCCGGCCTTCCTCGGCTACATCGGCGAGGTGCTGCCCGCGCTGGGCGAGACCGGCGTGCTCCTGGCCACCGTCGGTGAGCTGTTCCCCGGGGTACGGGCGACGGCGGGCGACACCCGTGAGGCGGCCGCGGTGAAGGGCCGCGCGGACATGGCGGACGTTCTCGCCGACGTCGTACGCGACTGGCAGGCGCTGCCCGACCCGGTGATCGCGATCGAGCACGACCGCGAGGTGCTGATGCTCGACGACGGCCTGGTGAAGGTCGCCCGCGAGCGCACCCGGTCCGCGGGCCTGCCGCACAACGTGGCGCGCGAGCACTTCGAGGGCCACATCCTCAACACGCTCACCGAGCTGTACGCCGAGCGCGTGGGCACCGACCCCTACGACGGCAGCAGCCTGCTGGACGCCTCCGACGTCACCCAGATCCGCGACGAACTCGCCGAGAACCCCGAGATGTGGGCCGCGATCGACCAGCTGTGGCCGCGGCTGACCCCGCAGCGTCTGGTCGCCGACTTCCTCGCCGACCCGGTGGGCTACGTCAGCGACGAGGACGCCCACGCGATCCGCCGCCCGGTGACACGGGCGTGGACCGTCGCGGACGTGCCGCTGCTCGACGAGGCGGCCGAACTGCTCGGCGTGGACGAGCGGGTGGTCCGGGCGCGGGCAGAGCGCGAGCGGGAGACACAGGTCGCCTACGCGCAGGGCGTGCTGGACGTCTCGTACGCCTCGCGCACCTACGAGTTCGAGGACATCGACGAGGAGGACTCCGAGGTCCTGTCCGCGCACGACATCATCGACGCCGAGCGGTTCGCCGAGCGGCACGAGGAGGACGACCACCGCAGCGCCGCCGAGCGTGCGGCGGCCGACCGGACCTGGGCGTTCGGGCACATCATCGTCGACGAGGCGCAGGAGCTGTCGCCGATGGCGTGGCGGCTGCTGATGCGGCGCTGCCCCACCCGCTCGATGACGCTGGTCGGCGACCCGGCGCAGACCGCGGAGGCGGCCGGGGTCGGCTCCTGGTCGAAGATCCTCCAGCCGTATGTCGAGGACCGCTGGGAGCACGCCCGGCTCGGCGTCAACTACCGCACGCCCGCCGAGATCATGGAGCTCGCGGCGGCCGTGGTGCGCGCCGAGCGGCCGGACTTCGAGCCGCCGAGCTCGGTGCGGTCCACCGGGGTACGGCCGTGGGTGCGCGCCACCGACGACCTGCCCGGCGCGGTGGCCGAGGCGGTCCTGGAGCTGACGCCCGAGGAGGGGCGGCTCGCGGTCGTCGCGCCGCGTCATCTGCACCGCAGACTGGCCGCCCGGCTTGACGGGGTGACGGCGGGCGCGGAGCCGGACCTGACCCGGACCGTCGTCCTGCTCGACCCGAGACAGTCCAAGGGGCTCGAGTTCGACTCGGTGCTGGTGGTGGAACCGGCGCTGTACGGCACGAGCGACCTGTACGTGGCACTGACCCGGGCCACCCAGCGGCTGGGCGTGCTGCACACCGGCCGGCCCGCGCCGGTCCTCGTACGGCCCGGTGTGCGGGGGTGGTCAGGCCGGGCGCAGCCACACCGTGGCGAGTGGCGGCAGGGTCAGCCGGATGCTGGCCTGATGACCGTGCCAGGGCTGCGGCTCCGGCTTCACCGGGTCGGGGTTGACGACCTCGCTCCCGCCGTACCGGGCCGCGTCGGTGTTGAGGACCTCGTGCCAGGCGGGCACGTCCTCGGGGACGCCGAGGCGGTAGTCGTGCCGGACCACCGGCGAGAAGTGGGAGACCGCGAGCAGGGGGACGCCCTCGGCGTCGTAGCGCACGAACGCGACCACGTTGTCCTCGGAGGCGTCGCCGACGATCCACCGGAACCCGGCCGGCTCGGTGTCGCACTGCCACAGCGCCGGGGTGTCCCGGTAGACGGTGTTGAGGTCGCGCACCAGATCGCGCACACCCCGGTGGTCGGCCTCCGCCCCGTACGCCGGGTCCAGCAGCCACCAGTCCGGGCCGTGCGCCTCGGACCACTCCGCGCCCTGGGCGAACTCCTGCCCCATGAAGAGCAGTTGCTTGCCGGGATGGGCCCACATGAAGCCGAGGTAGGCACGGTGGTTCGCGCGCTGCTGCCACCAGTCGCCCGGCATCTTCGACACCAGTGAGCGTTTGCCGTGCACCACCTCGTCGTGCGAGATGGGCAGGACGTAGTTCTCGCTGTAGGCGTACACCATCGAGAAGGTCATCTCGTCGTGGTGGTACTTGCGGTGCACCGGCTCGTGGCCCATGTACGCCAGCGAGTCGTGCATCCAGCCCATGTTCCACTTCAGCCCGAAGCCGAGGCCCCCGAAGCCGCCCGGCCCCTTGTGGTGGGTGGCCCGGGTGACCCCGTCCCAGGCGGTGGACTCCTCCGCGACGGTGACGACCCCCGGCGCCCGCCGGTACACCGTCGCGTTCATCTCCTGGAGGAACGCCACCGCGTCCAGGTTCTCCCGGCCGCCGTGCTCGTTCGGGACCCACTGGCCCGGCTCGCGCGAGTAGTCGAGGTAGAGCATCGAGGCGACCGCGTCCACCCGCAGCCCGTCGATGTGGAACTCCTCGCACCAGTACACCGCGTTGGCGACCAGGAAGTTGCGCACCTCGCGGCGCCCGAAGTCGAACTCCAGCGTCCCCCAGTCGGGGTGCGCGGAGCGCAGCGGGTCCTCGTGCTCGTACAGCGGGCGGCCGTCGAACTCGGCCAGCGCCCAGTCGTCGCGCGGGAAGTGGGCCGGCACCCAGTCCATGATCACGCCTATGCCGGCCCGGTGCAGGGCGTCCACCAGGTACCGGAAGTCGTCCGGCGAGCCGAGCCGGGACGTCGGCGCGTAGAACCCGGTGACCTGGTAGCCCCAGGAGCCGCCGAAGGGATGCTCGGCCACCGGCATCAGCTCCACATGGGTGAAGCCCAGGTCCCGGACGTAAGCGGGCAGCTGTTCGGCCAGCTGGCGATAGGTCAGGCCCGGTCGCCAGGAAGCGAGATGGACCTCGTAGACGGACAGCGGCGCCCGGTGCACCGGGGTGTCCCCGCGGTGCGCCAGCCAGTCGGCGTCGCCCCACTCATAGTGCGAGGCGGTCACGATCGAGGCGGTCTCGGGCGGCACCTGGGTGCGGCGGGCCATCGGGTCGGCCCGCAGGGTCCGCGACCCGTCCGGGCGGGTGAGCTCGAACTTGTACAGCTCGCCCTCGCCGACGCCCGGCACGAACAGCTCCCAGACGCCCGAGGAGCCCAGCGAGCGCATCGGATGTCCCGTGCCGTCCCAGAAGTTGAAGCCGCCCGTCACCCGCACCCCGCGGGCGTTCGGCGCCCACACCGTGAAGCGGGTCCCCGTCACGTCCTGGTGGGTGGTCGGCTCGGCGCCGAGCACCGTCCACAGCTGCTCGTGCCGGCCCTCGCCTATCAGATGCAGGTCCAGCTCGCCCAGCGTGGGCAGGAAGCGGTAGGCGTCCTCGGTGTCCTGGACCGTCCCCTCGTACGCCACCAGCAGGCGGTAGCGCGGGACCTCGGTGAGCGGGAGCAGGCCCGAGAAGAACCCGTCGCCGTCGTCGTGCAGTTCGGCCCGCAGGCTCCCCGCCACGACGGTCACGCCCAGCGCGTACGGCCGGAAGGCGCGGAAGGCGACTCCGCCGGGCACCGGGTGGGCGCCCAGCACGGAGTGCGGGGCGTGATGGGTGCCGTGCAGGAGGCGCTCGCGGTCGCCCGCGTCCACGGCGGGGGAGAGTGCCAGGGGGAGCGGACCGGGCTCCGGGACGGGCTCTTGTACGGCGTCCCGGCGCACGGCCTCCGTCGTCTTCGCCGGGTTCGCCGTCCTCGTCGTCTTCGTGGCCTTGCCGGCCTTCGTGGTCCCCGTGGCAGCGGTGGCCGTCCGCCCGGCCGCGACCTTCCCGGTGGCGGCCTTCTGGACGGCCGCCTTCTTCGCGACGGCCTTCTTCGTCGCCGCCTTCTTCGCTGCCGCCGCCGGTGCCTTCTTCGTCGCCGCCTTCTTCGCCGTGGCTTTCTTCGCCGTTGCCTTCGCGGTCGTCTTCGCGGTCGTCTTCGCTGTCGTCGTCTTCGCTGTCGTCGTCTTCGCGGTCGACTGCTTCGCGGTCGGCTTCTGTTCGGTGGTCTTCTTCGCTGTCGGCTGCTCCTCGGCCGTCTTCTTCGGATGCGAACCGCTGGACGGGGGGCTGGGGGTCACGGACAGGGCCTCCTGGGCGAGGGTGCGGTCAGGACGGATCGGGTGCAGCGAGGCGGCGGATCGCGGACAGCGGGACCGGAAGCCAGTCGGGCCGCTGCCGGGCCTCGTAGAGGACCTCGTAGACGGCCTTGTCCGTCTCGTAGGCCCGAAGCAGTACGGGATCGGTGCGCGGGTCACGGGCACCACACTCGGCATATCCCGTGCAGTAGGCGGCCCGGCAGGTGTCCGCCCACCCCGGCACGGTCGGGCTCACGGAGTGCTCGGCGTAGTCGAAGGAACGCAGCATCCCCGCGACGTCCCGCACCGTGGGCTGCGGCATCCGCCGCTCGGCCAGCGGCCTGGCCGGCTCGCCCTCGAAGTCGATCAGCGACCACGTCCCGCCGCCGTCGGCCGCGTGAGCACCGCCCGGGCCTGTGCCCGGGCCGCCGGACGGCGAGCGCAGACACTGCCCGAGGTGCAGATCGCCGTGGATGCGCTGGGCGGTCCAGGTCCGGCCCTCGGCCGCCAGGATGGCCGGCGCCTCGAAGGCGACGCGCAGGCCGGGCACGTACGGGCGCAACGCGGGCACCGCCTGCGCGGTCGCGTCCAGCCGTTCGATCATGCCGTCGGCCAGCGCCCGCACCTGGGTGTGGCCCAGGGTCACCGTGGGCAGCGCGCGGGCGAGCGCCAAGTGCACCTCGGCGGTGGCACGCCCCAGCGCCCGCGCCTCGGCGGCGAAGTCCTCACCCTTGGCGAGCTCGCGCAGGGCCAGCTCCCAGCCGTCCGACGCGCCCTGCACGAACGGCTGGAGCACCCCCAGGACGTACGACTCGCCGGACAGCTCCGCCCGCAGCCAGGCCGTGGGCGCCGGTACCCGCGGACAGCCCTCGCGGGCCAGGGCCAGCGGCAGTTCGAGATCGGGGTTGGTGCCCGGTACGACCCGGCGCAGTAACTTGAGGATGAACGTATCTCCGTAGACCACGGACGAGTTGGACTGCTCTGCGGTCATCATCCGCGGCACCAGGCCGGTCCGGATCTCCTGGCCGGGGTCCCGCTCGAAACGCAGTCCGCCGATGCGGGCCCGGGAGCGCAGGGCCTCCAGGAGCACACCGGCGGGCTGCGGGTCGTACAGAGCCTCGTACACGGTCCGGCCGGCGAGCGGCCCCTCGGTCATGTGGCCGATCAGGGCCGGTGCCAGCCGGGGCGGCAGCGCCTCGCGGGCGCCTATCAGGAGCTGGTAGCAGTCGCCGGGCACGGCCCGGGCGCCCGGCACGGGCGGCTGGTGGGCGCGTACCAGCAGGTGGTGCAGGCCCAGCGGGCTGTGCGCCGGCAGCAGCTCGGTGGCGCCGACCAGCGAGAACCCGGTGATCGGTCGTCCCTTTCCGGCGAACCAGCGCTGCCGTGGCAACCATGTGCGCAGCAGGGGGTCCAGGGACGCCAGGAGGCCGGGATCGGTGGTCGCGGTGCGTGTGACGGCTTCCGACATGGATCGCGTCCTTTCCCCGGGGGCGTGGGGAGGCGGTTACTGATGCGTGCCCCGGGCGGAGCGGTGGAAACCGCGTCGACCCGGGACCTTTCAGCCGAGCGAGTCCGGGGGATTTTCTGCGGACATGGCACAAGGGTGTCCAATGTCGGGTCGTGCAACCGGACATGGGACACCCTTGCGCGTGGGACCGAGCGGCGGGCTCGGGTCAGACGGCGGTGTAGGCGAAGGTGACCGTGATCTTCTTCGCGTCGTCCTTGGAGATGGTGTAGCCCGACGTCTTGGGCGTCAGCCAGACCTCGTACGTCGCGGAGTCGCCCTTGTGATTCGCGGCGGCCTTCAGCACGGCCTGCACCGAGACCATCCTGACCTCTGCCGTGACCTTCCCGACGAGCGCGGTCGGCAGGGTGACGTCGGCCGTGACCTTCAGATCGGCGTCACCGGTGTTCTGTGCTGTGAAGACCCCGATCTTCTTGGCGGTGACACCGGTGAAGGCAATCTCCTTCTTGTACGTGAAGGCCGGTGCGGCGTCCGTGGCCCAGTTGCTGTGGTCGTCGGTGTCGACGGTCAGCTTGGCGGTCTTCGAGGGGGTGAGCGTGGACGTCGGCGTGGGACTGGCGGACGCGGAGCCCGTGGGGCTCGGGCTCTCCGTCTCCTTCGGGTCGTCGGACTTTCCGGGAGTCGGCTCGGACGTGGCCGTGGCCGTCGGAGTGGGAGAGAAGTCCGCCTTGACCGCGAAAGAGCCCGTCACGGTATCGGTGAACGTGGCACCGCTGCTCACGCCGATGAGGCCAAAGCCACCCGCGGCGAGCGTGAACGCCGCCACGATCTTTCTCCGGTCGGAGATGGCCATGGGGGTAGAGCCCTTCTGATAGAGCCGGGATTGTCTCGTGTCCCGGGCGGCGCGGCCGCAGGGCGGTCACACCGGGATGCCCGGGTGCGAGCGGTGGTGGAAAATGCCTAGGCCCACCCGGTCCGACTGGCATTTCGCCAGGTCGGGTCGGGTGGGCTGTCGGCGGACCGTTCGGATTCCTGCCGTGACCGGCAAGGATCAGGCGGTACCGACCAGGCTGAAGACGACGTTCGCCGCCTGGCCGGAGACGTCGTTCTTGAGGTCATTGGCCTCGAGGACGACCTGGTACTGGACGTAGCCGCCCGCGGGAACGTGCGGCTTGCCGTCGCCGGCGCTGCCGCCGACACGCACCGGCGTGGCCGTCAGGCCCGCGATGCCGGTGGGCGTCACCTCGACCTCGAAGGGCAGGTCGATGTCGCCATCGTTGTGGATGGTGATGATCGGGGTCCTGTAGGTCATCGTCGACTTGTCGAAGAAGACCCCCTGGGGGAGGGTGGCCTTGTGACCGTCGGTCTCGGGCGTGATGGTCCAGCCGTTGTAGTCCTCGATCCGCAGCTTGGCGGTGCCCGTCTTGACGGACGAGGTGGCGGTCACGGTGTCGGTGAACACGGCGCTGCTGCCGATGCTCACGAGACCGATGCTGCCGGCCATGATCGCGGCGGCGGCGATCGCCTTCGTCTTGTTGGAGATGGCCATGTGAAAGCCCTTTCAGGAGCGGTGCTCCGGAGTGCGGGGGTGTCGGCCTGAGTCGGCCGGTGCGCCCGTAAGGTGGCCGCAGCGCCTCTGCCCGCCGCAGGACGGCAATCCTGCGGCGGGTGAGTGGTCCCTGGACCAGGGCGTGTGCGGGGTGGGCCGTGGTATCCGGTCGATGGACGCGATCGGATCCCCGGCCCACTCACGCGGGGGTGGATCAGGAGGAGGCGGTGACCTTCACGGCGACCGAACCGGTCAGGTTCTGCCAGGAGTTGTCGAGGTTCTTGACCTCGATCTCCACCTTGTAAGTCGCCTTGGCGCCCTTGTTCAGCCAGGCCGAGTCGGTGATGTCGTCGGTGCGCGTGACCTTGACGTTCAGCGCGCCCCCGAGGTCGCCGCTCTTCACGACGTCGAACGCGACACCGGCACCGGCGGTGCCGTCGTTCTCGACGGTGAAGTTGGTGACCAGACGGCTGGTGGAGGAGCCCAGGAGCTGCTCACCGTTGAGCACGGCGTAGTTGCCGTTGACGATGTTCCACGCGGAGGTGCCACCCCAGGTGTAGGTGGCGTGCGGGGCGACACCGTCGTACGCCGAGGTGGCGCCCTCGGCCTTGACGATGTTGAGGTCGGCGTGGCCGGAACGCAGGTCCGTCTGCGCGGTGACCGTGTCGGTGAAGGTGGCACCGGCGCCCGCGCCGATGAGGGCGATACCGCCGACAGCGATCGCGGCGGCCGCGACCGCCTTCTTCTTGTTGGAGATGGCCACTGTGAGAGGCCTTTCTGTTTGATGGGTGAAGGTTCGGGCTTGCGCCCTGGGCGCGACACGGCCCCCCACGGCGGTCCCTGGCTGGGTACCGCCCGGCGTCGTGTCCCGGAACGGGAAGGAATCCCGTTGCCCCTATGGGGTGGTGGTCTGTGGGGTGGGCTTCTTCGGGCGCCACAGCAGGACGACGGTGCCGCCCACGATCAGCAGGGCGCCGGCGCCGAGCAGCACTCGGAAGCCCGTTTCGCTGTGGATCGAGGTGACGACGTAGCCGACGTACGGCACGTCGTGGCGGACGATCCAGGCGGTGTCGCCGTCGGGGCGGACATGCCAGGGGTCCTTGGTCTCGTTGGCGTCGCCCTTGGTCTCCAGGACCGGGCCCTCCTTGGAGGGCTTGATCGTCACGATCCGGTGGACGACCTGGCGTTCCGGCTCGTCCGGGCGGTGGAAGATAACGATGTCACCGACCTTCAGCGCCTTGACCGGCTCCCGTTGGGCGATCACGACGCTTCCGGTCGGCAGTTTCGGCTCCATGCTGCCGCTGAGGACCGAACTGGCTTCCCACTTGCCGGACTTGACCGAGTACGCCGCCACGGCGAAGCCCACGGCGAGCAGGAGGACCACGAGGCTCAGCAGCGCCGAGAGAACCCGGCGGGTCCAGTGAGGGCGCCTGGGCGGCTGCGGGGCGGCCGGCGTCTCGTCGGGAGACGTCGTCGCTTTGCGTACGGCCAGCTGCACTGTCTTCTCCTGCGGGCGATTGGCGGTCTTACGGGGCTTGCGGGCCCCACGGGTGGCGTGTCACCGAGGTGACGCAGGGGAATCCGCTCGGGGGTTGACGAATCCCCCTGCGCCGGTCTGGGGAGGGGCCGCGAGGTGCGCGGAATTGCCGTGTCCGAGCGGACGTCGGAAGGGCGAGGGCGGCGGGACGGGCTCTGTACCCGGGAGTAGAGCGGGTTCCCCGGGTCGTCCCGCCGCCGTGGTCTTCACAGGATGTGCACGGCGTCAGCTCGCGTGCGGTCGGCCGCGGAGGTCACCCGCAGTTGCGGGGCGCCGGTCCGCCGGGCCGCTGGGCGGGTAATAAGACGCCTCCTGGCCTGGCCAATCTCATCCACCCCCGTGCTTTGCTGCGTGCCGCGTACTCCCCCCCGGGAGTTGGCCCCCCGGTCGAGGTGGCCAAGATCAGATTAAGGGCGTGTGGGCATGCTGGGAAGGATGTGGAAGAAGTGTGGAGGTCGCGTTATCGAAACGTAACGCTTCAAGTGTTTAAAGATGACGAGACGGCAGCTATTGCGGCTTCCGGGGGATGTGTCGGGATTCGGTCGGGCGTGAAGGCGCCGGGGCGCGGCGGACCGGGCGGGTCGCCAGGTCCGCCGCGCGCGGATGTCAACGCGCTTTTTCGACACCTTGGTTGGGGATCTGGACGGTGTCCTTGCGCAGCCGGAACCAGTAGAAGCCGTGTCCGGTGAGGGTGAGCAGGTAGGGCAGTTCGCCGATGGCCGGGAAGCGCACCCCGCCGAAGAGCTCGACCGGATGCCGTCCGCCGAACTCGCGCAGGTCCAGCTCGGTCGGCTGGGCGAAGCGGGAGAAGTTGTGCACGCACAGCACCACGTCGTCGCCCTGGCCCTCGGTGGCGGGGGCCTCGCGCAGGAAGGCGAGAACAGCCGGGTTGGACGACTGGAGTTCGGTGTAGGACCCCAGTCCGAAGGCAGGATTCTGCTTGCGGATCTCGATCATGCGGCGGGTCCAGTGGAGCAGGGACGACGGCGAGGACATGGAGGCCTCGACGTT
>NZ_VJZD01000023.1 GCF_009377175.1 Streptomyces adustus
CCATGGTGGTGCGGAGGCATCCGGGGTCCCGGGGGAGGGACGGCGGGGAGTCTCGGGCTGTGCGGGGCCCGCATTCGACGGTGTCGGAGGCAGGATGTGGGGGATGGGCGTGGAGGCGTGCTCCTGGACGAACCGGGCGACCGGGGCGGGCATCCAGCCGGGCTCGGTGAGCCCTGGCGAGGCGGTGGAGGCTCGGCTGTCCTCGTCCGCGCCGTCCGTGCTGGTGAGTTGGTCGAGAAGCTGGGCCACGGTGGGGCGCCGCCCGGGCTGTTTGTCCAGGCAGGCGGCCACCACCTCGCGCAGTTCGGGCGGGATGGCCTCCAGGTCGGGCGGTTCGTGGACGACGCGGTAGTGCAGGGCGTGCGGTGTGCCGGTGCCGAACGGGCCGACCCGGGTGGCGGTGCAGGCCAGCAGTACGCCGAGAGAGAAGACGTCGCTGGCCGGCCCGACCGGCTGCCCGGTGATCTGTTCGGGAGACATGAAGCCGGGGGTGCCGATCGTCATGCCGGTGTGGGTCAGCACGCTGGCCTCGCTGGCCGCCGAGATCCCGAAGTCGATGACACGGGGGCCGTCGGCGGCCAGCAGCACGTTGGACGGTTTGAGATCGCGGTGGACGATGCCGGCTGCATGGATCGCTTCCAGGGCCTCGGCCAGCCCCGCGCCCAAAGCGAAGATCGGCCGGGCCGGCCAAGGACCATGCCTGGCGATCGCCTCCCCCAACGGGATGCCGGGGACGTAGACGGTGGCCAGCCAGGGCGGCGAGCCATCCGCGTCGGCGTCCACCACGCCGGCGGTGAAGGCCCCGTTGACCCGCCGGGCCGCGGCCACCTCGCGGGCGAAACGGCGCCGGAAGTCACCGTCCTCGGCCAGCTCGTGGCGGACCGTCTTCACCGCGACCGCACGCCCGCCGGGCGAGCGCGCCAAGTACACCTGGCCCATTCCCCCGGCACCGAGTCGTGCCACGATCCGGTAGCGCCCCACCTGCCGCGGGTCCTCCGGCTCCAGGGCTTTGAACGTTGCCATCCCAGATCCCCCTGTGCCCTGCTCTACGGCCCCAGACTGTGCCCGTAGATGGCGCATCATTCCCGACATTCCCCCTCATGTTCAATCCAGCATGCAGGCAGACGGCTTGAGAGGTCCCCCGCTTCCCGAAACAGGAAGGGCGCCCCACGAGGGACGCCCCTACGAGCTGGTTCACCGCCCACTCGTTGTCGTGCTCGTCGATCGCGTCGAGAGACTGCCCGATCTGTTGGCCGGCCCGCGCCTGGCTGGGCTGAGACGCCCGGATGGGCCCCTTCCGAGTGCGTACTGCACGGGAGTGCGAGGGACACGACGAGTGTGGAACGCTCAGGCTGTCCGGTCGACCACTCCCGGCGTACCGGCTCGGCTGCGGTGCCGGTGTCGTGTCCGGTGTCGGGCCCGACGCTGCAACAGGCGGGTCAGCCACCACACCCCCGGCAGCATGGCCGCCCAAGCCGACACCATCACGAGCGGCCCTCCCCAGCAGGCTCCGAGGAGGGCCGCGGGGATTGCGCACGCGGCAGCGGCCAGCGCCCCCTTGCCCAGTGGCACCAGCGTGTCGGGCAGACCCTCCACGGCCAGACGGCGCGCTCGGAGCACTGCTCGACCGCCCGCATACATGGCGAACAGACCGAGCGACACAAGCGCCAGCACCACAGCAGTGATGATCTCCGGCGCGGAGACCGGTGTGTCGCCGGACTCCTGGGTGACATCCCCGCGACTGATCGCGGTCGCGTAGTCGCGCCACATCGTGACCCGTACCTGATCGCCGGGACGCAGCCGCTTCAACAGCGGACCGGAGCCGTACAGGTCGACCTCTTTCGGCACCGGACTCGGCCCCGCGAGGCGAACGGTGAACTGCTGCCGCTTGCCCTCATCGATGATCACTGTGCTTCGGACACTTGCCCGTATGGAGCGCAGACAGTCGGCGCGCGCGTCCAGAGCCGCTGCGGGTGTGCAGGCCTCGGCGGTGAGGTACGACCTTTCCTCGGCCAGGGATCCCGGTATCTCGCCGACCTCCACAATCGCGGCCACCAGCAGACCTGCCCCGAGCGCGAAGGCGCACGACCCCCAGGCGCGGTGCAGCCAGATACGCAGCCTCGTTCGGCGGGCCTGGCGCGGGTCGAGCATGTCGGTACACCTTTTGTCGAACCATTCACCGGGACCCCGGGCTGAGCATCGTATATGTGCAGGTGAGGACGACGAACGCTCCCAGTTGCGCCCGTGGCCGGTTGATGCGGTGACGTGATCGCGCTGTGTTCCGACGGGCGTCAGTCCCGCCGGTCGAGCGTGATGCCCGAAGGGTGTGCGCGGTCGAGTCCGGCGTCGTCTGCTTGGATACCCGGGATGACGACGAGTTCTCCTGTCCCCCGCACGGACGACGCCGGCTCCGACCGTCCGAGGGCCCTGCTGGAGCGTGCCGCCACGGGGCGGGACAGTCAGGCTTGGAGCGACCTTTGGACGGAGCTGTATCACAACGGCTCTCTGGAGGTCGCCCATCCGCTGGTGCTGCACACGCTGGCCGACATGGCGCAGGGCGACCATGCCGACACGGCAGCTTCGGCCCTCCACCTGGCCGGCGCCCTGCTCGTCCAGTCCGACCAGCGACACGAGACCCGGAACCTGCGCCACCAGTACGCACCGGAAGTCGCACGCCTGCTGGGCGCCGCGAACCGCTGGCGGCAGGTCACCGTCGACCGGAATGACTACTGCCATCTGGTCGAGGCGGTCCTGAACCTGGAGGGCGACATCCACTGGGCGGAGGACTTGATCTGGGGCATCGTCAGCGAGGAATACGAGCTCGAGTGCCCAGACCCCGACGGGTGCGCGTCGCTGTGGGTGATTATCGGAGAGCGGGGCTTCTTCAGTACAGCGGAGGACCACGCCCTCTCGGACGACGACGTCGAGACCTTCCCTCTCCATCCGGCCGAACCCGGCACCCTGGAAGGTCTCGGTCGGCGCCTTTACGACCTTGCCCGGGCCGACGGCCATGAGGAGATCGCGCGCGCCTTGACCTATGCCTTCGGCGAGGCGACCTGCCCGGAGTGTGAGCAGCGCTTCTCCGTCGTCGGGCAGGTCGTCGCCCGTTCCGGCTGAAGACCGAGTCGGGGCTGTGCGTTCTCGAACCCACGACCTCTTCGCCCCAAAGCAAATACGCGGGGCGCTCGACCTCGGGCTGGTGTGCCTCTCACTTACGCGCGGTCTGTTGACGCCGCGCTCCACACGGCGTTGGATCTTCCCTGCCCGTGCGGGTGTACGGGTAGAGAGCTGGGACGATGACCGAGGACGCCAGACCCGGGCTGATAAGGGTGGTGTACTTCCAGCAGACGTGCGCATCGATGATGGCCGGCGGCGCGGTACTGTCCGAAGGGTTGCTGCTGGTCTTGATCGGTGCGGCTCACCGGCTGGAGACCCTCCTGGTGGGAGCAGTTGCGGTGGCTCTTGTGTCCCTGCTGCTACTGCCGCTGCGCTTCCGTCTCCCCGCCCGGCTTCGCCGCACGTACGAGCATGCCGTGCGGATCGACAGCGCCGAAGAGCAACCGCACACCGGCCAGGACGCGGCGCAGCGGCTGTCGCTACGGCGCACGGCCGGATTCGTGGGCGGAGTGGTCTGTTGGATGATGCTCATCGGCCTGGCAACGCATCAGCTGATGCCGCCGCTCATGCTGGTTCCGATGGCCGTGGTCCAGTGGGCGCAGTCCCGGGCGACCGCGAAGTGGGAGCGGGTGAACGGGGCAGACCTGTGGCAGACCGTGCCCGGGCTGCTGGGCACCCGAGGCCCGGTGTTTCGTGTGCCGGCCAAGCGCGGTATCTGAAGCCACGGCCTCAGGGGCCGCCACTCCCGGCACCGCTTTAGGAGCGAGGTGGGGGGATACGTCGTGAGCTGCGGCTTCCGGGCCATGGGTGATCGCTTCGAGTTGCCTGTGACTCGCCGCTTTTCCTCGTGGTTCCCCGCTCGATCTGGCACGGTTCTGGCACGGCACGTAACTCTGTCGCCGCAGTGCGGCGTCCCGGCTGATGATTGGCCCCATGGATGTTGTCGTTCAGCGGGTGCGCACGTCGTGGACGAAGGAGTCGCGCGGCGGCCCTGGAGCTGCTCGCAGAAACGCCGCACCAACGGCCTTCTCGCTGCCCCCGAGCTTGAGTACCGCCCTTCACGAGGTCGCCATGCGGGAGTCCGACTCCTTCGAACCCCGCATGCAAGTACGGGATTTGTCGGCGCCCGGGGCGATCCTTCGCGAGGTCGATGGGCTGCTGCGCGTGGACCCGCCGGAGGTGAGCATGTTCGCCATGCCACGACGCAATCGGCGCCCGCCTGCCGTTCGCCTGGCTCCCGGCCAATGGCTGCAATGGCTGATCAACTACCGGTTCGTCGGCAGTTGTGGCGGGGCCTGGTCCTATGAACTGGAAACGTTCAACATCGTCTATGGCTTTGCGGCACCCGACGTGTTTCTGGGTGTGCCGACACGCCGTGTAGACGAGCGTCGGGCTCTGCGCTGAACTCAGCGGCGCGGAATCTCTCGTCACCCACGGGCGACCCGGGACGAGAGTCCGAGTCGTCTCTTGCCGGCAGGACCTTCTGATCCGTAGCTCTGTAGAGATCAGTCGCTGACGGTCAAACCGGCCTTTGCGCGGCCTTGGCAGGGCGCTGTTGGTTGGGGTCGGTGCTGTGGTTGCCGTACTTCGCTGCCGTACAGCAACCGCCTGGGCCATGCTCATCCATGTAGCGGCAAGCTCGCTTCGTCGTCGCTCATCGCGGTGTAGACAGTGAGGCGGGATGCGACGACATCGACCTCCGAAGGCCCTGCGATCCGGAGCCGCACCAACTCGGGGAGATCGGCAGAGCGGTCGATGAGACCGATGGCATCGTCAGGCCATGGGTGTGGCAGCCGCGGGAGGTACTCCACCGAGATCTCGTCGATGAAGGAGCTCTGGACCGCGATCGGATCTCCTGTCTCGACGTGGTGCAGATGAGTAAGCGAGATCACGACGTCTGGCTTGTGCGGACCCTCCCTGAGGAAGACATCCACACAGTCGCCGTCGTCCACGGCCCCGAACGAGACCCGTTCTACGAAGTAGCTCACGCACGGGGCAAGAATGCGGGCTGCTCTCAGGCAGCGGTTCTCGACGGCATCCTCTGCCTCGACTGCGTCACTCATGACGTGAGGCTAGGGCTCACTGCCGGCCGCGTCGACTCCGACCATCAGTGCTTCTGTAAGCGATGCGCCGGTTCGCTGCTGGGGTTGCGGTACCTGACTGCTGTACCGCAGGATCCAGACGGGGGTGACCATGGAACGGCATGTGCTGGAATCGCTGTTGGCCGGTGATGACGAGGCGTCTGTGATAGCTCTGGCCACCCTCCGCAGCGGCGCCACCTACTGGGTGGCAGACCGGGCACAACCCGCTGGCGTACATGCCGGAGTCTTCAAGGGCCGACTTCAGCGCATGCGGATGCACGGACTCGAACCTCTTGGGCTGGAACGAGCGGTGCAGCTCGTCAGTGAACATGGCCGGCCCGTGCGTACAGGGCTGATCGATGCCGCCGATCGGACATGGACCACCCTGATCTTCCTCACCGAGGACGGCAGTGCACTCGTGGCCTGTGCCGGCTGGCCGCTGCCGCTGGTTGCCAGGAAGCCACCGCTGTAGGGGTTCGATCAACCTCGCCTCAGGGGCCTCGGACGCTCGAGCGGGTCCTCTGGTTCGCCGGTGTTCCCCGCGGTTCCCCTGCGGCTGCGGTAATGCGGTCGCTGATCGTCTGAAGCGTACGTACATTCACTCCGGTGACTTACGACATCTCCTTTGTACGGGTGCGGCCGGGCCTGACGCTTCAGGAGACACTCGACCTCCTCAACGCCGACTTCGACTACGACGCCGAGCTGCCCGTGTACCGGCCCTCCGCCGGGGAGCGGGCCGAGTGGAACCGCATCCTCGATCGGGTCTCGCGGGACATAGGGTCGGTCGAGTCCGCGGAGTACCTGTACAGCCTGACCCTTGAGACGGTCGGCCCGCCGGGGCGGGTACAGCTCGACTACTGCGGAGACACAGCCAACATCGAGGTCGCATACGGGCGCTCGGGTCCGGAAGCGCTGGCACTCATGGAGCAGGCCTACCGTGTCGCTCGCATCGTCGAGGAGGAGAGCGGCCTGACCGGCCACGACTTCGAAGTGGATCAGCCCACCCGAACGGGCGATCCCGCCAAGGCGGCCGGCCGACTGAGCCGCGTCTCCGACTGGATGCAGAGCCAGTTCGGCTGACGCGGGGAAACCGCTCGGGCTCGTCGGCGTCACAAAAGTCGTCGAAGAGTGTGTGGAAGATGCGGTCCAGGTTCTCGAACGTCGACGGGTTCAGCCACACATCCCGTTGCCAGGGCGGATCGGCCGGGGCCAGGACGGCACACCGACAGCATGCACACCGTGGGGTTTCGACAGCAGGCCCCGGATCGGAATAGCGCGGGCCGCCCGCAACCTCGGCGGGCATTCACTCCCATTCGGCCGGCTTCGGCACGTTGTGTTCAGAAAACAGGCCGCTGGCTCGCATCGCCTCGGCGGCTCGCGGGTCCATCAGGAGGGCGAGTCCGTCGTTCCCCCCTGTGGTGTGGAGGGTGTGAACGCGCAGCGGGCTCCGCCCGGCGGCGGCGAGCAGTCGGTTGACAACGGCCAGGGGACGGACAGTCGCCAATGCCCAGGAATCCCCGTGCTCCCGGTCCTCGGGTCTCAGCACCACGTAGCGGGTTCCGTTGATCGAGACCGTGTAGTCGTCGGTGTCCCGGATCGTCTCCACCTCCAGGACCACGCCGCAGCGTGCCAGGGCCGGGGCCAGCGTCCGAAGGAATTCCTCGACCCCGCCCTCGGCCAGTTCCTCCCCGTCCGCCCAGAACACGATCTGCTCGAGGAGAAGGCCGAGGCGCAGCGGATAGCTGCCGGCCGCGACGTCGGCCATCGCGGATCCGCGCTGCTCGGCCGGCAGGTGGTCCCACAACCCGTAGTGGTTCAGGGCTTCGGCCAGTACGCGATGTCGCTCACCCCGCGACGAATCGTCGCCCGAGTCCTTGGGCCTAAATCGTCCGGCCGTTTCGCCTTCAGACGTCATGGGCCGACGGTACCGCGATGATCCGACATGCAACGGCCCCTGGCCGTCTCTGTGTTGGGTCCGAACCCGGTATGTGGCTGAGGGCCGCCATCCGCAGTGCGGGTGGCGGCCCTCAGGGGTTGGTCGCGGCGAGTGCCTGCCGGACTGTGCCGGTCAGGTGTTCGCCGCGACCGGCCTGGCCCCCGCTCTCCGACCAGAGAGGGGCCTGGAGTCGGTCGACGTTCAGGCGGCCGGGGCCGGGAAGATCGGGTACTCCACGCCGGAGGGCGCGTGGTCCGAGTCGCGTGTGGTGATCACGGCGCGACCAGGGGAATGGCACCTTTCAGCGTCTTTCACGGGTATTCACGACCTTTCGCGATGCACCCCCTCAGGCCCCCCTCAGCGACGGGAACTCCCTCGGGCCCCCTCGGGGGCCCGTCGAAGAGACGTGGAGGGAGGCATCTGGCAGGCGGATGTGGTGGGAAAATGACGTACCCCCGCGCCGTCTGCTGGCGCGGGGGCCGTCTCCCGCAGGCTGGCGCGCTTCCCAACGGCTCGCCTGGCGGGAGTTCTCCGGTGCGTAGTAACCGCGTTCTGTCTGCATCTCGTCTAACGGTTGCCGATGTAGAGAGTCACTCACTCGTTCTAGCGAACGCGCGTTCGATATTGGCGTACTGCATCTAGCCCTGCGGCATATGACCGATGGCCGCGGGGCTGCACTCCCAGGTGGCAGGCGACGGGCCACCGTTGCTGATCGACTATGCCTCGGAGGCCTCCCTCTTTGTCGATCATGATCGAAAGAGGCGGAATGCGGTTCGCGGGCATTCGATCAAGATCGCTTCGGTGTGGGGCGAGTGCAAGACCTGCCCGACGACGACACCTGGCTCCCTGAGCGGCGTCAGGCCATCGGCGATCGCATCCGCCAGGAGCGTCGCAGCCAGAGCCTCGCCCAGGACCAGGTCTGGCAGGCCGCAAGCGTCGCTCGCCGACTTCGTCTGCTGAGCGGCCGCCCCGCGACGGGGTGCAGGGGTCGGCCGCTCCCAGTGCCGATGCCGATCCCGCCGACATCGGGGTCCTACTCCTGGTGGGGTGCCCGGCGTTCCCTCATCAGCCGCCGCAGCGACAGCCCCGTCGAACACTGGGACGCGTTGTCCACCCTCGTGGGTGGAGGCGCCTCCACACGGCTGAAGCGGCGCCCCCATCCAGCAAATGGGGGCTCACGCGTCTGCGCTAGTGAGGTCCTCGTAGTGGTGACACAAGACGCTCACGCACCGTGCGAGCTTCCGCGCCCGGGACTGCCGGAGCGCCACCGTCCCACCGTCCCCAATGCGCAGCTTCCTCCTGGCCTCGTCGACGGCCGCCGCGACCAGCACCCTCCGGGTGTCACCCTTCGGCACCCTGGGGATCAGCGCCGCACACGCAGGGATGAGCTCGCAGATACTGCCCCGGAACAACTCCGTGAGCGTCTCCCAGCCATCGTCCGGCACCTGGTCGCTCAGGGCATAAGCGGCCCTCTCACGCATCGTCGCGATGTCCGGGAGATCATGTCCCGCACGCCCTGCCGCGTCCTCCACGGCGGCGCTACCGTGCTCCATGTCGACTCCTCGCAGTCGTCCACGCCCCGGGCCGTGTGCCGCGGCCGCGGGGGTCATCCAGGCTCAATCCGCTGACGTACCAGCGGGCTCACCACTAGCGTTTCCTGTACCGGCCATCCGGCATAGCACCCAGGTGTCTGCAGGCGTCCGCAACTGTGCGGACAGAGCGGACAGCCAGGAGACCCGATGCACGAGACCTTCGCCCAGGCGCTCCGCCGACTCCGCGGCCCCCTCTCCCTCCGCGACGTGGCGCAGCTCGCGAGCTGCGGCAAGAGCACCATCGCCGACCTGGAGAACGAACGCCGCCACCCCTCCCCCGAGCTCGCCGCCACCCTCGACAGGGCACTCCACGCCGACGGTGAGCTCGCCGCACTGGCCGACTCAGGCACCAGCGTCATGGAACAAGTGGACGCCCTCCAGGCCGGACTGACGGAGTGCCTGGCGTCCGGGCCCATGACGGACGCAGGCCTCGGCGAGTGGGAGTTCACCGTCGCCCGCCACGGCAGAGCCACCCGCTACCGGCCGGAAGCCGACCACTTACCCGACCTGGCCGCCGACTTCGGCGACCTCCGCCTGGCCCTCACGCACCGGCACTCCCCGGCAGCGCACCGGCGGTTGACGATCGCGGCCGCACAGATGTCGGGCCTGATGGCCCTCACCCTGCTGAAGCTGGGCGACGACCGGGCGCGGTCCTGGTGGCGGACCGGCCGGACCGCGGCCGCCGCAGCCGACGACCGGGCGACCCTCTCCTGGATGTACGCGCAAGAGGCCTACCAGCTCTACTACGGAGGCGACGCACGCGGAGCCGTCGAGCTCGCGGTCCGCGCCCGGCACCTGGCGGGCGCCTTACCCTGCGTCGGGCCCGCCCTCGCGGCGCCCCTGGAGGCCCGCGCGCACGCGCAGCTCGGCGCGCACACGGCCGCGGCCGACGCGCTCACGGCAGCCGAGACCGCGCTCCGCCGGCTCCCAGACGAGAGTCGAGCCGCGTCCGCCTTCGGCTACTCCGAGTCGCAGCTACGCTTCCACGCCGGGAACGCCTGGACCCACCTCGGCGACACGACCGCGGCCGCCGCCGAGCACGCCCGCGCCCTGGAGCTCTACCCCACGACCGACCGCATGGACATCGCCCTCGTCCGTCTCGACCAGGCCATGTGCACGGCACTCGACGGCGACCCGGGCGCGGCCGCGGCCCTCGCCGCACAGACCATCACCGCCCTCCCGCCCGAGCACAGGTCCGTGCTGATCACCTACCGCGCCCGCCAGGTCGCACGTAGGGTGCCCGAGACACGTGAACTGCGGGTACTGCGTGAGCTCTTGGCGCTGCCCGCCGGTGAGAGGGGCGAGAGTGCGGATCAGCGAGGCGACTGAGGCGGACGCGGGCGAGATCGCGATGCTGCTCGGCGAGGTCGAGGCGTACTACGGCGGCCCCGACACCGCGGCGCCCGTCGACCAGGTGCGCGCCGCGCTGTTCGGTGGACGCGCCGTCGCGACTGTCCTCCTCGCCCGCGACGACGACCAGGCCCTCCTCGGCTTCGCCTCCTACAGCTTCCACTGGCCGGCCGCCGGAGCCGACACCTCGATCTACCTGAAGGAGCTGTTCGTCCGCGAGACTGCGCGCCGCCGCGGTGTCGCCGGAGCCCTGATGGACGCGGTCGTCGAGGTCGGCCGGCGCACTGGGTGCTCACGGCTGGAGTGGACCGCCGACGCCGACAACCCCCCGGCGCTCGCCTTCTACGAGGCGCGCGGCGCGGAGGAGAACCCGGGCAAGGTGGCCTACCGACAGCCGCTCTAGGTGTGCCATCTCATGCGGTTGGCGACAGGGAACCACGACCCGCGCGGTCGCGGTCCTCTTCGGGCAGGACCGTGAAGACGCCGGATCCTGGAGGGTCCTCCACTGATGCTCTGCGCATGCGAACTTCCCATTGATGGTTGGGCCACTTCGTGCTGCCGTCCCAAGAGATCCCCGAGAGGTCGACCGCATAAAGGTCCACGGTGCGGAGGTCGGCGCCAACGAAGTTGCTTGCCGCGTGCGTCAGGTTGCCCTGAGGTTCGGTGAAGTCACCGACGTTGTTGCGGTCGAGTCCGACGGCGAGGGCGGAGGCGCGGACAAGGGCGACGCGGAGGACGTCGGCCTTGCCGCGGACTTCGTCAAGGTGGCGTTCGCGTGCGATGTCGATGGTGGCGGCGAGTGCGCCGGCGAGGTGGAGGGCAGGGTGAAGCACGTCGGCTCGGCTGGTGACGAGGTTCGCATCGAGCTCACGGTAGAGGTCGATGATGAGGCCGCGGGAAGGGTCCAAGCTGACGTCAGATACGACCGCCCGGCGGACACGGGCGAGGTCGCGGGCAA
The DNA here is from genome assembly GCF_009377175.1 of Streptomyces adustus. GTDB lineage: Bacteria > Actinomycetota > Actinomycetes > Streptomycetales > Streptomycetaceae > Streptomyces > Streptomyces adustus. Next base: position 11,035 of record NZ_VJZD01000023.1, read on the forward strand.
TGGCACGGGTGAGTTCGCGGCCAAGGTCGCGCAGGAAGTCAAGGGTCAGATCGAGGCCGTCGAAGCCGCGTGGGAGGGAGCGGCGGAAGGCGATGTGTTCGGCGGCAGCGTCCAGAAATTCTTCGATCTTGAGGAGATCGCCGCGATACTGGAGCCGCTCTTGAGGAGGGGCGGCCTTCCAGCCAGCCGTCTCCATAACCAGCCTCTCCATTGCGTTTTCGGCGTCGGGCGTTGCATGAGGCCTAGGAACATCCAGGACTGGAACGGAAGGAGACGCCGCGCTGCCACCCCGCGTATGCAGGCCAGAAGCCTTCAGGGGAGGCCGGAAGCCGGGAGAACGACGTGAGAACACGGCCAAAACGCGGCCCGCGAAGGAATCGGCAGCAACCATCACGCTGTACCTCCTCCACCTGTCAGTTCCTGCTCTCCGGCGACGCCAGGGGCTGGCGATGGATTCCCGCTGATATGACTACCCGTCGGGACCCCCGGCGGACCACCGTTCGGCTGAGCGGGGCCAGGTATGGGGGCCTGTGATGGCTGTTGCGCCGCCTCGACTACGCCGCCCAGAGCAGCCCGGCCCACGTTCTTAACCATCAGCGGCACCAGTGTGGTGGCCTGCTGGACAGCGGACAGCGCGCCCAGCCCGATGAGAAAGGAAACGAGCGCATTCGTGCTCTGCGGATAGCTTGCTGCCACAACGCCAGTCAGGGCACTACTGACGAACAACCGCAGCACCCCGGCGACGCAGTACGCCTTCCAACCGGGGGCGGGGAGGTGCTCCTCGCCGGGTCGCACATCACCTCTGCGCTGGGGCGGATCAATGGTGTCCGACTGGACGTTCCACGGCATCTGACGGTGCCACTTGACGGCCTTGATGATGTCGACAGCTTCCATGGAGGCGCCGCCGGCCGCTCCCACCATCGCCGCCATGAACCAATCCATGGTCCGAGGCTAAGGGCTGTCCCGCAATGATTGTCGAGCTGAGTCAGCCAGCTCGGCGTCGGGCCCCTCGGGTCATCCAGCGAGGGTCATGTTGTGGAGGTGGGCGATGCCAAGGATGGCCTGGTGAACGCCATCACCCTTCAGTCGGCAGTCGCGGAGGATCTTCCAGGTCTTCATGCGGGCGAAGGTGTGCTCGACCCGGGCACGGACCTTGCGGTGGGAGGCGTTGTGCTCCTCTTTCCAGGCCGGGAGTTCGGCCTGGCCGGGTTCGCGGCGGTGTGGAATGACCAAGCCAGTGCCTCGGTAGCCGCCGTCCGCGATCACCGTGGTCTTGCCGACGGCGGCCTTGGCGCCGGATAGCTCCCATGCCTTGCAGTCGTTGCGGTTGCCGGGCACTGGCCGGCCAACGGAGACGACGAGCCGGGTGTCGGCGTCGATGACGACCTGGTGGTTGGTCGAATACCTGTAGTTCTTGGACTGCTCGGCGACCGCATGGTCACGAGTGGGGACCAGCGTGCCGTCGACAATCAGCACGGCGTCCTTGCGGAACCGCTTGCGCGGCTGCAGGGCGAGTGACGGACCGAGGTGGTCGATGATGCGGTCAGCGGCCGACTTCGAGATCCCGAAGAGCGGGGCAAGCTGCCGCAGCGTCAGGTTCGTCCGCCAGTACGCGGCAACCAGCAGCACTCGGTCCTCCAACGGCAGACTCCATGGCCGACCTCTGCGAATAGGGTCTACGCCCTCGCGTCGTAACGCGGTGATCAGCTTGCCGAATTGCCGTGGGCTCAGCCCGCTGAACGGGGTTATCCAGGAAGGCTCCGACGCCGTGATCACACCAGTCACTGCGTGATCATTCCACCGCTTCAGGTTCTCCTTGCTCGAACGCGATACGGCAGCGGTCAACCTGCTCGGCTACCTGCTCCATGAACCAGCGCATGATCTCGTAGGGGATGACGTGCTCGTCGTGGCCGTGGATGTGGACGGTCGGCTCCAGGCCCGGATCCTCGTCGGGTATCACCGCCACCAGGAAGGCAGCTCCAGGCAGGTGTGTCTCGGCGTTGGGAATCTCAGCCCACGCGGCCGGTGCCGGGACAGCCTCGCTCAGCTCCACACACCAGGCATCGTCCGGCAACGCGTAGTGGAACTGGACGGCGTAGTGACGGCCTGCATGAACACGCAACTCGGGCATGTCCGCAGGCTGCCACAGCTGCCGTGTCGGAGTCTCGCGAGTATCCCGCCCAGCACCCGGTTCACGACCCAGCCAGCTTTTGCGGGACAGCCCTTAGAAAGGAATCACCCAGCAGTGAAGCAATTCGGCGGAATGGATGTGCCGAGACGCCACATCTAGGGTATGACGAAAGGCCTCCTCTCGCCCGCAGGCGAGAGGGGGCAAAGGTCAGCGGCCGGAGGCCTGCCACAACGTCACCGCGAGTGCGCCCACAGCGGTCAGAGCAGTGACGGCCTGGACCGGCCACCGGTTCCGCTCGATCGCGTCCAGACGCTGCTCATGGTCGGCGAGCTGCCGGTCGGTCTGGTCGTTGCGCTGGACCAGCAGCGCGAGCGCCCCGTCGACACGGGCAAAGCCAGCTTCGACGGTCCCGCGTAGCCGCTCCAGCTCAACGGCGACCGCAGTCGACTCCGGGGGCGTCACCGGCTCGTCTGCGTGTCAGTGCGCAGCCACCCAGGGAGCAGCGCCTGGACGCCGGGCAGAGCCATGACCCGGGCGAGCCCGCCAGCCACGGCCAGGGCGCCCGCCACCCACGGCAGCGACTCGGGGACGCCGGACGCCGCCACGATCTGGGGCAGCATCACAGCCACACCCACCGTGGTCTGGAGGACGGTGCGCTTCGTCGATTCCTGAGCCATGATCAGGTTCCCTTCTTCTCCAGCGCGGTGACGCGCTTCTCCACGGCGGTGAGCCGCTCGGCGACGTCCTTGCGGAACTGGCCCGGCGTGAACTCGAAGCGGGCCCTGGTGCCATAGCCCTCGACGGGTCCGGCCGGGTCCGGCTTGCCCTCCACCGACGTCTTCCGGTGGCAGGCGACCAACTCTGCGAACCAGCCGTACTCGCGGCAGATCGCCGTGTTGATCCGCACCCAGGCGTCGTACTGGGCACGGCTGTACGTGTCCTTGCCGTCGCCGAGATTCTCGGCCTCGATGCCGTACGAGCAGTCGTTGCCGTCGACCGTCCCGGACGCCTTCGACGGCGCCAGGTGCGTGCCAGCCTCGCCCAGGAAACGAGGAGTAAGCGTTCGCCGCCATCGGCCTGGCCTAGCCCGCACACCCCTCACTCGTCGCCGCAGCCCAGCGCCACATTGCCTACCACCCGCGCGGCTACGACACCGACGGAGGGCAGCCACAGTGACCCGCGTCGACCGCGTCCTCGTCCTGCTCTACGCCCTCCACGCGCTCTGGTCCGCATGGTGCGCCACTCAGCAGTACCTGTACGGCAACACCCCCGCCGCCCTGATTTTCCTGCTGCTGTCCCTCCTGCCGCTCGCCGCGATCGTTGCGCAGAACGATCTCGCCGACGCTCGCGACGCGCCCCGCTACTACGAGGCCCGCGAAGCACGGAGCCGCAGCAGCCAACAACAGGGCGCCCCGGCCACCGAGGATCAGGCCCGCCGGGACCGGCCGACGCGCCGCACCGGCGAAGGGACTGAAGCGAAGTGACTGACAAGCCGACCGCCCGCCTAGCAGTCAGCCGCAGAGGGCGTCGGAAGGTTGAAGGTTCATTGTTGTGGGCCCGCTGCCCATAAAGGGAAGCGGGCTTTCCCTTTTCGGTCCTGAGTCGGTCTCGGCTCGACATCTGCCTGATTTCTTTCGGTACTTGGCCGAATAATCACCAGTCACCCTCTGACCTTGCTCAATTCACGTGCTTCCTAGTCCTGTGCATGATGAGCTTCGGAACGTTGCTCGCCGCCCGGAGGGTGGCGCACATACTTGGGGGAGCCATGAAGAGTAGGTCCAGCGTCAGCGCCATCGCCGGTCTTGCAGGTCTGATCATGTTGACAACTGCGGTACCGGCCTTCGCTGACGGCACAGATCCGGAAAGCGGTGTTGTTGCACCGGCCGAGGTCGCCGACGGTGCGGCTGTCGAGCCCGGCAGTGTCACCGACGCTCCTGCCGCCGACGCTGTCAGCGGCGAAGACGGTACGGGGGAGTTGAGCGAGGACGCCGCCCTTCCGGGCCAAGCGGACGTGGTGGAGGAGCCCGTATTCAACGGCAAGCCCAGCGGCGGTGATCTGTACCCCGACGCAGTGAGGTGTGAGAACGCACAGATTGTCAAAATCACCTCGAACTTGGCGAACACCATGGCCGTCAAAGACTCGACGTTCGTGAAGAATGACAGGTCTTCCTCTATCGACTTCAAGTTCACTTCCAAGAAGTCAGGCACCACGACTTTCGGCGGTTCCATCACGTTCAGTGGTGAAGGAAAGATCCTGTGGCTCGGCAAGATCAAGACCGAGGTCAATGCGAACGCCAGCAAGAGCTGGACTTCCGAACTCGGCGTTGAGGTGGGCGGCAAGGTCAAGGCCCACTCAACAGTCTACGGCGACTACGGCATCATGAAAGAGAACGTGTACGGGTACTCCTACAAGACCTACAGCAACTGCACGGTCAGCGATAAGACTTACGCTAAGGTCTGGGCGCCGTACCGAGAGGGCTGGGTCATCAAGTAACAGACGTCTCACGAACTAACAGGTACTTCACGCTCGCGCGCCTCGGTCGGTCCAACTGGCTGAGGCGCGCACGTCTGTAGCCAAGGAGAAACCGTATGCGTGCAGTCGCGCCCGTGCCGGTCATTCTGCTTCTTCTGCTTCTGTCGGCATGCTCCGCACAGGACGAAGGCAGTACTCATCCCGCCACCTCCGCATCCGCGGCAGCCAAAGCACCCTCGGCACCCGCTTCCCCGAAGAGCCCCCGGGACTCTCTCGCTCTCCCACAGAAGCCCAGCTTCCTCGTTCCTGTCACTGAGGGAAGCCGCAGCGAAGACCTGCCGGCTTTCAAGCCAACCGAAGGCGTCTACAGCATTCACGCCCTGTGCACCGGAAAAGGCACTGTGACTATCCACTATGGCCCTCACGATGAAGATCCCAGCAAGGTCAAATGCGGCACCCCGGTGACCGTGGGCCGTGTCTACACCGATCGCGGAAAGCCACAGAACCTCTCCATGCAAGTTGACGGGTCCAACATCCATTGGGCCGTAGCTGTTGTGGCGGGAACCCAAGCCATGTAACCCCCGAACCGATCGGCGAGCCCCGCTTACCAGGTGCGGCGCTCGCCGGACAGGGGCGATGCGGTCGCCATGGCCATGTACGCCGAGTACCTGGCCGCGTCCAAGCTGCACGCCTCCGTAGCAGGAGGGCGGATGTGAGGCGCTAGCGAGTAGGGCGTGTAGGCCTGCGCCGCCCGGGCACTGCACCGGCACTTCCGCCAGCGCCTGCCTGCCCCCCGCTCGGAGGCCGCGCCCCACCTCGCTACAGGACGGGCGGCAACTGGGGCGGCTGCGGCTGCTGTGGCTGCTGCACCTGGATGACGGCATTGGTGGCGAGCCGCCCCGCCAGTGAGACAGCGCGCATGTCCTCCGGGCCGCTCTGCCTCAAGACGAAGACCCTCGCGAGAGCCAGCAGGCTGGGACCGCACAGGAGCGCGGACAGCCACCCGTTCTCAGGAGCCACGTACACGCCGGCCCCGAGCATGGCCAGCGCGACGACCGCCCCCGTGATCAGCTCCACGGTCTGCCGACGGTCCGCCCGCGCCCGCAGTCGGTCCTCGTGCTGCCGTTGCTCCGCCTCGTGTTGCATCGCAAGGCTCTGCATGTGCTCTCGGTGCTCTCGGCGAAGCTGCGGCTCCAAACCGCGCAGTGCGACCTCGAGCTGCTCGGCTCCAAGGTCCTTCCATTGCTTGGCGATACTGGCACCCGCCGACAGGACGGCGTCATTGTCAGAAGGCTGCCTGGCAGGCATCTGTTCCCCGTTGTTCACCGCGTTGATCCGTCGTCATCGCTCGATGTGGGAGCCAGGCCCCCGCCGTCTGTTCTCAAGGGAGGTGGGCCGAGGCGTACGAGCATTCGCGCCAGGGTGGCGTTGATCGTGTCGGCTGCATCCTCGGCGACCAGTTGTTCATCATCTGTGGACGGGTGGTCGAACTCGTCCGCCGAAAGGTCCGCGTCGGCGGCCGCCGGTCGTTGGACTGCGTCCTCGGCGGCGTTCTCAATGACGACGCGGTGGATCATCATCGCGTCGTCTGTCGTGATGCTCCCCGCGATACCCCCGACCGCGATTCCGCCCGCGATCCCGCTCTTGGCCGCCGGCCTTCTCAGCCGGCCTGTACCCGCGCTTCGCCGCCTGACTGTTCTTCCGTCCCAATCCCGGGTCTGTCGGATCGTTAGATCTCCGCGCCGGCTCCCAAGGATTGCCTTTGTCGTGTCCCACACGACCGCTATGGCCCCTGCGGTTGAGAGCACCAGCACTACTACGTCTGAAAAGTCCAACACGGCCTCTCCCCAAGCCGAGACGACCAGCGCAAAACACGATAGCCGGGACGGAGCGGGGCGGAGGGGAGGTTTGCGAACAGAAGGTCCGACGGGGGGAGGTGACTAGGCCTGTGCCGTCGGGCCGTCGGCTCATGCTGTCGGCCGCACGTGATCGAACTCTGTGCGCTCCTATCCACCCAGGTCACTGGCAGGCGGTTCTGGCCCGTGACCTTGAGATTGGGACATACGTCGCCCACACCGTGCCCCCGACCTGGCCGGCCGCCGATGTCTTCCGGCGACCACAGTCCCGTGGAGCGTTTCGCCGGTCGTCATCGGATCCGTGTGACCGTCACGACTGCATGCCGGGTGGTGCCGGCCAGGACCTCCACGACGAGGCCGGAGCCCACCGCCGAGTACGCGTCACCCGCCGACGTCCGCCCTCTCCCGCCCGCAAGAACCGCCACCAGGTGCACGGCGACCTGCGCCGACAGCGGAGCACTCAGCCTCTGAGACAGCGACGTCCGCCCGTCCGGCAGACGTACCGCGAGCGACCGCGGCCGCATGGGCGTACCGGTGTAGCCGACCACCTCGGCGTCCACCGTCTCCGCGTGACGGACCTTCCGCCACGACGACGACCGCCCCGCCCGGTACGTCGAAGAACCCAGCTTCGCGACGACGCCCTCGACTCCCGTGTCCTGAAGCGAGTCGTACCAGGCCTGCGCCACCTCAGGATCGTCCGTCGCAGACACCGCCTGAATCGCCGACGGCGACGGCAGCGCCCCGATCACGTCGAACATGACCGCACGCCGCTCCACGTACGGCCGCCCCCGCAGGTCCCGGCCGGAGACCGCCAGGACGTCCCACACGATGAACAGCGCCGGATGCGTCTCCGACAACTGCCGCGCCCGAGCCGGCGACGACGCCGCACGGGACTGCGCCGCGCCGAACGAGATCCGGCCGTCGACCACGACGACGGCCTCACCGTCGAGGACCACGCCCGGCGGCAGCTCCATCCCGGCGAGCGCGATGTCCATCCAGGAAGACGTCACCTTCCGCCCGGACCGCGCCTGGAGCCGTACCGTGTCCGCCGTCCGCCACAGCACCGTCCGGTGACCGTCGAGCTTGATCTCGTACCACCAGCCCGGCCCCGTCGGCAGCGCAGGTGCGAGCTGGGCAAGTGCGACATCCACGGGAAACTCCACGTCACAAGGCTGAAGTGGATCACTTCCGCCCGCGCGCCGAAACGCAACCAGAGCACAGAGCAGTCGCCCGATCGCGTGGACGCAGGATGCCGGAGCGCGTTTGACCTCCACCGTGGCGGCGGCCGATGTCGATCACGGGATGCCGCAACCGAAAACCCTCCCAACGGCATGTAGCGATGCATGAGGCGACGAATCACCCGCCGGGTACTCCGTGCTGCGCTGCGCCGGGTACTCCTTGCTGCGCTGCGCGCTCACGACGCGGTCCTGGGCATCGGGTCCGAGCTGGAGAGGCGCCGGGCACGCGTCCGGCTGAAGGAACGCGCCCAGCGATGGGCCATGAGGGCTCTGATCGTGACCGGAGCCCTTGTGATTCTCGGTGTCCTGCCGTGGCTGGTGTGGCGCGGCCCATACGTCATCGACGGCGAGTACATCGACCGGAACGAACTGGCCAAGGGATCCGCAGCCCTCGTGACCGGCCTTCGCACCGCCGTGGTTGCTTTCACCGCCGCGCTCGGTGCCGGTATCGCCCTGCTCTACACCGCGCGCACCTACCGCCTCACCCGACGCGGACAGATCACCGATCGCTTCACCAAAGCCCTTGAACGCCTCGGCTCACCCGAGATCTACGTACGCATTGGCGGCATCCTCGCCCTGGAACAGATCGTGCAGGACGCGCCCGAGCAGGCGGCTACCGACGCCGCTCGCGTCCTGGGCCACTTCATCCGCGACCGCGCGCCGAAAGTTTTGGACGCAGTCAAACCCCTGACTGACGAACCTGCCGCCGACGTGCAAGCAGCCCTTGCCGCCCTCACCCGGACCGAATCACGCACCCACGTCGACAGCCGGGAAAAACTCGACTTCCACGGCCTCCACCTCGACGGCGCCGACCTGACTCACGCCGACCTCACCCACGTCGACCTACATGGAGCCTCACTCGCGGGGGCGGATCTGACCGGGGCGATGCTCACGGACGCGAACCTGTCCGAGGCGACGCTCACGGACGCGAACCTGTCCAGGGCGACGCTCACGGACGCGAACCTGTCCCAGGCAGCGCTTGCGGGGGCGCGCCTGGCCGGGGCGACGCTCACGGGGACGGGCCTGGCCGGGGCGACGCTGACGGGGGCGGACCTGTCCGGGGCGACGCTCACGAGGACCATCCTGGTCGGGGCGACGCTGACGGGGGCCCTGCTGTCCGGGGCCACGCTCACGGACGTGAACCTGTCCAGGGCGACGCTCACGGAGGCGAGCCTGTTCATGGCGACGCTCACGAACGCCCGCCTGGACCAGGCGACGTTCAAGGAGGCCGACCTCCGCGACGCAGACCTGTCGTGCAGCAGGGGACTGACTTTGGAGCAGGTGACTTCGGCAAGGACAGACGAAGACACCAAATTGCCCGCCACCTTCTATGTCTCCACCGGAGCGTCTGTACCTATCCCCAGGTCACCGGACGGCAAGCGTCCGCCCGTCAGCCTCGTGGCCCGGGCCCGGCGAAACCCGGATGCCTGACACGAGCCCGGTCGGCTACCGTCCATGACGTGCAGGTGCGCAGGCAGCGGATACTTCCGCCTATCAAGCGGGTAACGCGGGTTCGAATCCCGCCACCGGCCCCGGCCGGTGTCGTCTAGCGGCCCAGGACGCCTACGTCTCCGCCGCCGACCCTGAACTCTGCACACACACGGCGTGAGCCGCCCGCACGGGGGATGAGCGGGCGGCTCTACTCCAGTATCCCGAGCGCCGTATCCGGGCGGCAGTGCGTGCACGCCGGAACCTGCTGCCGCAACGCCTCGACCGCCTGGTCCCGGGTCACCGGCCTCCGGCGCTTGCCCGCATCCCAGCAGCGGCCCTGGCGCACCGCCACAGCATTGCCGCGGATCAGCCCCTGCCCGCCCCCACCTCGGTGGTCCCCTCTGCGCAAGGCGCTATCGAGAGAAGGGCGGGAGGTTTGCCGGGGGAATAGGGCAGAACCTGTAAGAGGCGCGATACCACGCGATATAGCCGTCCTTGTACCCCTGCTCATTCGGAGTGCTGGTGGAAAAAGCGGCTAGAAATTGAGGATCGTCGAGTTTGGATTTGTGGCACAGAGCCCTGTCGGATCTCCCCGATGCGGATCCCAGTATCCGGCCGGAACAATATCCCTCTTTGTACCACCCGACATCGTTCGGGTCACCCCAAACGTCTTTCCCGCCTGGGCCTCCAGCTTGATGTACATCGCTGCAAAGCGTGTGCTTTTTCGGCATCGTGATTACGCTTGTCGTGCCCGACTTCGGGAGCGCGGCGTGCGGCCGTGCTGGCGCGGTTGCGGCCTGTTGATGCGCAGCGAATGCGCTGGAGGGAAGCAAAGCGACCCCGGTAGCCAAGGCGGTTGAGGCTGCCAGCGTCACGAAGTGCTGAATTCGAGATGCCCGGTATGCGCACACTGCACTTCTCCCCAAGGTTCGATATCTGGTCAGGAAATCGGGTTCAGGGTGACCGCTGGTCGGGTAGGTCCCGCCAGGCTCGGAGAACGTTCGATGTGGACAGCCAGGTCTATTCTTTCTTGACCCGCATTCCCCCGATGGGGTGAGTGTCCTGTTTTCCACTATGGCATGGGGGAGAGTGAGATGCGCGGCAAGAGAGTGCGCGTGATCCGCCCGCTAAGCGGAAGGCGGTCGGCTACTCCAGTATCCCGAGCGCCGTATCCGGGCGGCAGTGCGTGCACGCCGGAACCTGCTGCCGCAGCGCCTCGACCGCCTGGTCCCGGGTCACCGGCCTCCGGCGCTTGCCCGCATCCCAGCAGCGGCCCTGGTGTACGGCGACCACGTTGTCACGGTTCAGCCCCTGCTCGACCACCCACTTCGGCGGCTCGGGCCGGGCCTCCTCGCCCCGCAGTCGCTCCGCCTCCCGCCGCTCCTCCGTCGCGATCCACCCGTCGATCTGTGCCAGGGACGCCGCGGCCTGCTGCGCCACCACGCGCCGGGCGAAGCGGAGCAGCTCAAGAGGGGATGGAGTATCGCTCACATGTTCGAGTCTAGCTCTGTGGCCTGCGGTAATCGCGCCGGGTCATCCGCACCGCATCCCACCAGTACCAGCCGTTCGGCGCCGCATCCGGGCGCGGCCACAGCGTCAGCCGGTACGCCCGCCGGCCGTCCGGAGAGTCGTAGTGCGCCCGCACCACACCCCGATACGGCTCACGGGCCACGCGCAGGTTGATCCGTACGACCTCGTATGGACCGTACGCACGCACCGTCGCCCCCGAAGGTGGGGGAGGCGCGCCCTCAGTATCCAAGAAATCGGTCACGCATTCGAATTTACTGCTCCGTGGTGGACCGTGCGACCCCTCAGGCGCCAGGCCCATCACGCGAGAAAGTTGATCGAAAATATGTCCACCGTCTACTTGGATGACATAGCGTCACTACGCTCGCCGGACTGGCCGAGCGAGCGGGAAGAGGGGGAAGATGCGTCACCGGATCGCGACCTTGGCCGCAACCACCGTTATCGCCGCCAGTGGGGTACTCGCTACCGCGTCGTCGGCGTCAGCAACTGTTGACCCGCCCTCGGGGGGTTGGGACCACACGTGGACCACCACGGACGCCGGCAAGGGCGGCACGATCTACATCGCTGAGCACGGCGACATCGTCACGCTCTGCGATACGAACGCCGACGGGCGGACTCCCCACCTCGAAGTAAATTACGAGGATGGCCCCGGCGACTGGGGCTTTGCCTACGCACTTGACGCCACGGGCGGGGAGGGCTCGTGCGTCTCCGCCAGAGCTTCACAGGGGGGCCGGTACGACCTCCCTGAAAACGAGGAAATCGAGATCGCAATCTGGCTGGGGCCGCTCTACCACGAATACGGCATGGCCAGGCACTATTACCTCAACGACCACTAGTAGTGCCTGGTCAGGTTGTTTCGTCAGTGGCGTGTCCGCTTGATCGGGTGTGTCGTTGATCGGGCGTGATGGGTGGGGAGTTGGCCGCGGTCCGCTGTGATCTGGAGGACTTCGCGGCAGAGATGTTCGAGCCGTTCGCGCGGGCGGATCAGCGCCGGTGGGGCGGGCTCTATCTGTGAGGGCTGCTGCTGGACGGGCGGCGCAAATCGGTGGAACCGATGGCCGCCCGCCTGGGCGAGGACGGCAACCGGCAGGCCCTGGCGAACTTCATCACCACCAGCCCGTGGGGCGCGGCGCATGTCCGCGCCCGCCTCGCCTGGCGGATGCAGCAGGTGATCAGACCGACCGCGCTGATCGTCGATGACACCGGGCCCCCTGGCCTTCGCGCCGCTCCTCTGGTGCCTGCGCCGCCGCGGAACTGTCTGAATCCGCACGCACGTCAGGCCCCCTGCCGCACCCAGCGGCGGGGGGCCTGCTCGCGTCTCGCCGCAGAACGGTGGGAGAGGTGCCGGATGGGGGCGTGTGCCCCGACCTGGGTCGTGGCCGGCGTGGGAGGCCGCCGGTCTAGGGTGCCGCCGGAGAACGCTCCGCCTGCCCGTTCTCCGCTGCCGCGCCTTCCTGCCTGCCAGTACTCCCGGCGCCAGGAACATCGGCGACCGCCAAGACCAGCGCCGCCACCACCTCGGCCCGCGCCGTGCCTTCCAGCTCGCTGTTCCTCAGCAACCGCTCGGCCGCCAGATACCGCGAGAACGCCAGGGGCTGATCAAAGTAAGCACGCAGATGCGCAGACGCCGCCTCCTGCGACTTCATGAACGTCCGCCCCACATACCCAGCGAGAGCGGCCGACACCGCACCAAGCCCCCCAGCCACCACCGCACCCGCCGTCGAACTCGCCCGCACCGCGACAATCACGAACGCGACCAACAGCAAAAACCCCAGCCACATGGCCAGCTGCGCACTCCGAAACGACCGCCGCGCCTGCCCCAAAACCGTCTCGTGATAGTGATCAAGCCGCGAGTGAGTCACCTTCCACAACTCCGGCAACACCAGCGCCGCGTCCGCAGACTCAGGCGCACGCTGATGCGGAACCTCGCCCTGGCCGACACCGCCTGGAAAGACAGGAGGACGCCTCCGCAACGCCTCCTCAAGCTCACGCTCGGCATCAAGCACACGCCGTCGAGACTCCGAATCTCCAGGCGGACGTCTGTCAAGCGAGAAGGCTGCAAACAAAGCTAGGCACAAGGACACGACGATGGGAACGAACGCGAAGGCCGAGAACTGGCTGCCCCGCAGGTGAAAGTTCAACCAGGGCGACATCACCAAGCCCCCGATGAATGCCGTGTAGTAGGCCAAGTTGGCCCACCACGACTTCCAGGGGCCCCGCAGGAACCAACGTACGGGAAGCTGGCTGTCAGGAGACTCTGGCATGACCCCACATCCTGCCCCAGCGGACGCAAGCGGGATGCTGATTCGATCGAACTCCTCACGCACGTCAGGCCCCCTGCCGCACCCAGCGGCCGGGGCCTGCTCGCGTCTCGTGTCGGGGCGCTGCCCCGTCCCGGCTCGAGTCGGCCGACGAACTGTGTGCGCGGCGGGCCCTTGCGCCGTTCATCGGCGAGCGGTGCAGGCCGGCCCCCCACCGAACTGGTGGGGGCCGCCGCGCGTCACGCTATGCCCGGGGGGCGGTCTCCTCGGCCAGGGCCCTTCGGCGTCGCTTCACCGAGTCGGCAAAGAGGTCCGTGCGGCCAAGGAACTCCACCTCCGCTACGCGGCCCATACGGTCCGCCTGCGCCCACGTGTAGCCTGCCTCGCGGGCTGCCTGGGCAATCTCCGAGCGCAGCTCTCCCGACTGGCGCAGGTAGCGCCCGCGGATGCTGGCCAGGGCGTTGCGCCGCCGGATCGCGGGAGTGTCCGGCGTCCGGTACTCGGGCGTCCCCATGACGTTGTGCCGGGGGCGTTCCATCGCGATGGCTTCCAGCTCCGCGGTATACGCCGCCCCGCGGCTCTCCTTCCACTCCTCGGTGCGCCTGGCCACCTCGGGCCACCAAGGCCTATCCCTATGCCCGTGGCAGCGCTTTTCCGGGTCAAACGCCGACCCGACGTAGAGGAGATTCCCTGCGGCATCCCACAGCCGGTAGACGGCGGCGGGCGAGTACCAGCGTCGGGCCCAGGCCCCCATGGCGCCGGTCGGCTCCGCGGTGGCCGTGCGGTCAGGCTCCTGCTTCGCCTCCGTCAGTTCCTGCTCGGCGCTCGCGCTCTGCACGCTTCGCCTCCTCTTCCTCTGCCTTGCGTTTCTGGCGTGAGGGGTTGGTGATCCCCTTGACGATGTGGCGGGCGCGGCTCTCGGTCACGCCGATCAGGTCGCCGATGGCGCCGTACGTCATGCCCTGGCCGCCCTTGTAAAGCTGCTCGCCCGCCTGTTGGCGCAGGAGGCGCACGCCCTGGTGCAAGTCCGGCCATCCTTCGAGCAGTTCGGACAACCGCTTGAAGCGTTCGGCGGGGTCCTCGGTGTTTTTGAACAGGCCTTCCAACGCGTCCATGGCCCGTTCCACCTCCTCGTTCGGCTCTCCCGACACGCGCTCACCTTTCCGGGCGCGTGGCACTGCCCGGCCATCGACCGTAGACTAGTCTACGGTTGCACCGGGTGGCGGCACGCGCTGCTGCCTGGACCTACAAGTCGGCCCCCGGTCGGGGCCTAGGAAACGCCGACCGGGGGCCACGTCAGATGGAGCTGACGCATGCAGAACCTTACTGAGCTGCGGCCCGGGTTGGTCCGGGACGTCACCGGTGAACACGTGAGCCTGGCCGTCCAGGTCCTCGTCGCGGTCGCGGAGCGATACGCAACGGACCGGCCGGGAGAGCCTGCCGAAGAGCTGGATTTCATCGCGCGGACCGGCGCGGAGACGTATGAGGCGCTGGGGCGCACGATGGGCGGCCGTCTGCGGGTCGTCGTTGGCCTGGTGCGTGAGGCCGCGCCGGACGTGACCGGCACGCGCGGTGAGTTCGCGGCTGGTCTGCTGGATGCGCGGCGCGTACGTACGGTTGGGCCGGCGACGAGGACCCCAACGGGCCCGCGATCCCAGGGCCGATCCCGGACAGGGGAGGAGCCCTACCAGGGCCGTTCCCGGACAGGGGAGCGGCCCTAACTTCTGGGGGCGTTTCACCTGTCCCGAACGCCTCGCCCTGATCGGCTATCCGACCGGTACAGGCGGTACGACCAGATCTGCGCCGCTGTTACCGGACCCTTGTACGCGGTATCGGCCGCCCCCCAGAGGCACGGACCGGTGCCGCATTGTGTCCCTGATGCCAGCAGGCCACGTTGTCCGCTCTGACCAAACGACGTCGACAAGGTCTGCGAAGGTCAGGTCCGCGCCGTACAGGTTCGCACCGGTCAGGTTCGCGCCGGTCAGGTCTGCGTGGTTCAGGTTCGCTTCGGTCAGGTTTGCGTCGGTCAGGTCCGCGCCGGTCAGGTTCGCGCTGGTGAGGTCCGCAAGGGTCAGGTACGCGCCGGTCAGATTCGCGCCGGTCAGGCTCACGCGGGTCAGGCTCGCGCGGAAGAACCTCGCGTGGGCCAGGGCAGCATCGTCCAGGCGCGCGCGGGTCAGGTCCGCGTCGTTCAGGTTCGCGCCGTTTAGGTGCGCGCCGGTCAGGCTCGCGCTGAGCAGCTGCGCGCCGGTCAGGTCCGCGTCGTTCAGGTGCGCGCCAATCAGGTACGTGTCGTTCAGGTCCGCTTGGGTCAGGTTCGCGTCGGTCAGACGCGCGCGGGTCAGGCGCGCGAGGGTCAGGTTCGCACCGGTCAGGTTTGCGCCGTTCAGGTTCACGTCGGTCAGGTCCGCGCCGTTCAGGTTCGCGCAGGTCAGGTCCGCCTGGATCAGGGAGGCGCCAGTTAGGCGTGCGCGGGTCAGGTCCGCGTCGTTCAGGGACGCGCCGTTCAGGTACGCGTCGGTCAGTTGCGTGCCAGTCAGGTTCGCGCCGGTCAGGTTCGCGCCGGTCAGGTTCGCGCCGGTCAGGTCCGCGCCGTTCAGGTCCGCCAGCCGCAGGTCCGCCTCAAGCAGCCATGTGCGGCTCAGGTTCAGGCGGCTGAGGTCCATAAGCCTCAGCCCCGAGACGGCAGGAAGCGTGAGGCGAGCGCCTCCGGCGACGAGCACCCGGATCCACCAGCCGGACGCCTTCACTCGAAGCCAGGGACGGGTGGGGCGGGCGGCATCGGCAAGGCGGGCGAGCCGTGTGTCAGGACGCGTCTTCACGGGCACTCTCCTGCGCTGTGCGCTCACGCCTCATGACCTCGGACGGCCTTCGCCCCTGCGCCAGAGAGTTTGCTCTCGGCTGGACCTCCACGCCCGACATGATGCCCCGGATAGTGGCTGGTGCACCGACTCCGAAAATGAATGCGGGCCAGGGCCCGTCAATTTGGTCATGAGCGGCTGCCGCGACGACGGCGCCCAGGATGAACCCGCACCCCATGACAAACAGCCGCGGCGGTAGCTCGGCCTTGCGCTTGCCGTGCCATGGCCACTCGTATCCCGCTGAGTGCACGGCCGCGGACAGTGAGACCAGGGAGGCGGCACCGCCCCCCGCCAGACCCCAAAGAGCCGCTTGCCACCACGTCATTCTCCGAAGATAGATGCCCAATCGCGCTTTGGTGAGAGGAGGTTGATATTCCGCAGGGAAGGCGCACCCAGGGCCGGGCGCTTTCAACCCGGGGCGCGACCGGATACGGCCGCGACGGCGGCGGCAGTGCGCTACTGTGCTGCCCGCGGCAGATAGCGCCTGCCAGACTCCCGACCGGCTAGCACCCACGCGCACCGGGACGCGGACAAGGGTCACAGACTCGCGCACACCCCAACCTTGATCGTTTCCCCTGCTGCGGCACGGGCGTGGGCGTGCTGCGGAAGGACCCGCTGTGACGAAGGACAAGAAGCGCAAGGCCGCCATCCGTGAGGCTGCACGAGCCTCCGGACGCCGCTACACCGCAGTAGCCCGGGAGATGGCAGCCGCTGCACCCGCAGTCTTCCAACTGGGCGCACTCCTCGCGGAATGCGCCTCCCTCCCGCCCGTTCGCTCCGACTGGTCGGACTGCCCCCCGGAGTACGCGCCTGAGGCTTTCGAGTCGAAGCTCATCGGAACGATCGTCCCCTACGGTGCAGTGCTGGAGCTGGCCGGCCTGCTGTCAGGGGACGGCCGCGAGGCGAGGCTCACCGTGGAGTCCGCCGACCCCGAATACGGCGCCGTCGTGACGTGCGGACGACGGCGCTTCTGGCTCCTCAGCCAAGGCAACACCTGGCCCCTCTGTGAGATCCCCGGTTGCAGCCACCACCCCGATCACCCCACGTTCACCCACTGCGACGAGCACCTCACCCGATGCGGCGCCATCGACCTCGTGAACATGGCACAAGCCTGGTCGCACGACCGGTCCGAGACCCGCAGGGAGGACCGGGCCAACGCCGGAGGCAGCACCGAGGCGGACGTGCTGGTGAAAGCCGCGCTCGCCACAGGCTGGTACGACGTCGTGACGGAAGACATCCTGCAAGGACTGTTCGGCGACCCGGACATCTTCGAGGACATGTACTGGGACGCGGACGAATGCAGCAAGATGCGCGACGCCCGGGACCGGGAGGCCGCACGCCTGCGCGCTGTGGCGGAAGCCGAGGTCCGGCGCCTGAGGAGCGAGAGCGACACCTGCGTAGGCGTGAGCTGCTTCCAAGGGCTCCGCGGCTGGTCTGGCACCAGGCCCGTCAACCTCTGCCCGGAGTGCGCCCCTCCTGGCAAGCAGCCGCACCCCCTCACCGAACGGCTGCTGAATATGTGGGGTCTCGGTCAGTAGCGAGACCGAAGGGGCGTTTGTTCGTCTTTGCGGCTTTTTATTGCGCTTTGCGTGATGAGTGTTGCAGGATCAAGCCGACAGGCGCGTGCCACGCCCTGAGTTGCTGAATCACCGTGAGCGGCTCCGTCCCCGAAAGCGGACGGAGCCGTTCGCGTTCATGTCCCGAGACCGCCCACCCGTCGGGGAGGCCGCATGCCAACCTCCGCCCCCGCCCCGTGCCATGGCCCCTGCAACACGGCCTGGCGGCGCGCTGAGCACCGCCGCACCGCCACCGGCACCGACCACGACATCCCGGTCACCTGGGGTACCCCCATCCACTGCGCCGACTGCGTGGACCGCACCGGCGACTACCTCGCCGACCTGCCCCACCTCCTCGACCTGGTCGCCCTGGAGGCACTGGACGGGCAGCGCGGCGTACCGTCCGCCAGCACACACGGCGCCCCCACCGACACCACCCCCTGGCCAGGCCAGGCCGCGCGTCTGCTCATCGACCACATCGCCGGCGGCTTGGCCGAGACCGCCGCCACGGTCCGCGCCCTGCACCACCACCGCGATCAGCCGTTGCGCCGCCCTGGCATCCGCGAGGCCGAGTGGATCCGAGAGTCCGTCAACACGCTCTTCCACGCGGTCGACTGGCTGCTCCAGGAGCACCCGCTCGCCACCGAGTCGCACGAGCCGCTGCGCCGCGCGCACTCGGTCGTGCACTCCGGGAACCCGGCCGCGCAGGTCGCCCACTGGCACACCGCCGCCACGCGGTTCACCCGCCGCGACCGGGCCCCCGAGACGAAGCGCCTCGCCCCCTGCGCGCGGTGCGGCGGCCCCTGGCTCACCGAGTGCCGCGACCTCCACCTGATTGGCGACGAGCCGTACATCGAGTGCCAGAACCCGGAATGCCAGACCTTGTACCGGCCCGACGAGTACCGCCGCCACGTCAAAGACCTCGTCGCCACCACACGCCTAAAGCACCGGGAAGATTCGAGATGACGACACCGGGGACGAAGCGCAACATGGGGTGAGTGGACAGGGTGACCCTTGGGCGATCGATAACCCGGCGGCCTGGTATCAATGCCCCGTCAGAAGGTTGACCGTCTCAAAGATTAAGTCGATCAAAGGAAAGCGTCATGGATTTCGGACGACTATTTGGCCGGCTCAGTCTAGTGTTCGTTGCTGCTGCTCTCGCCTCCTCCCCCTCCGTCGTCGCCCAGGCCTCCGCAGCACCCGACTCCACGTCACTAGGGATAGCGCCAAATCTCCGCCAGGACGACGCAGCCGACTACGCCCAGGGCTACAAGGACGGTTACGCCTTAGGGCGCCGCCACGGCTACCTTGCCGCGTGTGCGGGGCAACATTTTCAGGGGAGGGATCCGAAGAACCCCACCAATCCTGCCTACATGGCAGGATACGACAAGGGGTACGATGCAGGCTTCTTGCAAGGCCAGGCCGCGTGCGTTGAGTGGAAACATATTGGGGATCAGGAGAAGTCGCCGTACCTGTTGCGGTGTCCGCCCCAGTGTGACCTTCAGTTGCGTCCCTGGGTGCTTCCGAATCTGCGTGGGATATTTCAATCGATCTCCGGCGGCATGGACGGCTGATTGAGGCACCGCAGTGCCCGGCCCGGCCGGTCAGGTCGGCGACGCGCCCGAGAAACCCGCAGCTTGACGCGCCGTGCATCACGCATGATCCTGAGCGCGGATCACTATGTCCACGCTCAGCAAGGCCTCGCGGCTCCCGCGGGGCCTTTTCCTGTTCCCCCCTTCGTCCGCACCGGAGGTGCAGCATGGACCTGACCGGTGACCTCCAGAGCACGCTGTGGACGGCTGCCGAGGCTGCCGAGGCCGCGGGCGTCACACCTCACGTCGTGAGGAACTGGAAGTACCGCGGCCACCTCCACCAGGCCTGCACCGAGCAGGGCCGGCCCATGCGCAACCTTGCCGGACAGCCCCTGTTCCGGGCGATCGACGTCGTCCGCGCCGAGAGCGCCACCCGCCAGCGCGCCCGCCGATGCCACGGCGTACCGGCCCAGGCGACCGCCTGACCCTGACGAGGCCCGCCCCGCTCAGACGCCCTGCCCTGCGACGCACCAGCCGCAGCCGCAGGGACCGGACCGTCGCCGGGCGGCGCTGAGGGTCGCCGTACGGCGGCGGTCCACCACCGACTCCGCTGCCCGGCCGTCGCGCACGGCAGGGCCGACTAGTGACCCCAGATACGGGACTGGGATCACCCGGCCGGGCAGCGGACAACGACCTCACGAGCGCCGGGGTGTGCGGCCGCCAGCGCTCGTGAGCCCTGTGTCGTACGCCGGGCAGGGGCGCGACACGCGGTATCCGCGAGGACCGCATCGGCCCCGGCGGCATGCGCTCCGCCGGGGCCGGCTCACATCTCCGCGCGCCCTCGGTGCCGAATCCCCAGGGGCGCGCGGGCCACTTCGCCGACCACGGCGGATGGTCTGCCGCGATCACGGATCGCTTCTGGCTCGCTGCCAGGCAGATCAGCGAAGGGGAGGGGGCGCGGGTTCAAATCCCGCCCGGCACACCCGGTAGCTCAGCTTGGGCAGAGCGCTCCCCGGGAGCCGTCGGCCAGTCGCGGACCTCGCCCCGCGGGCCGACGGCCTCTTCCTCACCCGGCACGGAAGGAGCCGCCCATGCAGCACCACACCGTCCAGCAGCTGTCCGCCGGGCCCCGCGCCGGGAAGTACGTCTACACCGGCGGCGGCGAGCGAGCCCGCTACGTCGAGTGCTGCGCCGACGCCTTCCTCCTGGTCTACGGCGTACCGGAGGACGAGCGGGACAGCAGCCCTGCGTGGCAGGACGTCGGCCACGACACCGCCGCCGACGCCTACGCCCACATGCGCGCCGTCCTGCTGACCCGGCTCACCCTGACCGGACGTCTGGCCGACTGGTCCGGCTGCACCGCACCCGTCGGCGGCCGGATCTGCGACGAGCCGACGAAGGGCGTCGCGCAGATCCCTCCCATGCACTTCCAGGAGCCGCTGTGCGACGAGCACCGCACGCCGGAGACCGTCGCAGCGATGTGGGACGGACCCGGCGACTGGAGCGGCTCATGGTGACCCGCACCCCCACCCGCCCTCACCGAGCAGGAGCCGCCCATGCCTGAGACCCGCGCGCAGACCCTGCCGCAGGACATCGCCCCGCGCACCGCCGACGAGGCCGCCGAGCAGCTCATGAGGCTGCGCAAGCACGTGGACATCGTGTCGGACGGCGAGCGCTGGTGCCTCACGGGCGGCTGCGGCCCCCGGTTCCCCTGACCAGACCCCGATACCAGCGGGAGCAGCCGTGCGGCCGGTGCTCAACGTCACCGAGCTCATCGCCCTGGAACCTGCCGCCCGCTCCGCACCCTGAAGGGCCCTGCCAGGGCGAGGCCATCGCCTTCAGCCTCGACGACGTCGACGAAGACCAGATGGTCATGAACGTCCGCCGCCAGCTCCAGTGGAGCAAGGACGGGAAGACGGCCTACTTCAAATTGCCGAAGAACCGGAAAGAGCGCCAAGTCCCCTTGTCCCCGGACTTCCTCAAGCGGTTCAACGAGTACACAGAGGCGTTCCCCGCGGTCACGGTGACCCTGCCGTGGCTAGGGCCAGGGAACGCGGGCCGAGAGACAGCTACCGTTCGGCTCCTTGTCACGACGCAGTGGCGAAACCGGATCCGCCCCGGCAGCTTCAACGAGAAGACCATGAAGCCGGCATTGGCGGCGGCCGGTCTCATCGCGGCGCGTAGGGAGGACGAGTCGTGGGGGTGGGAGCCGTCGCGCGAGATGATGCACCATCGGTGGCGGCACACCTACGCCAGCGTGCAGCTTGCCGCGGGCGAGGATCCGGTGTCGCTGTCGCACTGGATGGGCCATGCTTCGGTCACCATCACGCTGGAGACGTACGCACACTTCATGCCCGACAACGGGATGCGGGGTCGAACCGCCATGGACGCCTGGCTGGAGAGTGAGTCGTAGGGCGGGACGGAAACCCCCTGAGAACTCCCTCGCTGTTCGCGCGATCACCGAGGGCCGCCGCCCGAAGCACGGGTGGCGGCCCTCGATGTAGGTCGCGGCTCTATCGGTCGCGCTGGTCAGGCGCGTGCCGCGACCCCCTCGGCGTCCTGTCTCCGACCAGAGAGGACGCCTGGGTGGTCCAACGCTCAGACGGCCGGGGCCGGGAAGGTCGGGTACTCGACGCCGGAGACGTGCTGGACGACGCGGATGACCTGGCAGGAGTAGCCGAACTCGTTGTCGTACCAGAGGTAGAGGATCGCGTTGTCGCCGTCGACCTTGGTGGCGCCGGCGTCCACGATCGACGCGTGGCGCGAGCCGATGAAGTCGCTGGAGACCGCGTCGGGTGCGGTGGTGAAGTCGATCTGGCGCTTGAGCGGCGAGGTCAGCGAGACGTCGCGCAGGTGGTCGAGGACCTCCTCGCGGGTGGTTTCCCGGCCGAGGCGCAGGCTCAGGATCGCGATCGACACGTCCGGCACCGGGACCCGGATCGAGCTGCCGGTGATCGGCGCCTTCAGCTCGGGCAGCGCCTTGGCGACGGCGGAGGCGGCGCCGGTCTCGGTGATCACCATGTTGAGCGGCGCGGACCGGCCGCGACGGTCGGCCTTGTGGTAATTGTCCAGCAGGTTCTGGTCGTTGGTGAACGAGTGGACGGTCTCCACATGGCCGCGCAGCACACCGTACTCGTCGGCCATCGCCTTGAGCGGCGGCACGATCGCGTTGGTGGTGCAGGACGCGCAGGACAGGATCTGCTCGTCCGGCTTGATGGTGTCGTGGTTGACGCCGTGCACGATGTTCGGGACGTCGCCCTTGCCCGGCGCGGTCAGGACGACCTTGTCGATGCCCGGACGCAGGTGCTGCGACAGACCCTCGCGGTCGCGCCAGCGGCCCGTGTTGTCGATGAGGATGGCGTCCTTGATGCCGTACGCCGTGTAGTCGACCTCCGACGGGTCGCCCGCGTAGATGACCTTGATCTCGTTGCCGTTGGCGGTGATGGTGCTGTTCGCCTCGTCCACGGTGATCGTGCCCTGGAACTGCCCGTGGATGGAGTCGCGGCGCAGCAGCGAGGCCCGCTTGACGATGTCCTGCTCGCCGCCCCGGCGCACGACGATGGCGCGCAGCCGCAGACCGTTGCCGGAGCCGGACTTCTCGATGAGCAGTCGGGCGACGAGACGGCCGATGCGGCCGAAGCCGTAGAGGACGACGTCGCGCGGCTCGCGGCGCTCGATCTTGTTGCCGCCGGTGGCGCCGGACACGGCCTCGGAGGTGAACTCCGCGACCGACAGGCCGCGGTCGTCCTCGCGGTACGTCGCCGCGAGCATGCCGATGTCGATCTGGGACGGGCCGAGGTCGAGCGTGGTCAGGGCCTGGAGGAACGGCAGCGTCTCGGTGACCGAGAGCTCCTCGCCGGCGATCTGACGGGCGAACCGGTGGGTCTTGAGGATGCTGACCACCGACTTGTTCACCAAGGAGCGGCTGTGCAGCAGGACCGTGACGTCCCGCTCCCTGTGCAGCTTTCCGATCATCGGGATCATGGACTCCGCGATCTCCTCGCGGGTCTTCCAGTTCGTGAACGAGTCCTCGTTGACAGTCACAGGTCCATCTTTCGAGCTAGGCAGTGCTCAAATGATAACCCGTGGCTCATTCGAGCTCCGGGCGGGGGTTCGACGATCGGTTCGGTGACCGATTCGATGACTGGTTCGGTGACTGGTTCGGTGAGCGAAATCGGTCACCGGTTCGGTGGCCGGCCTACGAGGAAGGGCTCGCCGTGGGCTTGGGCGTCGGTGCCGTCCTGCGCCGTCCCGAGAGCATGCTGACCGCGTTGGCGACGACGACCGCGCCGATGCCGGCCGCCTCGGCCCAGCCCAGCCGCTGGCCCAGGACGACCAGGCCCGACAGCGCGGCCAGCACCGGATTGACGCTCATGAACAGGCCGAAAGCCTGCGCGGGCACCCGGCGCAGCGTGAACAGGTCCGCGAGATAGGGCACCGCGGACGACAGCACACCGGCGGCCACCGCGCACCCCGCGGCCGCCACGGTCGGCGGATGCGTGACGGCGACCACCGCCCCGACGGGCAGGAACACCAGGGCGGAGACACCGGCCGCGGCCGCCGAACCCTGCGCGCCGGGGATCCGGCGGCCGACGGTGCGGTTGAGGAGGATGTACGACGCCCAGCAGGCGGCGGCGAGCAGACCGAGCCCGGTCCCGAGGTAGTCCGCGGAGGGCCGGGGCCGCATCAGGACGGCGACCCCCGCCGCGGCGACCACCGCGCAGTACGCGTCCACCCGCCGGCGCGCCGCGGCCAGCGCGATGGCCAGCGGGCCCAGGAACTCCAGCGTCACCGCGAGGCCCAGCCCGATCCGGTCGATCGCGGTGTACAGGGACAGGTTCATCGTCCCGAACACCAGGGCGAGCAGCAGTACGGGCCACCACTGCTCCCGGGTGAAGCCGCGCAGCCGGGGCCGGGCCACCGCCAGCAGGACGGCCGCCGCCACGTACTGGCGTACCGCGACGACACCGACGGGGCCCAGCACGGGGAAGGCGAGGGAGCCGACGGCGGCACCGACCTGGTTGGACAGACCGCTGCCGACCATGGTGCCCACCCCGGCCAGTGAGGCGCGGGCGCCCTGGGCGCTTTGGACCGGGGCGGGCGGACGCGGGGGAGCGTTATGCATGACCCGAGCGTCGGCCACGACGCCGTTCACGGGAAATGCATAGGCTGATCCGTCTATACGCTTGAGTCATGGATGGCGTCCAGGTGGAGCTTCGGCAGTTGCGCTGTCTCGTCGCGATCGTCGACGAGGGCACGTTCACGGACGCCGGAATCGCCCTCGGCGTCTCCCAGGCGGCGGTCTCCCGCACCCTCGCCTCGCTCGAACGCGGCCTCGGGACCCGGCTGCTCCGGCGCACCTCCCGCGAGGTGACGCCGACGCCGGCCGGACTGAGGGTCGTCGCGCACGCCCGGCGGGTGCTCGCCGAGGTCGACGACCTGGTCCGGGAGGCCACCTCGGGCCACACCCGGCTGCGGGTGGGTTACGCCTGGGCGGCCCTCGGCCGGCACACCCTGGCCTTCCAGCGCAGGTGGGACGACACGCACCCGGAGACGGAACTGCGGCTCGTGCGCGCCAACTCCGCCACCGCGGGCCTGGCGGAGGGCGGCTGCGACCTCGCCGTGGTGCGCAGGGACCCGGGCGACCAGCGGTTCGACTCGGCGATCGTCGGACTGGAGCGGCGCCTGTGTGCCCTGGCGGCCGACGACCCGTTGGCCCGTCGGCGCTCGGTGCGGCTCGCCGAACTCGGCGGCCGCACCCTGCTCGTCGACCGGCGCACCGGCACCACCACGCCCGAGCTGTGGCCCCCCGACGCCCGGCCGGCCGTCGAGGAGATCCACGACGTCGACGACTGGCTCACCGTGATCGCCACCGGCCGGTGCATCGGCATGACCGCCGAGTCCACCGCCAACCGGTACCCGCGGCCCGGCGTCGTCTACCGGCCGGTACGGGACGCCGAACCCGTAGCCGTACGGCTCGCCTGGTGGCGCGACGATCCGCACCCCGCCACCCAGGCCGTGATCGAGGTGCTCACCGAGCTCTACCGCCAGGGCTGACGGACCCGCTCCGCTTGTTGCGCGGAGTCGTGCATGGCCGCGACCGTCGTGGGTACGCGAACCCAGCCGCGCCCGGTGCCCGTGCGGGCGGGGCAGGCCCGACGACCACCGCTACCAGGGGACCCGAGATGGAGACACCCGCCCACCGCGAGGCCGGCAGCACCGCCCGACGGGCGCTGACCGCGCTGGCCGAGAACACCCAGGACATGGTCGCGCTGGACGCGCTCGCGCACAGCGACGTGCTCGTACCGGTACCCGACGACGTCCCAGAGGAGAGCGCCGCCGATCTCACCACCGTGGCCCTGCCCGTCCTGGAGTACCAGGGCGGGGAACCGGTGGTGCCCGTGTTCACCTCGGAACCGGAGATGGCCCACCTGCTGCCGTTCGTCTCGCGCTATCGCCTGGTGCCGCTGGGCGCGCTCGCCGCGCAGTGGCCGGACGGCGAGCTCTCGCTCGCCATCGACGGAGCCGCGGACCATGCCCTGACGCTCACGTCGGAGGGCGTTCGCACGCTGCTGGCCCGGCCCGGGGGCTGAGAGCTGTTCGGAGCTCCAAGGGGCGCACCCCGGCGGCCGACGGAACCCGACCGCCGGATTCTCGGGGGAGCGGCCGGTCCCGAAGAGCGCGGGCGTTTCACGCGCCCTCGCGCGCCCTGGCTCTGCCTGGGGTGAGCGGCGCCGACCCCGTTCACCCCATTCGATCAAGGCTAGGCGCGTGCGACGGCGCGGACGCTCCGGAATGCGAAGCCCATGTCCGTATTCCGCACATGATTCCGCACATGATTCCGCACGCGGTGGTCCGGTCGTCGTCACTCGGTACGCAGCGTCTGGGACGGCGACTCCCCGAAGCGGGTCCGATAGCGCTGCGCGAACCGTCCGAGATGGCTGAAGCCCCACGCGTAGGCCACGTCGGTGACCGTGGTCGTCCGCGGATCCGCGGTCCGCAGCTGCTCACGCACCCGCCGTAACCGCACCTCGTTGACGTACGAC
This sequence comes from Streptomyces adustus, assembly GCF_009377175.1. Taxonomy (GTDB): domain Bacteria; phylum Actinomycetota; class Actinomycetes; order Streptomycetales; family Streptomycetaceae; genus Streptomyces; species Streptomyces adustus. The sequence continues at coordinate 36,947 of NZ_VJZD01000023.1, forward strand.
ATCGGGGACATGCCCACATGCCGACGGAAGGCGTCCTGGAGGGTCCGCACGCCGACCTGGGCGATGGCGGCGAGGCTGGTCGCGTCGTACGGCTCGGCCGGCCGGTCGTGGACGACGTCCATGACCCGTTTCACCGGCGCGGGCCGCAGCCGGGGGCCGGGGATCTCCAGCTCCTCGCGGTAGTTGTGCCCGGCGGCGTACAACACGCCTTCCAGCAGGGTCCGTTCGATCGACGCACGGATCAACGGCTGGCCCAGCAGCCCGCCCGGTACATCCTTCTCCGACAGGGACCACCGCGCCAGGTTCGCCCAACTCAGCCCAGGGCCCTGCGTGATGTCGACGTACGGCGCGAAGCGGGGACGGCCTCCGAGCGGTCTGCCGAGCAGGCCCTCCAGCCGCCGGTGCACCGCCGCCCGGTCGAGCTTGACGGCCAGGGCCCGGCAGTCGCGGGACCATTCGTCGACCTGGACCGGACGGTCGGGGTCGAGGAAGAGGGCCCGGTCGGGCGTCGCGTACGAGGCGGCCTCGCGCCCCTGTCCGACCCGGAACCGGCCGGTGAGCGGCAGGGCCACGTGGTAGGCGCGCGGCTCGACGAACTCCATCGCCACCTCGGTGCCGAAACTGAGCTCTCCGACGGTGAGTTCACCGAGCTCGACCACGCTCATCTCGGTGAGGAAGGTGTCCGGGGAACCCGGCACGTCCAGACTCAGGTCGTAGTAGTGGCTCGCGATCGCGTCATGGGACTCGTCCACGGATCGCGTGCGGTAGCTGCTGAACCGGACTGCCGACTGCTCCTGGCCCATGGCGACGCTCCCTGCTGCGGCCTTTGCCGTCCTGTGCGGCATTCGTGGAGCATGATGGCACCGCGGGCGGTTCGCGCCGACCCCCGCGACGGTGTGTTCGACATGGAGCGCGAGGTCGGATCCCGCGCCGTGCGGCCCTGCCGATCGTACCGATCGCGCCGACCGTGGACCGGCCGTGGCGCGGGCCAGAATGACCACATGCTCTGGATCTCCGGCGTGGCCGGCGGACTCGTCCTCCTACTCGTCCTCAGCAGCATCCTGCGCACCCTCGTGGTGCCGCGCGGTCTCTACTCCGTGCTGGTCTTCCGGCTCTGGTGGCTGCTGCGCCGACTGCTGCGGCTGGCCGCGCCGTCCGGCGGCTACCGTGCCGTCGACCGCGCGCAGACCTGGCTCGCCCCGCTGATACTGATCGGCATGCTCGCGACCTGGCTGGGCGGAGCCCTGATCGGTTACGGCCTGCTGCTGTACGCGCTGTCCCCGCTGTCCTGGACGACCGCCTTCCGCGAGGCGGGCTCCAGTCTGTTCACCCTCGGGTTCGCCAGCGGCGCGCGGATCAGCCTGTCGGCGCTCGACTTCGTCGCGGCGGCCACCGGCCCGGTCGTCATCGCCCTCCAGATCGCCTACCTGCCCACCCTCTACGCCGCCTACAACCGGCGCGAACTGGAGGTCACGCTGCTCCAGTCCCGGGCCGGGGAGCCCGCCTGGGGCCCGGAGATCCTGGCCCGGCAGTGGCTCGTCGACACCGAGACGGCCCTGCCCGAGCTGTACCGGTCCTGGGAGCGGCTGGCCGCCGACATGGGCGAGAGCCACTCCACGTATCCGGTGCTGCTCGCCTTCCGCTCGCCCCGGCCGTACCGCAACTGGCTGGTGGGACTGGTCGCCGTGATGGACGCGGCGGCCATGCAGCTCGCGCTGACCCCGCGGATCGCCCCGCCGGAGGCCCGGCTGGTGCTGCGCGCCGGGTTCACGGCACTGCGGGACATCGCCCGCTCGGTACACGTCCCGTTCGACGCGGATCCGGCCCCGGACGCCCCGATCAAGCTCACCTTCGCCGAGTTCGAGGAGGCGGTGGCGATGCTGGAGCGCACGGACTTCCGCGCCGAGCGCAGCCCCCGCGAGGCCTGGCCGCACTTCCACGGCTGGCGGGTCAACTACGAGGCCATCGCCCACGAGCTGTGCCGCCGCTGCGACGCGGTACCGGCGCCGTGGACCGGCCCCCGCGACTTCCGGGCCGTCTCGGTCTCCCCGCAGCGTCCGGCCGACCGGCGGCCGCAGTCGCCCGCGGCGGGGCAGTGAGGGGACGGTTCCGGCGGCCGGTACGCCGCTGACATGATCCGATCCGCCGCGTTATGCTCCAGACGCTTGCGACGGGGGAGCGGCACCGGGGGGTGCCGCGGTACGCAACAGGGTGGGGGCCACAGGTGGTTGAGGACGCGCGACCGCGCGCAGGGTGGACACTGGCGTGGACCGCGGCGGCCGTCGTGGCGGCGGGGGCGGTCATCGGACTGGCGGTGGAGTTCCACTGGCTGGGGTGGACGTCGATCCCCGGCGGTTCCTGCGGCAGCGACCTCGACCCCTGCCCCGACGGCACCATGCCGACCATCCTGCTGGCGTTCCTGTGCACCTTCGCCGGGTTCGGTGCGACGGCCGCGGCCCTCGCCGCGTTCACCCGGATCCGTCCCGGCCGGGCGCTGCCCGCCGTGCTCGTCGTGGTGGGCGTGCTGCTCGCCCTGTGGCCCGGCCGGCAGTTCTACGTGTGGTTGCGCGGTCCGGTCCTCGACCCCGTGTGGCAGGCCGACCGCGACCGCCCGTCGACGGTGCGCGGCCTCGGCGTGTGGACCGTCGGCGAGAACGCCGCGACGGTGGTCCGCGTACGCGGTGACGCGCTCGTCGCGTACGACTCCCGCGACGGGGACCGGCGCTGGTCCCTGACGGCGCCGGTGCGCGGGTCGGTGTGCGCGATGAGCGCGAGTGTCGTCGACGGTGTCGGTCTGGTCGGCTTCGGACGTTACGGAAAGCCGTGCGACACCGTGTGGGGCGTCGATGTGCGCAGCGGCCGCAAGCTGTGGCAGCGGGAGATCAGCGGTGTACCCGCGTTCACCACCGCGTCGGACGGCCTGCTCACCGCCGACCGGGGCGTGGCCGTGGCGCTGGCGGACGGCGCGGTGCACGGCTACGGCCTCGCGGACGGCACGCCCCGCTGGACCGCGAGCCTCAGCGGGACGAGCGGCACGCGCGACGGCGGCGCGGACAAGAAGGAGGGCGGCGGCGCGGACACCGGCACCGGGTGCGAGCCGCTGGTCGGCTCCGCCGCCGGTGGCACCACCAGGGTCGTCGTCACCTGCACCGCGAGCGACGCGACGACCACCTCGGCACGGTTGGTGACCCTGGACAACGCCACCGGCCGGGAGGTCGGGAGCCGTCGGCTGCCGGTGGAGAGTCCCGTCGACACCGCCATGGTGGTCTCGGCCGACCCGTTCACCCTGCTGCTCAAGGAGCGGGACGCTCGCGGCGTCGCCGCCGTACTGGCGTACTCCGGCACGGACGACGGCGACCCGGTGGAGATCCCGCTCAGCGGGAGCGAGGAGGATCTGGCCGTCGCTCCGGTGGCCGAAGCCTTCGCCGCGCGGCCCGCGCTGTCGGCGACGGTCGGCGACGGCAGGCTCGTCGTGGCGGCCGCGCGACCCGGCGCCGACGGACCCGACCGGGTCGTCGGCTACTCGCTGCGGGACGGAAAACGGCTCTGGCACCAGGACCTGGGCGGCACGGTCACCGCCCTCGCGCCCGCGGGTCGCGGCCAGGTGGCGGTGTTCGGGGGCGCGGACCGGCTGTGGCGGCTCGACACGGGGGACGGGCACCGCCTGGGGGCGGACGACGGGACCCTGGTGCGTGACGTCGACGGCAAGGTCGAGCACACCGCCCAGCTCCTGAGGGCGGACGACACCTGGATCGTCGTCAACTCCGACGGCGACAGCCGTCCCCCGGTTCTCGGGGTCAGGGGCTGACGGATGGTTCGGCCTGCTCCTCGGTCAGCATCCGGGCCAGCGCCGCGCGCTGCAACGGCAGTACCTCGGCGTGCAGGTCGCGCCCCTTGCGGGTGAGCGCGACCCACACACCGCGGCGGTCCTCCACACAGACGGAACGCTCGACCAGACCGTCCTTTTCCAGCCGCCCGATGAGGCGGGACAGCGCGCTCTGACTCAGATGCACCCGCCCGACGAGGTTCTGCACGCGGCAGAGCCCGCCCTCCACGGGCGACTCGGCGTCGAGGATGTCGAGCACCTCGAAGTCGCTCGCGCCCAGGCCGTACGGGTGCAGCACACGGTCGATCTCGCACATCGTGCGTGCGTGCACCGCCAGGATGTCCCGCCACTGTTGTTCGAGCCGGGCGGTCGCCGTGTTCACTGCCATACCCGCACGGTAACACCGAACCGGCCATTTGTTGAGTATGCAACTAGTGCATGCGCATGCGGCGGAACCGGCGGAACCCGGTCTCAAGCCACCGTGTCGTCCCGGTCTCAGGCCACCGGGTCCTCGATGAGCCCCACCATGTTCCCCTCGGCGTCCTTCACGGACGCGATCAGCCGCCCGCCGCCCACGTCCTGCACGTCCTGCACGGTCTCGGCGCCCGCCGCCACCAGCGCCGCGAGCTGCGCCCGGATGTCGGTGACGTGCCAGAACGGCACCGGCCCGGTCAGGCCCTTGCCGTGTCCGTTCGGGTCGAGGCCCACGTCCTGGCCGGCGTCCTTGAACCCGACGTAGTAGGGCTCGTCCACGTACGGCTCGACCCCCAGCAGCGCGCTGAACAGGGTCTTCGCCTGGGCGAGGTCCTTGACGGGGTAGATGATCGTCTTGACGCCCGCGGTCATGGCGTACTCCTCGGTGAAGGTGGGGGCCGACAGGCCGACGCGGCGCGCCGGTGTCGTACCGGCGTGTTCCGTCGGTGCTCTCACGTTAAGCCGGGCGACCGCTCGGCGGCTTCTCCGATCCTGACCGGTCGGCGACCGTCAGGCGGCCGACGGCCCCACCCGCGACGGACCGGTCCGGGAAGCACGGACGGTGCCGCCCGTTCCCCCGAACGATGACCGGTCCGCCCGCGCCACGGCCACTCACGTCGGCACCCGAACGGTGACCGGCCCGACCGTGCCACGGCCACTCACGTCGGCACCGGAACGGTGACCGGTCCGCCCGCGCCACGACCACTCACGTCGGTCCCCGAACGATGACCGGCCCGACCGTCTCACGTGCCGCTCATGTCGATTCGCGCTTGACCAGCTCGGTCGGCAGGATCACCGCGGCCGTGTCCTCGCCGCCGATCTGGGCGAGCAGCACGCGCACCATCTCGTTGCTGATCCGGTCCCAGGGCTGACGGATGGTGGTGAGGGCGGGCGTGGCCGCGACCGCCGCGGGGGAGTCGTCGAAGCCTCCGACAGCGATGTCATCCGGCACCCGCAGACCGGCCCGCCGCAGCGCGGCCAGCACGCCCTGGGCCATCAGGTCGGAGGCGACGAACACCGCGTCCAGGTCGGGGGCCTGCGCGAGCAGCCGCTCGGCGCCCGCCTCGCCGCTGGCCCGGCTGTAGTCGCCGGAGACGACGAGCCGTTCGTCGAAGTCGACACCGGCCTCGGCGAGCACCTCCCGGTAGCCGGCGAGCCGCTCCACACCGCCCGGGGTGTCGAGCGGACCGGTGACCACGCCGATCCGGCGGCGGCCGAGCGACAGCAGATGACGCACCATGTCCCGGGCGCCGTCCCGGTCGTCGGCGGCCACGTAGCTCACCTTGGAGCCGAGCCCGATCGGCTTGCCGCACGCGACGAGCGGCACGCCCGCCGCGCACAGCTCCTCCGCCACCGGGTCGCCGGAGTGGCTGGAGACCAGCAGCACCCCGTCCACGTGCCCGGCGGTGATGTAGCGCGCTATGCGCCGCCGCTCGTCCTCGGTGCCCGCCAGCATCAGCAGCAGCGGTATGTCGTGCGCGGCCAGCGCCTGGGTGCAGCCGCGCAGCAGGATGTTGAAGTTCGGGTCCTCGAAGAACCGCTCCTGCGGCTCGGTCAGCAGGAAGCCGACCGAGTCCGACCGTCCCGTGATGAGGGAGCGGGCGTGCCGGTTGACGACGTAGCCCGTGCGACGGATGGCGGCGTTGACCGCCTCCTGTGCGGTGGGGCTGACGTAGTGGCCGCCGTTGAGCACGCGCGAGACTGTGCCCCGGGAGACCCCTGCCTCGCGCGCCACGTCATGGATGGTCGGCGGCTTCCGCCGGCCCCCCGCATTGTTCATGGTCATGACTTTACGGCCCCGGACAGCAGGTCCAGGCTCCAGAACCGTTGAACGACCAGGAAGAGCGCGATCAGCGGGAGCACCGCGAGGAAGGCGCCCGTGATCACGAGGGTGTACAGGGCCGGGGTGTTCGACCCCTGTTCCAGGAGGGTGTACAGGCCGACCGTGAGCGGGAACTTCTCGTCGTCGCTGAGCATGATGTACGGCAGCAGGAAGTTGTTCCAGACCGCCACGAACTGGAACAGGAACACGGTGACCAGTCCGGGCACCATCATCGGCAGCGCGATCCGGGTGAAGATCCGCCACTCGCTCGCCCCGTCCATCCGCCCGGCCTCGACCACGTCGGAGGGGACCGCGGCGGCGGCGTAGATCCGGGCGAGGTAGACGCCGTAGGGGGCGAGGATCTGCGGCAGCAGCACGGACAGCTGGGAGCCGGTGAGGTCGGCCTTCGCCATCAGCAGGTACTGCGGGACGGCGAGGATCACCGGCGGCATGAGGACGCCCGCCAGCAGGAGGTTGAACAGGGTCTCCCGGCCGCGGAAGCGGTAGATCGCCAGCGCGTAGCCGCTCACGGCCGAGACGGCCGTCGACAGCAGGGCGCCCAGGCCGGCGTAGAGGGCGGAGTTGCCCATCCACTTCCAGTACACGCCGTCGCGATAGGTGCTCAGCTCCTTGACGTTGTCGGTGAAGCCGCTGCCCGGCAGGAAGGTGAACGTGGAGAAGAGTTCGTGACCGGACTTGGTGGACGCGATCACCACCCAGGCCACCGGGAGCAGGCAGTACAGCGCGCCGAGCAGCAGGGTCACGGTCGGGACCAGCGCGATCCGCCGGTGCAGCGGCGGCCCCTGGGCGGTGCCCGGGGTGGTGCCGGCGGCGGGTGCGGCCTTGCGGACGGCAAGAGAACTCATCGGGCGGCCTCCTGCTTGTTGCGGCGGTTCGCGGCCCGCAGGAACCCGAAGGACAGCACGAGCGTGACGAAGGCGATCAGTGTCGCCTCGGCGGCGGCCGCGTAGATGTCCCCCTTGCCGAAGGCGTCCTGGTACACCTTCATCAGCGGACTCCAGGTGGTGGGCAGGGAGTTGGTGAGCGGTTTGAGGGTGGTGGGTTCGTTGTACACCTGGAGCGTCGCGATGATCGAGAAGAAGAAGGTCAGCACCAGCGAGGGCGCCACCATCGGGATCTTGATCCGCAGCGCGATCTGGAGCGGGGTGGCGCCGTCCAGCTCGGCCGCCTCGTACACCTCGGCCGGGATGGCCTGGAGCGCGGTGTAGATGACGATCATGTTGAAGCCGGTGCCGCCCCAGACCGCGATGTTCGACAGGGCGAGGTAGAGCGGACCGCCGTCCAGCAGGTCCGGCTGCGGCAGGCCCAGTTTCGCCAGTACGAAGTAGAAGGGGCTGACGTCGGGCAGGTACAGGAAGCCCCACAGCAGCGCGGCCACGACGCCGGGGATGGCGTACGGCAGGAAGATCGCGAGCCGGGTGAACGGGGCGAGCCGCACCTTGTCGGCGTCGAGCATCAGCGCGAAGAGCAGGGCGAGCCCGAGCATCACGGGCACGACGATGCAGCCGTAGCCGAGGACGTGCAGCGCGCCGCCGAGCAGTTCGTCGTCCGTGAGGGCGGCGGTGTAGTTCTGGAACCCGGCCCAGACCTCCTGCCGGGCGCCCGAGCCCAGGCCGAGCCCGGAGACGTGCACCTTGCGGAAGCTGAGCCAGAGCGCGTACCCGATGGGCAGCGCGAAGAACAGGCAGAAGAGGATCGTCGCGGGGAGCAGGAAGGCGTACGGGGCCCCCTTGACCCCGTACGACCTCCGGTGTGCCGGGGTGGTCACTGAGCGACCCCGAAGCCCTGCTTCTTGAGGTCGGCCACCGTCTCGTCCTGCATGGAGTCCAGGGCGGCGGCGAAGTCCGACTTGTTCTTCGCGGCGGCGCCGAAGGCGTCGTTGAACGACGCGTAGGCGACGTTCACGTTCGGGCCCCACGCGGACGGCGCGGTGGTCTCGGCGATCTTGGCGGCCTGGGTGTAGAAGTCGGCCTGGTTGGCGAAGTAGTCCGGCGGGGTGAGGAAGGCGCCGCTGGTCTGGGCGGCCTTGGAGGCCGGGTAGATGCCGCTCTCCTTGGCCAGCGCGTTGAGCGCGTCCTTGTCGGTGTTGAGCCACGCGGCGAACTCGGCGGCGGCCGCCTGGTGCTTGGAGTCCGTGGTGACGGCCGTCGAGGAGCCGCCCCAGCTGCCGGTGACGTTCTCGCCCGCGGACCACTGGGGGAGCGGGGCCATGGCCCACTTGCCCTTGGTGTCGGGTGCCGCCGTGGTGAGCGTGCCCGGCGCCCACACGGCGCTGACCCAGGCGATCTGCTTGCCGGTGTCGAGGGCCTTGTTCCAGGCCGGGGTGTACATCGGCTGGTTGTCGATGACGCCCTCCTTGACCAGGCCGCCCCAGAACTTGGCGACCTTCTGGCTCGCCGCGTCGTTGATGCCGACCTTCCACTTGTTGCCGGAGGCCGTCCACCACTTGGCGCCGGCCTGCTGGGCCAGGCCCGCGAAGAGGCCCGAGTCGTTGGCGGAGAACGTGGTGAGGTCCGTGTCCGGCGAGGCCTTCTTCAGCTTGCGGGCGGTCTCGGCGAACTGGTCCCAGGTCGTGGGGACCGTCAGGCCGTACTTCTTGAACAGATCCTGGCGGTAGTAGAACATCATCGGCCCGATGTCCTGCGGGATCGCGTAGACCGCGTCGGTGCCGAGCGTGGTCTGCTGCCAGACGCCGTCGGCGAACTCGTTCTTCGCGTCGCCGACGTTCTTGGATATGTCGGCCAGCGCGTCGTTGCTGACCAGGGTCGGCAGCGCCTGGTACTCGGCCTGCACCAGGTCCGGCGCCTGCTTGGCCTTGTGGGCGGTGAGGATCTTGGTGATCAGCGAGTCGCCGGAGGCCTGCTTCTTGACCGTGACGGTGATCTGTTCCTTCTTGCCCTGGCCCTTGTTCCACAGGTCGACGACCTTGTCCATGCCGGGCGTCCAGGTCCAGTACGTGAGCGAGACCGGCCCCGACGCGGCCTCGCCGGTGTCGCCGGACGAACCGCAAGCGGCGAGGGCGGTGGCGCCGAGGGCGACGGCGACGGTGGTTGCCACGAGGCGACGGCGCTTCGTGTTCGGCATGGATCTCTCCCCTGACCTGGGGCCCCCGCCCTGATGCGAGGGCCTGCCATGCTGCTGTGAGCGTTCACATGATCAAGGTCTCGATGCGGCATGAGACCCTGCCATGCGTCTGTGAGCGTTCACAGTAGAGAAACATCCCAGACACTTGTCAATGGTTGTTGCTGTGCGGTTATGTTGGGCTCACGCCGCCAACGATGTGTGTGCACGTTCCCAAATGATCGATTAAACGGGAGAGATCCATGCCGGACACCACCCCCAGTGGCCTCACCAGGCTCGCCTTCGGTGGGGACTACAACCCGGAGCAGTGGCCGGAATCCGTCTGGCGCGAGGACGTCCGGCTCATGCGGGAGGCCGGCGTCACCATGGTGAGCGTCGGGATCTTCTCCTGGGCGCTCCTGGAGCCCGCGCCGGGCGTCCACGACTTCGGCTGGCTCGACCGGCTGCTCGACCTGCTGCACGAGAACGGCATACGGGCCGACCTGGGCACACCCACCGTGGTCCCGCCCGTGTGGTTCTTCCGCGCCCACCCCGAGGCGCTGCCCGTGACGGCCGACGGCACGCGCTACGCGTTCGGCTCGCGCGGCGCCATCTGCCACAGCAACGCCGCCTACCGGGCCGCCGCCGCGGACATCACCACCCGGCTCGCCACGCGCTACGCCGAGCACCCCGCGCTCGCCCTGTGGCACGTGCACAACGAGTACGGCGTCCCCGTCTCGGCCTGCTACTGCGACTCCTGCGCCGCGCACTTCCGGCGCTGGCTGGCGGACACGTACGGGACCGTCGAGGCGGTCAACGAGGCCTGGGGCACCGCCTTCTGGGGCCAGCGCTACGCCTCCTTCGACGAGATCGAGCCGCCCCGGCTGACCCCCACGGTCGGCAACCCGGGCCAGGCGCTGGACTACAAGCGCTTCGCCGACGCCACGATGCGCGAGAACTTCACGGCCGAGCGGGACATCCTGCACCGGCTGGCCCCCGGCGTCCCGGTCACCACCAACTTCATGACGGCCCTGAGCCAGTGCGACTCGGTCGACTACTGGGCCTGGGGCCGCGAGGTCGACCTCGTCAGCAACGACCACTACCTGATCACCGACGGCCGCCGCACCCACGTCAACCTCGCCATGGCCGCCGACCTCACCCGCTCGGTGGCCGGCGGAGCCCCCTGGCTGCTGCTCGAACACTCCACCTCGGGCGTCAACTGGCAGCCCCGCAACCCCGCCAAGGCTCCCGGCCAGATGGCCCGCAACTCCCTGGCGCACGTGGCCCGCGGCTCCGAGGGAGCGATGTTCTTCCAGTGGCGGCAGTCGCGGCGCGGCGCCGAGAAGTTCCACTCGGCGATGCTTCCGCACGGCGGCACCGACACGCGCGTGTGGCGCGAGGTCGTCGAACTCGGCGCCGCGCTCGACTCGCTCGGCGCCGTCCGCGGCACCCGCACCCGGGCGGACGTGGCCGTCCTGTGGGACTGGCACTCCTGGTGGGCGCAGAACCTCCAGTGGCGCCCCAGCGAGGACCACGACCCGCGCGAGCGCGCCGACGCCTTCTACGAGGCCCTGTACGACCGCCACCTCACGGTCGACTTCGCCCACCCGGAAGCCGACCTGTCGGCCTATCCCCTGGTCGTCGTACCCGCCCTCTACCTGATGACCGAGGCCGCCGGGAACAACCTCCAGGAGTACGTCGAGAACGGCGGCACCCTCGTCGTGTCCTACTTCTCGGGCATCGTCGACGAGCACGACGCGGTGCACGAAGGTGCCTGCCCGGGCGCGCTGCGCGACGTCCTCGGCCTGACCGTGGAGGAGCTCTCGCCCCTGCTGGCCGGCGAGTCGGTGCGGATCACCGGCCCCGACGGCGGCGAACTCGGCGCCGACGTGTGGACCGAGTTCGTCGTGCCGCGCGGCGCCGAGACCGTCTGGACGTACGCCGACGGCCTGACCGCGGGCCGCCCGGCCGTCACCCGCCACCGCCTGGGCGAGGGCACCGCCTGGTACGTCTCCACCCGTCTGGGTCCCGAGGGCCTCGACGCGCTCCTCGGCCGGGCCGCCCAGGACGCGGGCGTCGCCCCGTACGCCGAACTGCCCCGCGACGTCGAGGTGGTGCTGCGCACCGGCGAGGCGGGCGAGTACCTGTTCGCCGTCAACCACACCGCCACGGACGCCAAGGTGCCGCTCCACGCGCACGGCACCGAACTGCTCACGGGCGAACGCGCCGCCGGCTGCCTCGCGCTCCCGGCGGGAGCCGTCCGGGTCGTACGACTCGACGGCTGAGCCGATTCTCCCCTCCGTCCGTGCGAGCCGCGAGCCGCGGGCGGAGGGGTGGCGCCCCCTCCCCACCGCACCACCGGGGGCGCTCTCACCCCACCACGTCGAAGGGACGACGGACGAAGATGTTCCATCCCAGACGCACCATCAGGGCCCTGCTGCTCCCGCTCGTCGCCGGGCTCGCCCTCCTCGCGCTGCCCGCCCAGAGCGCGACGGCCGCCAGTACTCTCACCAACGGCGGCTTCGAGGCCGACGGCACCGGCACGGCCGTACCCAGCGGCTGGTCCGAGTCCGGCTCCACCGCCGCCTCGTACGTGGAGGCCGGCGGCCACGGCGGGAGTTACCGGCTGAGCCACTACGCCTCCGCCGCCTACAAGGTGGAGACGTACCAGTACCTCTCCGGGCTGACCAACGGCACCTACACCCTCACCGCCTGGGTCCGCTCGGGCGGCGGCCAGAACTCCGCCTACCTGGCCCTGAAGAACTGCGGGAGCTCCGAACAGCGCACCGATCTGCCGGTCTCGACCAGCAGCTGGATACGGATCGTCACGTCGATCAACGTGACGAACAACCAGTGCACGATCAGCATCAACAGTGACGCGAACGCGGGCAACTGGATCAATGTCGACGACCTGACCTTCGCGTCGGGCACGACCGGACTGTCGATCAAGGGATCCGACATCTCGTCCCTCGCCAAGAGCGAGGCCTACGGCGGGGTCTACAAGACCAGCTCCGGCACCACCGGGGACGCGCTCGCCATCCTCAAGTCGGCCGGCATGAACTACGCGCGCCTGAAGGTCTGGGTCGACCCGGCCGACGGCTACAACAACAAGACCCGCGTGCTGGCCATGGCCAAGCGCATCAAGGCGCAGGGCATGAAGCTGCTGGTCGACTTCCACTACTCGGACTCGTGGGCCGACCCGGGCAAGCAGACCAAGCCGGCCGCGTGGGCGGGGCACTCGTACAGTCAGCTCAAGACGGACGTGTACAACCACACGTACGACGTGCTGAACGCCCTGAAGGCCCAGGGCACCACGGCCGACATGGTCCAGGTGGGCAACGAGATCAACGGCGGCATGCTGTGGTCCGAGGGTTCGACCGACAACTGGTCCCAGCTCGCCGGCCTGATCAACTCCGGCTACAGCGCGGCCAAGGCGGTCTCCTCCGGCACCCAGGTCGCCCTGCACCTGGCCAACGCCGGTGACGACGCCACCGTGCGCTGGTGGTTCGACAACGCGGCCGCCTACGGCATCAACTACGACGTGATCGGCCTGTCCTACTACGGCTACTGGCACGGCACGCTCGCCGCGGCGCAGACCACGCTCGACGACGTCGCCTCGCGCTACGGCAAGCCCGTCTTCGTCGCCGAGACGGCCTACCCGTTCCGTCTCGACAGCGACGACTCGCTCACCAACCAGATCGACACCACCGCCGAACTCGTCTCCGGCTACCCGGCGACGGCGGCGGGCCAGCTGGCCTGGATGAACAGCGTGGCCAACATCGTGGAGGCCGTCCCGAACGGCCGCGGCCTCGGCGTCTTCTACTGGGAGGCGACCTGGACCGCGGTCACCGGCAACGGCTGGGACCCGACCGACGCCACCTCCGGCAACGGCTGGGAGAACCAGGCCCTGTTCGGTTTCGACGACAAGGCGCTCTCGTCGATGGCGTGGTTCAGCCACCGCTGAGCGGATGACGGGGCCCGGCCGTGTGCACGCGGCCGGGCCCCTTCGCGCCTCAGCAGCCCCGCACTCGAACTCCCTTGCTGTGCAGTGCAGTTCGATACCGGTCAGGAGTGGCCGACAGGAGGACGGGACGGTCCGGGCTGCGCCACAGTGGAAGGACGCGGTTCGAGCAGGCTCGGACGGAGGGGGCGAGATGCTGAGGGCTCCGGTCGGCGACAGGCGTCTGGACATCCTGGAGTGGCTCAAGGATCCTGCCGCGCACTTTCCTCCGCAGCGGCACGGCGACCTCGTCGAGGACGGCGTCACCGCCCATGCCGTCGCCGTGAAACTCGGCGTGCGCCGCCGGGTCGCCGAGACCCACCTCGGCCTGCTGGCCCGTATCGGACTGCTGCGCACCACCCGGATCCGGCGCCGCACCTACTACCGGCGCGACGAGGTCCGGATCGCCGAGGTGGCCCGGCTGTTCGAGAAGGGCTGGTAGGTCCGGGCCCTTCCGTCGTCCGGACCGTCGGCCTGACCGTCGTCCGGCCCGTCGCCCGTCCGGCGCGTCTGCGATGATCCGGTGGCTCCCACCGACATCCCGCTCCCGAACGAAGAGGCAGGCGCCCGTGGCCCGTTCCACCGCTCTGGTTCCCGTCCGCCGTGTCGCCGTCGGCGGCCGCGGACCCGAGGACGTCGTCGTCGACCCCCGCGGCCGGGTGCTGACCGGGGTCGAGGACGGCCGCATCCTGCGCCTGGACGGACTGACCGGTCAGGAGCCGGCCCGGGTCGAGGTGCTCGCCGAGACCGGCGGCCGGCCCCTCGGCCTCGAACTCCTGCCGGACGGCGCCCTGCTGGTGTGCGACGCGGAACGCGGACTGCTCACCGTCGACCTCGACGCCGGCACCGTCCACGTCCTCGCCGACTCGGTGGCGGGGGAGCGGCTGCGGTTCGCCAGCAATGTCGTCGCCGGGCCCGACGGCACCGTCTACTTCACCGTCTCCAGCCGCCGTTACCCACTGGGGCAGTGGATCGGCGACCTGGTCGAACACACCGGCACCGGGCGGCTGCTGCGGCTGGCGCCCGGCAGCCGTACGCCCGAAGTGCTCCTGGAGGGACTCCAGTTCGCCAACGGGCTCACCGTCGGCGCCGACGGCTCCTTCCTGGTGATCGCCGAGACCGGGGCCCGGCGGCTCGTCCGCTACCGGCTCACCGGACCGAAGGCGGGCCACGCCGAGCCCTTCGTCGAAGATCTGCCGGGGATGCCGGACAACATCGGGCGCGCGGGTCCCGAGGGCCCGATCTGGGTGGCGCTGGCCGGCCCGCCCGTCCCGCCGCTGGACCTGCTGCACCGCGCCGCGCCGGCCGTGCGCCGGGCCGCCGCCGCGGTGGCCGTGCGCGCACCCTTCCGCCCGATCGGCACGTCGGGCGTCCTCGCCGTGGACGACGAAGGACGGGTGCTGCACCACCTCACACACCGCAGCCCCCCGTTCCGCATGATCACCGGTGTGTGCGAGACCGAGGGGCATCTGATCCTGGGGAGCCTGTGGGAGCGGGGCGTCGCGGTCTGCGAGGCACCGGCTCCCCCGGCTCTCGGATGAACCCGCTCGCGGTACCCGGCGTTACCCTGTTGACCGGCCGTGGTCACCGTTCTGGTGCGACGAGGCGCCCCAGCGGGAGACGTACGACATGACAGCCAGACAAGCCGAGAGCGTCCGCACCTCCGCCGTGCGGCGCGACGCCCTGCGCGGACAGCTCCCGGTGGTCGGGGTGGTCGCCGTCGGCGGAGCCCTCGGCGCCGTCGCCCGCTACGCGGTCTCCCTGTGGTGGTCCGCGCGGGCCGGCGGCTTCCCCTGGGCGACCTTCTCGATCAACGTCGTCGGCTGTGCCGTGATCGGCGTGTTCCTGGTGCTCGTCACCGAGGCGTGGCGCCCCCACCCGCTGCTGCGCCCGTTCTTCGGCACCGGGGTCCTCGGCGGCTTCACCACCTTCTCGACGTACGCGGTCGACATCGAGAAGCTGCTGCGGGCGGGGCACCCGGGCACGGCGTTCGGCTATCTCGCCGCGACCCTGTGCGCGGCGCTCACGGCGGTCTGGCTCGCCGCGACGGCGACCCGCCGCGTCCTGACCTGGAGGCAGTCATGACGGGAGAGACCCTGGGCGCGCTGCGCCTGACCGTCTTCATCGGCGAGAGCGACCGCTGGCACCACAAGCCCCTGTACAGCGAGATCGTCCACCGGGCCCACCGGGCCGGCCTCGCGGGCGCCAGCGTCTTCCGGGGCATCGAGGGTTTCGGCGCCTCCTCGCGGATCCACACCGCCCGGCTGCTGTCGCTGAGCGAGGACCTGCCCGTGGCGGTCGTGGTCGTGGACACCGAGGAGCGCGTACGGGACTTCCTGCCGCAGCTCGACGAACTGGTCACCGAGGGACTGGTGACCCTCGAACCCTGCGAGGTGGTCCGGTACGTCGGACGCACCGGAGAAACCGGCGGACCGGGCGAAGGCGGCGAAATGGAAGGTAAGAAGTCGTTGTGAACTGGGTGCTCGTCGTCATCGGTGGCATGGTGGGTGCCCCGCTGCGCTATCTGACCGACCGGGCGGTGCAGTCCCGTCACGACTCCGTCTTCCCCTGGGGCACCTTCGCCGTCAACGTCGTCGGCTGTCTGATCCTGGGCCTGCTGACCGGTGCCGCGACGGCCGGTGTCGCCGGGCCCCACCTCCAGCTCCTGCTGGGAACCGGTCTGTGCGGGGCCCTGACGACGTACTCGACCTTCTCGTACGAGACACTGCGGCTGGCCGAGACGGGCGCCGGGTTCTACGCCCTCGCCAACATCGTCGCGAGTGTGACGGCGGGCCTCGGCGCGGCCTGGGCGGGGGTGTGGATCGCCCAAGGAACGTGGGCGTGACTGTTCCGGGCCGCCCCGGACGTAGTAAGACTGTCTACAGCACTGTCGACCAACCTCCTCAGAACTGGATTCCATGAGCGCCATCTCCGTCGGCCAAGCCGTCGTCCTCGGAGTAGTCGAGGGAGTGACCGAGTTCCTCCCCGTCTCCTCCACCGGCCACCTGAAGATCACCGAGGGGCTGATGAACATCCCTGTCGACGACAACGCCGTCGTCGGCTTCTCGGCCGTCATCCAGGTCGGCGCGATCGCCGCCGTGCTCGTGTACTTCTTCAAGGACATCGTGCGGATCGTGTCCGCGTGGGGCCGCGGACTGGCCAACCGCGAGGAGCGCCACAGCCACGACTACAAGTTCGCCTGGTGGGTCATCTACGCGACGATCCCGATCGTCGCCGTGGGTCTGGCCGCCAAGCCGCTCATCGAGGGGCCGCTCGCCTCGCTGTGGGTGGTCGCGGGCTCGCTGATCGCCGGCAGTTTCGTGATGTGGGCGGCCGACCAGATGGGCCGCCACAAGCGCGGTGAGGACGACACCTCGTTCAAGGACGCGATGCTGGTCGGCAGCTCCCAGATCCTCGCGCTGCTCTTCCCCGGCTTCTCGCGCTCCGGCGCCACCATGTCCACGGCGCTCATCCTGGACCTGGACCGGGTGGCCGCCACCCGCCTGTCGTTCTTCCTCGGCATCCCCGCCCTCACCGGCGCCGGCCTGTACGAGCTGAAGGACGCGCTGGGCACGGGCGTGGGCGCCGCCCCGCTGGTGGTCGGCACGGTCGTCTCCTTCGTGGTCGCGTACGCCTCCATCGCCTGGCTGCTGAAGTTCGTCGCCAAGCACTCCTTCAACGCCTTCGTGATCTACCGGATCGTCGTCGGCCTGGCGCTGTTCGGTCTGCTCGCCGGCGGTGTGATCGACGCCTGAGTGCGCCGGCCGTGCGCGACGGCCGTGTGCGACGGGACACAGGGTGCGGGGTGTGAAGCCGGTTTTCGGCCTTCACACCCCGCACCTTCGTTTTCGGCTGCTTGACAGGTTGCTCCCGTCAACCGCAGGATCGTTCCTGTGAACCTGTCAGACAGCCAGACAGGTGGTGTGGCACCGCGGCGCGTGAGCGCCATGGAGGCGGTGCTCGGCCACCTCCGCGGTGCCATCGAGAGCGGCACCTACGCGATCGGTGACAAGCTCCCCTCCGAGGCCGAGCTGTGCCGCACCCTCGAAGTCTCCCGGCCGGTCCTGCGCGAGGCGCTGCGCGCCCTCCAGACGATGGGTCTGACCGTCTCCAGGACCGGAAAAGGCACCTTCGTGGTCGCGACCGCCGTCGAGGACCCCACCTTCGGCGACTACGCGGCCAGCGACCTGCTGGAAGTACGCCGCCACGTCGAGATCCCGGTCGCCGGGTACGCGGCGCTGCGCCGCACCCCGGAGAACCTCGACCACCTGGCCCACCTGCTGGAGCGCATGGAGCGGGAGACGGACACCACCGCGTGGGTCGCGATGGACACCCTCTTCCACCTCGCCGTGGCCGAGTCCGCCCAGAACCCGGTCTTCCGCCGGGTCATCGAGGAGATCCGGGACGCGCTGGCGCGCCAGTCCGCGTTCCTGACCGAGCTGGCCGGCCGGCGCGAGCAGTCCAACCGCGAGCACCGGGCCATCCTCGAAGCGCTGATCGACGGCTCCGAGTCCGACGCGGTGGACGCCATGTCCCACCACCTCGACCGTGTCGAGACCACCCTCACCGACATCGTGCGCAACACCCGCACGGGCCACCCCACCGAGAGCCGACCCGGGGCGATCCCCGCGGGCCGGTCCCCGTCCCTCCACCAGTGAGCCAGCCAGTGATGCACAGCAACGACCTCGCGGACGCCCCCGCGACCCGCGAACCCCGCCACGCCCCCGTCGCCCACCTCATACGCGCCGGGCTGGTCGAGGGCACCCACTACGGATCCGTCGTCGTCCTCGGCCCCGAGGGCGAGGTCCTCCTCCGGCTCGGCGACATCGAGGCCGCCTTCTATCCGCGCTCGGCCCTCAAGCCGGTCCAGGCCGTCGCCATGGTGCGGGCCGGGCTGCCGCTGGAGGGCGAGCTGCTCTCGCTGAGCGCCGCGAGCCACTCCGGCGAGGAGCGCCACCTCGCGGGCACCCGCCGGATCCTGGAACGGGCCGGCCTCACCGAGGACGACCTGCGCAACGTGCCCGACCTGCCCTACGACCCGGTCGTCCGCGACAACTGGGTGCGCGAGGGCAGACTGCCGTCCCGACCGGCCCAGAACTGCTCCGGCAAGCACGCGGCCATGCTGTACACCGCCCGGCTCAACGGCTGGTCCCTGCACGACTACCTCGACCCCGGCCACCCCCTCCAGCAGGCGATCGCCGCGAGCGTCGAGGACCTGACCGGGCAGCGCGTCGCCCGGGTGACCGTCGACGGCTGCGGCGCCCCGCTGTTCGCCGTCTCCCTGCACGGCCTGGCCCGCGCCGCCGCCCGCATCGCCTCCGCGCCGCCCGGCAGCCCGGAGCGCCGGGTGGCCGACGCGATGCGCGAGCACGCCGAGATGGCCTCCGGCAGCGGCCGGGACGTGGCCGCGCTGATGCGGGCCGTCCCCGGACTGCTCGCCAAGGACGGCTTCGAGGGCGTCCAGGTCGCCGCGCTCCCGGACGGCCGGGCCGTCGCCGTCAAGATCGCCGACGGCGCGAACCGCGCCCGTGTCCCGGTCGCCGCGGCCGCCCTCGCCCGCGCCGGCGTCGACCCGGGGCTCCTCACCGCCTTCGCGGGCGAGACGCTGCTCGGCGGCGGCGAGCCGGTCGGCTGCGTACGACCGGTCGACGCGCTGGACCCGACAGAGCTGTCGGTCTGCGCCTGAGCGGATCCGGCCGACGACGCCCGCGCACCGGAGGCCCGGTGCGCGGGGGGCGGACCCGGTACGTCCCGTGGCGGCGCGGCCGGACCGGTCCGGAGGGAGAATGGCGATCATGACGACGTCGTCCCTCACGTTCCAGCCGGTCCTGGAGCGCATCGCCGACGAGATCGGGCGCACCCCCGGCCGCGGCCGGCCCGCCGACTACATCCCGGCACTGGCCGCCCGCGACCCCCGCAGCTTCGGGATGGCCGTGGCGGAACTGGACGGCACGGTGTACGGGGTGGGGGAGTGGCGCGAGCCGTTCTCCACCCAGTCCGTCACCAAGGTCTTCACCCTCGCCCTCGACCTGGCCCGCGAGGGCGACGCCCTGTGGGAGCACGTGGGCCGCGAGCCCTCGGGCAACCCCTTCAACTCGCTGGTGCAACTGGAGTACGAGCACGGCATCCCGCGCAACCCGTTCATCAACGCCGGCGCGCTCGTCGTCACCGACCGCCTGCTCACCCGTACCGGCGACGCCGCGGGCGAACTGCTCACCTTCCTGCGGGCCGAGAGCGGCAACCCCGAGCTGTCCTTCGACCAGGAGGTAGCCGCCTCCGAGACCGCGTACGGCGACCGCAACGCGGCCCTCGCGCATTTCATGGCGTCCTACGGCAACATCGACAACCCGGTGCCCCTGCTCCTCGACCAGTACTTCCGCCAGTGCTCGATCACCGCCTCCTGCGCCGACCTCGCGCTCGCGACCTCCTTCCTGGCCCGGCACGGCATCCGGGCCGACGGCACCCGGCTGCTCACCCGCAGCCAGGCCAAGCAGGTCAACGCGGTCATGCTGACCTGCGGGACCTACGACGCGGCGGGCGACTTCGCCTACCGGGTGGGCCTGCCGGGCAAGAGCGGGGTGGGCGGCGGCATCATCGCCGTCGTACCGGGCCGCTGCACGCTGTGCGTGTGGAGCCCGGGGCTGGACGAGCGCGGCAACTCGGTGGCCGGGGTCGCCGCCCTCGACCGCTTCACGACCCTCACCGGCCTCTCCGTCTTCTGACCTCACAGAAAGCCCGAAGGCCGCGCACAGAAAAGCAGTTGAACGGGTTTCGGGAGGTCGGCGAAGATCGCCGATATGTTCTCGCGCAGGAATCGCCGTCCCAAGTCCGCGGAATCCCGTCCGAACTCCCCCCAACTGATCGAGGCCTGGGAATCCCTGGACCAGGGAGACATCCCCGGAGCCCTGCGCTCCCTGCGGGCGCACGCCGAGCCGCTGCCGCCGGGCGAGGTCGCCGTCGTCGTCGCACGGGCCGCCCGCGAGGCCGGCTTCGACGACCTGCACACCGCCGCGACCGCCCTCGCCGCCCGCCCCGACCGGGCGCAGGAGCTCTACTCCTACGGATACGCGTGCGTCGAGCGCGGGGTGTCCTATCTGGCGATACCCGCCCTGCGCGCGGCCCTGGACCTGGCGCCCGACTCCGGGGCGGCGCTGCGTGAACTCGTCTCGGCCTACGAGCGCGAGGGCAGGCATCCCGAGGCCGCCGACGTGCTCGGCGCGCGGGAGAGCGCCCTGAACCCCTGGCCCGACCGCTATCTGCTGGTCTACAACGCCCTGATGGCGGGCGACCTGGAGCTGGCCCGCCGCCAGCACGCACTGCTGCCGGACCCGGAGGACGAGATCTGGCTGGGTGCCCAGGACCGCCAGCGGCACATGCTGGAACGGGCCGCGGCCGCCGAGCAGGCCACTTCGCTGGACCTCCACGACCTGCGCGGCTGGCAGTTCGTGATGGGCGGCACGGTCCTGGGGACGCTCTCCCCGTACGGCTTCGACGCCGGGATGACCGGACGGTTCGCCTGGCTCCAGGACAGCCACGACCTGTGCCTGCGCGGACTGCTGCGCCTGCGCACGACGCTGGCGGCCGGCGAGGTGCGCCCGCGTTCGGTGTCGCTGCTGCCCGGCCGCGGCAGCCGCATCCTGGGCCTGGCCGCCGCCGAGGTACTGGACCTGCCGGCCGTGGAGTTCGCCGCCGACCGGCAGGACACCGTCGTCATCGCGTACGACCTCGACGAGGTGGCCCGTGCCGACCAGGGCCCCGAGACCATCGGGCAGCTCCTGGAACGGACTCCGGGCCAGGTGCTGCACGAGCACGCGAGCTCCTGGACCGACCGGCCGGTCGTCACCGCCGACAGCGTCACCCTGCTGTACCAGTCGGTGACGGCGCCGTGGGAGGGACAGCTGGGGCAGGGGGAGAGCGGCACGCTGGAGCGGGGCGCGCCCGACGACCGCCCCGCGGAGGACGTCGCCGCGGAGATCGTGGCCGCCGACCCGACGCCCGACGAGGGCGACGGCGGCACACCCGCGGACCCCGACGACCGGCTCGCGGACTTCGTGGCCGCCGTGCGCGGCACCTGGCTGCAAGGGAACCGGACCGGCCTCCGCACGTCCGGCCCGGTCCGCAGCTCCCGGTTCGTCTGACGACCCGTCCCGCCCCATGGCGGCGGTCCGCCCGATGCCGGCGGTCCGCCCGATGCCGGCGGTCCGCCCGATGCCGGCGGTCCGCCCGATGCCGGCGGTCCGCCCGATGCCGGCGGTCCTCCCCACGTCGGTGGTCCACCCCACGCCGGCGGTCCGTCCACCGCGCTCGGTCCGTCCGTGGCTCGCGTTCCGTCCACCGGGCTCAGTTCGTGCGTGGCTCGCGTTCCGTCCGCCGGGCTCGGTCCGGGCGCCGCCCTCGAACTTCCGTCCGACGTCCTCGGTTCGCCCCGTGTTCGCGGTCCGCCCCGGGTTCCGGGGGACGGAAGTCCGAGGTCGGTCGCCGTTTTCCGGAGCCGATCACGCGTCGGTCACGCGTAGGTCGCCGCATGGCAGGCGGTGTGTCGCCTTCCGGCCATCCGGCGTTGACACGCTGACCGAGTGTTGGCCATGGCATTTCCCGTCGATCTCCGCCGCTGCCAGGCTCTGGGCCTGGCCGGTACCGCCGTCCTAGCGCTGGGCGGTGAGACGGCCGGTGCGCTGCCGGCCCGGGAACTGCCCGCCCCGGCCTCGGTCCAGGCCGCTCTCGGCCTGGTCGGCGTGTACTTCGGCGTCGTCCTGCTCATAGCGGCCTGGGTGCTGCTGGGCCGTCTGGTCCGCAGCGCCGACCCGCCGAGCCCGCGCGCTCTGCTGCTGGTGCTCGTGGTCTGGGCCGCGCCGCTGCTGATCGCGCCGCCGCTGTTCAGCCGGGACGTCTACAGCTACCTGGCCCAGGGCGCCATGGTGGACGCCCACATCAACGTCTACACGCACGGACCCGCACAGCTGGGCGGCCCGCTCGCGGAGGAGGTCGCCCCGCTGTGGCGGCACACCGCGGCCCCCTACGGTCCGGTGTTCCTCGGCGTCGCCTCCGCGCTGTCCGGCCTGACCCGGGGCGAACTCCCGGCCGGGCTCATCGGCATGCGACTGGTCGCCCTGTTCGGGGTGGCCCTGATGGCGGCCGCGCTGCCCCGCCTGGCCCGCCACTGCGGGGCCGATCCGTCCGCCGCCCTCTGGCTCGGCGTGCTGAATCCGCTGGTCCTGCTGCACCTGGTCGCGGGCGCCCACAACGACGCGATGATGCTCGGACTGCTGGGCCTCGGCCTGGTCGCGGCCCTCGGCGCCTGGCCGATCCTGGGCGGGGTCCTGGTCACCCTCGCTGCCCTGGTCAAGGCACCGGCGGCGCTCGGACTCGCCGCTGTGGTGGTGCTCCAGGTCCGGGCGGGCCGCCGTCCGGCCCGCGCCGTGCTGACGACGGCGGCGGCCTGCGCCGCCACCACGGTCGCCGCGACCGCGATCGCGGGCACCGGATACGGCTGGACCCGCGCCCTGGGAACCCCGGTCTCGCCGCACAACTGGGCGCTGACCAGTCTGCTGGGCAGCGCCACCGGAGCCCTGCTGAAGCGGCTCGGCAGCGACCTGGCGCCGCTGGCGATGCCCGCCTGGCACGTGCTCGGCCTCGCCGTGACCGGGGTCCTGGTCCTCGCCATCTGGTGGCGGCTGCGCCCGCACCCCGTGTACGCGCTCGGCCTGAGCCTCGCCACGGTGGCCGCCTTCGGCCCGGCGATCCGTCCCTGGTACGCCCTGTGGGGGCTGTTCCTCATAGCCGCCGCCGCGCCCAGCACCTCGGTACGGCACCGGGTGGCGGCCGTGACGGCGGTGCTGGCCCTGGCCGTGCTGCCCAGCGGCGGCCCGGCCGACGTCGGGCAACTGGTCCTGGCGGTCTCGGGCGGGGCCCTCGCCCTGGTCGTCCTGTGGCAGGCCCATCTGGCGGCGCACGCACCGGCTCTCGGACGGACGGCATGAGATCACCTCGCACCGACGCGGGCCGGCTCCTGGTGGTCCTGGTCCTCGCGTCCGCCGTGACCGTCTTCACCGCCACGGTCCCGCTGCTGCGCGACTGGTTCGACCTGCGCGTCTACTACGGCACGGTCGACAGCTGGATGCACCACGGCGGCCGGATCTACGACTACCAGGTGCCCGGCACGACCTACGGCTTCACCTACCCGCCGTTCGCGGCCTTCGTCATGCTGCCGATGGCCGTGCTCGGCCTGCACACCGCGGTCGCCGTGGCCCTGCTGCTGAACCTGCTGGCCCTGGCGGCGGCCCTGCGGATGCTCACCGGCCGGGCGTGGCGTCGTCACGGCTGGTACGGCTGCGCCCTCGCGGTCTGTGCCCTGGCCCTGTTCGAGCCGCTGCGGGACACCTTCAGCTTCGGCCAGGTGAACGTGCTCCTGCTGGCGCTCGTCCTCGCCGACGGCTGGCTGCTCGCCACCGGGCGGGGCCGCTGGGCGGGCGTGGGCATCGGTCTCGCGGCGGCCGTCAAGCTGACGCCCGCGGTGTTCATCGGCCTGCTGCTGGTGGCCCGGCGGTGGCGGGCCGCCGCGGTGGCGACGGCGGTCGCGGCCGCGGCGACCGCGCTGGCCGCCCAGGTGGACCCGGACGCCTCGCGGTTCTACTGGACCGAGGCGCTGTGGGACACCACTCGGGTGGGCCGCCTCGACTACATCTCGAACCAGTCCCTCCAGGGGATCCTGGCCCGCCTGGGGGTCCTGGACCGTGCGGTCTGGGCGACGCTGGTCCTGGCGGTGCTGGCCGTGTGGGTGCTGCGGTCCCGGCGGGCGGTGGCGGCCGGCGACTGGCAGGCGGCCTTCGCGCTCACCGGGCTGACGGCCTGCCTGGTCAGTCCGATCACCTGGGTGCACCACCTCGTGTGGCTGCTGCCGTCCTTCGTGGTCCTGGTGCGCAGCGGGCACCCGCGGATCGCGGGCGCCCTCTACGCGGTGCTGTGCAGCAGTGTGGTGTGGCTGTGGTTCGACGACTCCTCCGGTGTGGACGGTTTCGTCGGCGGCAACACCTACGCGTGGATCACCCTGGGCCTGCTGCTGTGGCTGCCGGTCGGTCAGTCCCGCGGCGCACGCGATCCCTTCGCCCGCAGGGCCACCACCAGCGCTCCCGCGCAGAGGCCCGCGGCTCCCGGGACGGCCCAGGTCCGCAGCCAGCCCCGACGGTCCGCGGCGGCGACGGGACGGGCGATCGGCACGCTGGTGGAAGCGGCGGACGGTTCCGTGGTGGGGGCGGCGGACGATTCCGCGGTGGAGCCGGCGTGCGGTACCGCGGTGGAGCCCGCGTGCGGCGTGGGCCGCGGTGCGTCGAGCGACCCCACGGGGTCGACCCGGTCGGCCGCCGCGAACCCCCAGTCGAGCAGTTCGCGGGCCTCCTCGTACACCGCCAAGCCGCCGCCCCCCTGAGGGTTCATCACCGTGACGACCAGGGTGCGGCCGGCCCGCTTGGCGGCGGCGACGAGCGTGTTCCCGGCGTTGCTGGTGTAACCGTTCTTGATGCCGATCAGCCCCGGGTACGGCGCCACCCCGTCCTCGCCGGTGAGTAGCCGGTTGGTGTTCTTGATCCCGAACGACGATCCGGCGTCGCCCGGGAAGTGGGCCTCGATCGTGCGGCAGTACTGCGCGAACTCCTTGTTGCGCAGCCCTTCCCGGCCGAACACGGCCAGGTCGTACGCGGAGGACACCTGGCCGGGCGTGTCGTAGCCGTCGGGGGAGACGACGTGGGTGTCGCGGGCACCGAGGGTGCGGGCCTTCTCCTGCATCAGGGTGGCCGTGGTGTCCCAGCCGCCGCTGAGCGAGGCCAGGACGTGCACGGCGTCGTTGCCGGAGTTGAGGAACACCCCGCGCCACAGGTCGGCGATCCGGTAGGTGTGTCCTTCCTCGACCCCGACGAGGCTGCTGCCCGGTCCGATGCCTTCCAGCTCCTGATGCTTCACCGTGTGTTCCATGCCCTCGGGCAGCAGCGGCAGCACGGTCAGGGCGAACAGGGTCTTCAGGGTGCTGGCGGGCGCCAGTGGGCGGTGCGCGTCATGGGCGGCGAGGACCGCGCCGGTGCGGGCGTCGGCCACCGTCCAGGACAGCGCGGAGACGTCCGGGACCTCGGGTGCTCCGGGGCGGAGCCGGACCTGTGTGCCGGGCTGTCGCAGCAGATCGGGCTGCTCCGCCCCGGGCCGGGCAGCTCCCGCGGCCCCGGAGGTCGTTCCGGCCCCGGAGGTCGTTCCGGCTGCGGAGCTCGCCCCGGAACCCGTACCGGGTGCGGCGCTCTCCTCGAAGCCCGCTCCGGGTGCGGCGCTCGCTCGGGGTGCGGCGCTCTCCCCGAAGCGCGCTCCTGGTGCGGCGCCCGCTCCGGGTGCGGCGCTCTCCCCGGAGGTCGTGCCCGGTGCGGCGCTCGCCCGGAAGTCCGCGCCGGTCCCGGAGTCCGTTCCGGCCCCGGCGGCCGTCACCACGGGGGCGAGGGCGAGCACGCCTGCCGCGCCGAGTGTGCAGGCCGACCGAGTCAACCGAGATGAGAATCCGATTGTCATACTGCAAACGTAGAAACGGACTGCCGCGAGGTCGCGCTCTCAGGGCCGAACGTGACCCGCTAGCACTCGGATGCCGTACTCGGGGGCGTATCTGACGCCTCAAACGGCGGGCAGCGTCGGCTGGATCCGGCGCAGGAAGGCCGCGTTGTCGGGGGTCTCGCGCAGCCGCTCCAGGAGGGTCTCCAGGTTCGTGTGGCCGTCACGGGTCAGCAGGGCGCGTCGCAGCCCCCGCGTCACGGCCAACTCGGGCGGAGTCAGCAGGAGTTCCTCGCGTCGGGTGCCGGAGGTGGCGATCTCGACCGCCGGGAACACCCGGCGCGCGGCGAGTTCGCGGTCCAGGCGCAGTTCCATGTTGCCGGTGCTCTTGAGCTCCTCGAAGAACAGGTCGTCGGCACGGGATCCGGTCTCGACCAGGGTGGTGGCGAGGATGGTGAGCGAGCCGCCCTCCTCGGCCTGCCGGGCGGCGCCGAAGAGCCGCTTGGGCCCGTGCAGCGCGGCGGCGTCGACACCGCCGCTGAGGGTGCGGCCGCCCGCGCCGGCGGCGTTGTTGTGCGCCCGGCACAGCCGGGTCAGCGAGTCGAGCAGGACGACGACGTCCTCGCCCGCCTCGACGAGCCGCTTGGCCCGTTCGACGACGAGCTCGGCGAGCGCGATGTGCTGCCGGGGCGTCCGGTCGAAGGTCGAGGCGTACACCTCGCCGCGCACGGAGCGCCGCATGTCGGTGACTTCCTCGGGGCGCTCGTCGAGCAGAACCACCATCAGGCGGCACTCCGGGTGGTTCCCGGCGACCGCGGCGGCGATCTGCTGGATCAGCACGGTCTTGCCGGTTTTCGGCGGAGCCACGACGAGCCCGCGCTGACCCTTGCCGACCGGGGTGAGCAGGTCCATGACCCGGCCGGCGAGCCCGGACGCGGGATGTTCGAGCCGCAGCCGCTCGTGCGGGTGCAGCGGGGTGAGGTCCGCGAAGTTCCGGCGGCGGCGCGGCTCTTCGGGCGTACGGCCGTCGACGCGTGCGACCTCGGCGAGGGTGCGTCGGTCGCCGCGCACCCCTTCGACGAGGTCGCCCTTGCGCAGGCCGTACCGGCGGACCAGGGCGGGGGAGACCTGGAGGTCCTCGGGGGTGGGCAGGCAGTCCGCGGCGCGCAGGTGCCCCTTCCCGCCCGCGTCGATGTCGAGGACACCGGTGACGGCC
>NZ_VJZD01000240.1 GCF_009377175.1 Streptomyces adustus
CACCCCGCCCCAGCCCCCGCGGCCGTACGCCGTGCCGGCCAGTACCGAGGCGAGGGCGCCGCCGGCGAAACCGGCCACGACATAGGCGGTGTTGGCGGCGGCGGGGGACGTGGTGGTGGTCAGAGCCAGGGTCTGGTTGGCGACGTGCGAGGCCACCAGGGCGATGTGGATCAGGACCGCCGCTACGAACAGCGCCCCGATCACCTGCCCGCCCAGCCAGAACAGCGGCACCGACAGCGCGGCCAGCAGATAGGCGGAGCGTACGACCCGGGCGGCGCCGAAGCGGTCGACCAGACCGCCCGCGAGCGGTGCCACCGCGGCGGCCGCCAGGCCGAAGAGACCGAACAGGCCGGCGGTCGCTGTCGACAGGCCGTAGGACTTCCCCGTCAGCAGCAGCGCGAGCGACGTCCACAGGGCGCTCCACGCGCCGAACATCCCGGCCTGGCGCAGGCAGGCGCGCCACAGGTCGGGCGACTCGCGCACCAGCCCCGGCAGGGCCGTGAGCTCGGCGAGGAGCGGTCCGGTGCGGCGGCGGCGTTGCGCGGGCAGCACCAGGGCGGTGGCCAGGCCCAGGACGAGGGTCAGCGCGCCGGAGCCCGCGAACACCCAGCGCCAGCCATAGGCCTGCCCGGCGAGCCCGCCCAGCACCCGGGCGGCGACGATGCCGGTGAACAGGCCGGCGATCACCGCGGCGACATGCCGGGCGCGGCGGTCGGCGGGGGCGCGCTGGGCGACCAGCGGGACCAGCAGTTGCGGGACGACGGTGGCGGCGCAGGCGACGAAGACGGCGGCGGCGAGCGCGGCGGTGCCGGTCGCCGTCGCGGCCACCGTGAGGGCCGCCGTGGTGACCACGGACAGGGCGGCGACCAGCCGGCGCCGGTCCACGCTGTCGCCGATCGGGGCGAAGAACAGCAGTCCCGTGGCGTAGCCCAGCTGCGCGACGGAGGCGATCCAGGCCACCGCCGAGGGCCGGGTGCCGAAGGTGTGGGCGATGAGAGGGAGCAGCGGGGCGGCGAGGTAGATGTTGGCGGCCGTCGCGGCGGTGCAGACGGCGATGAGGGGCAGCAGCAGGGGTGAGTCGACGGGTTCGGCCGTCCGGGCGGCAGGGGCCCGGATCTCGCGTGCGGCGGCTGACGGCATGAGCGACGGGGTCCTTCCGTAACCAACTGGTTGGTTGGAATGAGCCGAGTCTGCCCCCTGTCCGTCCACACTGTCAACCAAACGGTTGGTTACCTGGTGGGGCTACCCTGTCCCCATGGCAGCAAGGGACCCCGAGGCCACCAAGGCCCGTATCTTCGAGGCGGCGGTCGCCGAATTCGCCCGCTACGGCATCGCGGGTGCCCGGATCGACCGCATCGCGGCCGACGCCAAGGCCAACAAGCAGTTGATCTATGCCTACTTCGGCAACAAGGCGGAGCTGTTCTCCCAGGTCCTCGGCAAGTGCATGCTCGATCTCGCGGTTGCGGTCCCGGTCGACGCGGACGACATCGAGGGCTGGCTCGACCGCCTGATGGACTATCACGCCGCCCACCCCGAACTGTTGCGCCTGCTCTTCTGGGAGGGACTGGAGTACGGCACGACCGAGCTGCCCGACGAGACCGAACGCCAGGAGCACTACGCCCGCAAGGTCGCCGCCCTTCAGGACGGCCAGGACCGGGGCGTCGTCAGCGACGCGATCCCGGCCCGCGACCTGCTGTTCCTGCTGGTGGCGCTGGCCAACTGGGCCACCGTCGTACCGCAGATGAGCCGTGTCCTGGTGGGCCCCGGCGAGACCGACCGGGACCGGCTGCGGGAGTCGATCAAGGAGGCGGGCCGCCGGCTGACCACCCGCCGCCCGGACGAGCCCGCGACCTGACGGCCCGCCCGCCGGGGGAGCCTGCGATCTGACGGCCCGTGCCGCCGGGGGAGCCCGGCGTGCGGGCCGTCCCCTAGTTGGTGCCGATGCGGGCGAGCAGGTCCACGATCCGGCCCTGCACCTCGTCGCTGGTGGACCGCTCCGCGAGGAACAGCACCGTCTCGCCCGACGCGAGGCGCGGCAGGTCGGCCTGGCCCACGGCGGCCGTGTAGACCACGAGCGGGGTGCGGTTGAGCTGCCCGTTCGACCGCAGCCAGTCCACGATCCCGGCCTGGCGCCGGTGCACCTGGAGCAGGTCCATCACGACCAGGTTCGGCCGGAAGTGCCCCGCCAGGGCCACCGCGTCCGCGTCGCTCGCCGCCCGCGCGACCTGCATCCCGCGCCGCTCCAGCGTGGAGGTCAGCGCCAGCGCGATCTCCGCGTGCTCCTCGACGAGCAGGACGCGCGGCGGGTGCTGCTCACTGTCCCGGGGCGCGAGCGCCTTCAGCAGTACGGCGGGATCGGCGCCGTACGCCTCCTCGCGCGTCGCCTGCCCGAGTCCCGCCGTGACCAGCACCGGCACCTCGGCGGCCACGGCCGCCTGGCGCAGCGACTGGAGGGCCGTACGCGTGATCGGTCCGGTCAGCGGGTCGACGAACAGCGCGGCGGGGAACGCGGCGATCTGCGCGTCCACCTCCTCGCGCGAGTTCACGATCACGGGCCGGTAGCCGCGGTCGCTCAGCGCCTGCTGGGTGGCGGCGTCCGGGGCCGGCCAGACGAGCAGCCGACGCGGGTTGTCCAGCGGCTCCGGCGGCAGTTCGTCGTCCATCGGCTGCGGCCGCGGCATGTCCGCGATCTCCACCGCCCCGCCCGGACCGTCCAGCGGCTCGGGCCCTTCGGCGGCGTTCTCGTCCGGTGCTCCTATGGCGTACGACCGGCCGGCGCCCTCGGTGTTCGGCGCGAGCCGGGACTGTCCCGCGAGCGACGGCTGCGCGACCGCGGGCTGCGGTGCGGCGGCCTTGGGCGCGGGAGCCTGCGGCGCGGCCGCCCGGGTCGCGGCGGGCGCCTCGGCGCCCGGGTGCGGCCGGGCGGTCTGCTCCGGACGCGCGGCCGGGTCGGGCGGGGTGCCCAGCTTGCGGCGCCGGCCGGAGGCGTTCGGCCCGTGCGGGGGCGGCGTGGCGGACGACGACGGCTGCTGCACCTGCGCGGCCTGCCGGGTGAACGGCACGCCCTGGCCCAGCGTTCGCACGCTGATCGCGCGCCCCTGGGTGGAGTTGGGGTCCACGGGCGCCGCAGGCTGCGCGGCCTCGGCCGGCAACGGCTGTGCCGCGCGCGGCTGCACGGGCGCGCTCTCGGGCGGCAGCGGGGTGCCGGTCGCCGGGGTGGCGGACGCCATGGGCTGCGGGGCGGCCGGAACCTGGGCCGGGATCTGGGCCGGGATCTGGGGCGCGGGGGCACCTGCGGCCGGCGAGGGCCGGCCGGAGGCAGCCTCCGCGGGGAGCGGCTGGGCGGGAACGCCCTGCGCCGGAACCGGCCGCGGGGCGGCCGACTGCGGCGGAGCCGCCTGCTGGGGGACCTGCGGGACCAACTGCGCCCCGCCCGGCACCGCGGCCGCCTCCGCCGACTGGCCGACGGCCCGACGGCGGCGGCCGGTCGGCGCGGTCGTGGGGTGCGGCTGAGGCGGGGTGTGGTCCTCGGCGTGGTCGTGGGGCGCGGCGTCGGGCCGGCCGTGGTCGAGGGACGCGTCACCCGGGGCGACCGGCCCCGAGGGAAGCGGCAGGGGGCCCGGCGACGGCACGGGCGCCGGGGCGAGCGCCGGTACCGGCCCCGCCTCGTCGGCGGAGCGGTCCGCCTCGGCGGGCGGGAGCGCGAAGACCGCACGCGGGGCGGCCTCCTGCTGGGCGGCGCGTTCCGCCGCGGCGGCCAGGGCACGGCGGCGCCGTCCGCTGGGCTCCCCGTCGCCGTCCGTGTCGTCCTCGTGGTCCGGGACGACGGCCGCGGGCAGGGCGGGCGGCAGCGCGTGCTGTTCGTCGGTGCCGCGCCGGGCACGCCGTCCGGCGGGCGCGGGCACGCCCTGCGGCGGAACGGTCTCGCCGACGGGTACACCCTGCGGCGGAACCGTCCCGCCCAGTCCGGTGCCCGAGGCAGCGGTCCCCGCGGCGTTCTCACCGGCCATGACGACGGCACCCTCGGCCGCGCCCTGGCCCGCGGGCGCGATCTCGGCGGGCCGTCCGCGCCGCCGTCCCGTCCCGCCCGAGACCTCCCCGGCGTCGACGGCCGCGGCCACCGGCTCCTCGGCGGCGGCCGCCGCCCGCCTGCGCCTGCGTCCGGTCGGCGACCCGGCCTCCGCGTCGCCGGCACCGGACTCGCCCGGCACCTCGCTCTCCAGGAAGGCGTCCACGGAGGACCGGCGGGCCCGTCGCCCGCGCCCGCCCCCGGAGCCCTGGACGGACCCGTCGCCGTCGTTGCCGAGGCCGTCACCGGCCGGGGCCTCCAAGGCGTAGGACGTCGGCCCGGCCGGGCCTTCCACGGCATAGGAGGCCGGCGCCGGGGCGAGCTCCAGCGCCTGGGAGGGCACCGTCCCCGCCCCGCCCCCGAGCGGCACCTCCAGGACGTACGCGCTGCCGCTCATGCCCGGCACCTCGTGCGTCTGGAGCACACCGCCGTGGGCGCGCACGATCCCGCGCACGATCGGCTCGTGCACCGGGTCTCCCCCGGCGTACGGGCCGCGCACCTCGATCCGTACGACCTCACCGCGCTGCGCCGCCGCCACGACGACGGTGTTGTCCATGTAACCGCCCGCCGACACCGGCGCGTTGCCGGTGGCGTCGACACCCGCGACGTCCGCGACGAGATGCGCGAGCGCGGTCGCCAGCAGCCGCGCGTCGACCTCGGCCTCGATGGGCGGCGCGTGCACGGCGAACTGCACCCGGCCGGGCCCGATCAGCTCGACGGCCCCGTCGACACCGGCGGTGACGACGGCGTCGAGCATGACGTTCGTGCGGTTGACGGCCTGGGTGCCGGCGTCGAGCAGCTGGTAGCCGAGGACGTTGTCGATGAGGGTGGTGATACGCGAGTAGCCCGCCGA
Source organism: Streptomyces adustus (assembly GCF_009377175.1). Taxonomy (GTDB): domain Bacteria; phylum Actinomycetota; class Actinomycetes; order Streptomycetales; family Streptomycetaceae; genus Streptomyces; species Streptomyces adustus. Next base: position 4,923 of record NZ_VJZD01000240.1, read on the forward strand.
CAGATGGTGGAGCACCTGGTTGGCCTCGGGCCACAGCTGCCCGGCGTCGTCCGCGGCGAGCGCGGCCAGCTCCCGGCGCAGCTCGTCAAGCGGTCCGCGCAGCGACCGGCCCAGCAGGGTGAGCAGCTGGTCGTGCCGGGCGGCGAGCGCCTCGTAGCGGTCCTTCTCCCGCTCGCCGAGCGCGGCGTACCGGTCCTCGCCCGCCGCGAGCTCCTCCTCGTGCCGCTCGGCCAGCTCCTCCAGCTCGGCGACGTGCTTCTGGCGCAGGGCGGTCAGGTCGGAGGCGTGTTCCTCGGAGAGCCGCTCCAGCTCCTCGGCGTGCTCCTTGTCGGAGGCCTCCTTCTCGTCGGCGAGCAGGTCGTACTGCCGCCGGTCGTTGAAGGTCATCACCGCGCCGACGAGCTGGTCGCCGTCGCGCACCGGCGCCGTGGTCAGGTCGACCGAGACCTTGTCGTCGGTCTTGGACCACAGCACCTGCCCGCGCACCCGGTGCTTGCGCCCGGAACGCAGGGTGTCGGCGAGCGGCGACTCGTCGTACGCGAAGTGCGAGCCGTCGGCGCGCGAGTGCAGCACGAGGTCGTGCAGCTTCTTGCCGCCGAGGTCGCTGGCCCGGTAGCCGAGGATCTGGGCGGCGGCCGGGTTGACGAGGACGATCCGTCCGTCGGTGTCCGTGCCCACCACGCCCTCGGACGCGGCGCGCAGGATCATCTCGGTCTGCCGCTGCGAGCGGGCCAGCTCGGCCTCGGTGTCGACGGTGCCGGACAGATCGCGTACGACGAGCATCAGCAGCTCGTCGCCGGTGTAGCCCTGGCCGTCGTAGGCCTGCTGGCCGTTCTCCAGGTTGGCGCTGGTCACCTCGACGGGGAACTCGACGCCGTCCGTCCGCCGGGCGATCATGCGGGTCGGCTTGGTCCGCCCGGCCGGGTCCATGTGGTCGGGCCGCCGCATGGAGCCCGGAATCAGCTTGGAGTCGAACTGCGGCAGCAGATCGAGCAGCCCACGCCCGACGAGGGCGGTGCCCGGCGACTCGAAGGCCTCCAGGGCGATGGTGTTCGCGTTGACGACCGTGCCGTTGGCGTTGACCAGTACCAACGCATCGGGCAGTGCATCCAGTATGGCTGCGAGGCGAGCAGCGCCTCGGGATGGCCTGCTGCTCACGAGACGCTTCCCTTCTGTTACTGCACCTTGCCGACCGCCCGGACCATCTTGCCAACCTGCCCGCGACGTGTCACGCGAGGGATTCTAAGGGCTCGGATCGCTCCCGCGGCCCCGGATGAGAGGGAGCTCGCACGACCAAGTGACACGGAGGGCGGGATCGGCCGCCCCGACCGCGCGGGACCTCCACGGGTCCGTCGCCTCCGCCGGGAGGCCCCTGTGCGGGACCTGCCCCGCCCCCGACCTCCCTCGGGGCCGCTATCGCCGCAGGTCGGGAAGCAACGGTACGAACCGGTCCCAGCGGGCGATCCGGCATCCGTCGCCGCGATCGAACATCGCGTCGACGGGTCGGCCGGCCCAGGTCCCGGTGACCCGGGCGGTGGCCGGGCCGCCGTACTGCATGGTGCAGACGCTGTTCTCGGGCACGGGTGCGAAGGTCTCGACGCCCCAGCGGGTGTTGCGCTCCACGGCCGGACAGGCGCCCTGCGGGTCCGGATGAGTGCCGCCGTCCGGATGACAGCGCAGTTCGTACGTCCCGTCCGCGTCGCCGCCCGCGCCGCGGACGGTGACGGTGAGGCGGTCGGTGCCCGCCCGGTCCTCGTCCCGCGCGGGCGGCGGCATGAACCGGGCGCCCCCGACCGCGGCCGGGGCGCTCCCGGCATAGGCGGCCGTGGGCGCGGCGGACAGCGAGCCGACCGCGGCGAGGCAGGCGGTGGCGAGGGAGGCGGTGACGGCGAGCCGGCGGCGCGGGCCGGAGGTGACCTGTGACATGACCTGTCTAACGCCGTACGACGTGCCGCGTTGCGCGTTCGCCGCACCGGGGGTAAGCCTTTGCCCTACGGCCTCCCCGCCTAGTACCGTGGAGGCCGATTGGTGACGCGGCCGTCGTCTGTGTCATCATCTGCACGCACCACTCGCGCTCGCGTGAGCGGTTGTGCTGGAGGCGTCGCCTAGTCCGGTCTATGGCGCCGCACTGCTAATGCGGTTTGGGCCTTAAAGCCCATCGAGGGTTCAAATCCCTCCGCCTCCGCGCGAAGACGAAGCCCCGGTCCACTGGACCGGGGCTTCGTCGTTTTCCCTCTGTGGCCGCGCGATCGCCCCGAAAGACGTTTTCGCAGGTCACAAGGGGTGTGGCTAACGGATTTCACATGTCGGCGGCAGTCATGTAATGTTCTTCCTGTCGCCGCGAGCGGGCCGGAAGGGCCGGGAGCGAAGGCAGAAACAACAAAAGACAAGCACTCGTAGCTTAACGGATAGAGCATCTGACTACGGATCAGAAGGTTGCAGGTTCGAATCCTGCCGAGTGCACATCAACCCAGAGGCCCTGTGGATCACTCCACAGGGCCTCTGGTCTTTTGCGTCGAAGTGCCGAAGGCCGGGCGTCCGCGGGGTGGGTGTCGCGCGGGTGGGACGGGGGTGGTCTTCGGCTGATCGGGGTTGTCCTTTCATCTGTCCGGGTGACCGACCGCCGGGCCTGCGCCCTTCGTGCCCTCGGCGCGCGTCAACTGGGTCCCGTCACACGACGAGGCGGGCGGCCGGTCACCACTACCGGCCGCCCGCCCCCGGGCGGCGCCTGGCCGGCGCCGGAAGAGAAGGGACACCGGATGCGCGTACTGCGCGCCTTCCTGGGGAGCGCCATCGCGTCGCTCCTCCTGCTGATCGGCATCTCGCCGGCCACGGCCTACGCGGACACCGCCCGCGTGGGGACCGGGACCCACTGCCCGACCGAGCACCGCAGCCGCGGGACCAACTCCGCACCCACCACGCAGTTCGGGCCGTACTTCCGCGACGACTGGCGGCTGGGGCCGACGGTGCTGCCGCGGACGGGTGCGCTCGGCCAGATGCTGAGGGGTTACCGCCGCACGGACCACGTCTCTTCCTACTGGTTCCTCGGGTGCTACTGGCAGACGGATCCGCAGACCGGGAAGTCCGGCTGGTGGTACCCGGACAACAACGGCTTCGTACTGAGGAACGGCAAGCCCGTCGAGCATCCGACGACGCTCCGCAAGGGCCAGCTGGTCGACATCTTCGGGAGCGGGTTCGGCAACTTCCTCGCCCCCGCGGGCACGCCGTACGCCAAGCGCGCGATCCCGCCGAGCAATCTCGACACCTATGTCGCGGCCTATCCGTTCAGCTACCACCTCTACCGGGTCGTCGATCCGTTCGAGGTCCACGCGGGCCCGATCAGGCCCTGGTTCGGGCAGCCCGGTCTCGGCCTCCAGTACGTGTCGGACGTGACGATCCCCAAGCTCATCGAAGCGAAGAAACTGGAAGAAGTGAACGTGCGCCGATGACATCCCCCACGGGCCGGCCCCGGACCCGTCCGGTCGGCGGCCACCCGGGGCAGACGAGGGGACGGACCCGATGGACCGTGCGGACCTCGCCGGAAGGCTTCGCGAGGCGGGCGTCCCGGACGCGTTCTACGACATCCCGGGCGTCCACGAGGTGTCCGTCCAGCCGGACGCCTACTACTTCCTGGAGCGCGCGGCCGACGCCTGGACCGTAGGACTGCGCCAGCGTTCCCGGGACAGCGTGATGGAGCGTTTCGCCACCGAGGCGGAGGCGTGCGCGTACCTCTACGACACCCTCCTCCGGGCGCTCGCACCCCCGCCGGGACCGCCGGAGTCCCTGGACGAGCTCCTCGCCGACCCCGAGGAGATCCAGCGGCAGGCCTGGGCGGACTTCGACCACCGGGGCGGAGCCCGCGACGGCGGCTGAGACCGGGGCGGCGGCCCGGACGCTGTCAGTGGCTGCGCCTACGCTCGAAGGTGATGGCACAGGCATGGAAGTGCTCGGGACTGCGGTGGTCGGCGGACGGTCCCGTGCTGCGATGGGACGGCGGACGGTGCAGTGCGCTGTCGTGGGGGAAGCAGGTCGCCTTCCGCGTCGTGGACGGGGGCGTACGCACGTGTGTCGGGGCGCGCGGGCATCCGTGCGCGGCGCGGACGGTCGTGTCGGGCCGCAGTACGGGGGCCCGCTGCGAGGAGTGCGCGCGGATGGACCGGGCGCACTCCGTGGCCGCCGACACCGTCGCGGACGACCCGCGGCCGTACCACGTGTACCTGGCGTGGTTCGGGCCCGGCATGGTCAAGGTCGGCATCACGGCCCTGGAACGGGGGCCGGCCCGACTGCTGGAGCAGGGCGCGGTCTGTTTCAGCTGGCTCGGCGCCGGACCGTTGATGGCCGCGCGGCGGGCCGAGGAACTGCTGCGCGCCGCGCTCCGGGTGCCCGACCGGATCCCGTACGCCGACAAGCGCGCGGTGCGGTCCGAGCTGCCCGGCACGCAGGACGGGCGGGCGGCCGAGATCGCGGCGCTGCACGCGCGGGCGGTGGCTCTCGAAGGGTGGCCCGAGTCGCTGACGCCCGAGCCCTTCCGCCCCGTCGACCATGTCCGCGTCTTCGGGCTCACCGGGCCGCCCGCCGCCGGTGCGGCGGTGCGGGAACTGGTCGCCGGGGGCGTGGTGCGCGGGGAGCTGGTGGCCGCGGCCGGACCCGATCTGCATCTGACGAGCACGGCCGACGGCGGTGAGGCGGTGGTGCTCGACACCCGGCTGATGACCGGGTGGGAGCTCCTCCCGGCGGAGGGTTCCGTGCCCGAACTCACCGTGCCCGTGCGCAGATTCCGGCGGGAGCCGGGTGTGCAGGACGGCCTCTTCTGACCGGGTCGCGGCGAAGTGGTCGGTGCGGGTGCGGAGTTGGGTGTCCGGCAAGGAATCACCCAAGTCTTCCCTGAGAGGCTCCTGTGAGTTTCTTAGGGAAATCACAGATTAGTGAAAGCGTGCTCTCAGAGGACCCGGACAAGGTGTCCACCATGACCACGACCTCGCCCCAGGGGCGCACCGAACTGCTGAGGCCGGACGGGAGCCCCGTCCGCGTGCTTGTGGTGGACGACGAGTTGTCGATCACCGAACTGCTGTCCATGGCCCTGCGATACGAGGGCTGGCAGATCCGCAGCGCGGGTGACGGGACGGGCGCGATCCAGACCGCCCGCGAGTTCCGGCCGGACGCGGTGGTCCTGGACATGATGCTGCCCGACATGGACGGGCTGACCGTCCTGGGCCGGCTGCGCCGTGAACTGCCCGACGTGCCGGTGCTGTTCCTCACCGCCAAGGACGCGGTCGAGGACCGGATCGCTGGGCTCACCGCCGGGGGCGACGACTACGTCACCAAGCCGTTCAGCCTGGAGGAGGTGGTGGCGCGGCTGCGCGGACTGATCCGCCGCTCCGGCGCCGCCGACCGGCGCTCGGACTCCGTGCTCGTCGTCGGCGATCTCACCCTCGACGAGGACAGCCACGAGGTGTCGCGGGCCGGGGACAACATCCACCTGACCGCCACCGAGTTCGAGCTGCTGCGCTTCCTCATGCGCAACCCCCGCCGGGTGCTCAGCAAGGCACAGATCCTGGACCGGGTGTGGTCGTACGACTTCGGCGGCCAGGCCAACGTGGTCGAGCTGTACATCTCGTACCTGCGGCGCAAGATCGACGCCGGCCGGGAACCGATGATCCACACCCGGCGCGGTGCCGGGTACCTGATCAAACCGGCCGGCTGAGGTCCGGTGACCGGTGGGCCGTAGGTCTTCGTGCCCGCCGTCGTGTCATGGAGGAGCGTCCCCCGGTCGCTCCTCCATCCGGTCGTGAGCCCCGGCTCCATCCGGTCGTGAGCCCAGGCGCAACGACCCCGAGACCCTTGCGGACGCTTCGGTGAAGGCAGCGCGATGAGCAGGCAGAGACAGCGACAGAAGCAGAAGAGGCAGCGCACCCCGCGGACCCTGCGGTCGCGGCTGGTGGTCTCGGCGGTGGCGCTCATCGCCGTGGTGTGCACCGTGATCGGCACGGTGACGACCCTGGCGCTGCGCTCGCACCTGTACGAGCAACTGGACGGCAAGCTGCACGACACCACCATGCGGGTGGTGGGCGGGCGCATGCCGACGGGCGACAAGGATCCCGGCGGCCCGACGGGTCCGGCCGGGGCCTCGGACTTCGACCTCTCCGGAAGCGACAAGGTCAAGAACTTCGCCAAGCAGGTACCCACGCAGCCCGAGACCATAGCGGCCTACGTGAAGAACGGCACGATCACCACCGCGGTCATCTCCAAGCAGAAGAACGACAGCAACGGCATCTTCAGGGAGATGAGTGCCGTCGGTCTCACCGAGGCGCAGAAGGCCGCCCTGGCCAAGGCGCCCAGGGACGGCCGGGCACACTCCGTGGACATCCCGGGGCTCGGGGAGTACCGCGTCGAGTACAGCAGCAGGGACGGCGACACGTTCTACGTCGCGCTGCCGACCACCGACGTCAGCAACACCATCAACACCCTCATCCTGGTCGAGGTGAGCATCACCGCCGCCGGTCTCTTCGCCGCGGCCATCGCCGGTTACGTCCTCGTCGGCGTGGCCACCCGCCCGCTGCGCAAGGTCGCCGCGACCGCCACCAGGGTCTCCGAACTCCCCCTGCACACCGGCGAGGTCAACCTCAGCGAGCGGGTCGCCGAGTCCGAGACCGATCCGCACACCGAGGTCGGGCAGGTCGGCGCCGCGCTGAACCGGATGCTGAACCATGTGCACGGCGCCCTGCACGCCCGTCAGCAGAGCGAGATGCGGGTACGACAGTTCGTCGCGGACGCCAGCCACGAGCTGCGCACCCCGCTGGCCTCCATCCGCGGGTACGCCGAGCTGACCCGGCGCGGACGCGAGCAGGTCGGGCCCGACACCCGGCACGCGCTGCACCGCATCGAGTCCGAGGCGGGCCGGATGACGCTGCTGGTCGAGGACCTGCTGCTGCTCGCCCGCCTGGACGCGGGCCGGCCGCTCCAGTTCGAGCAGACCGACCTCGTACCGCTCGTGGTCGACACCATCAGCGACGCCCGCGCGGCCGGCCGGGACCACGTCTGGCGGCTGGAGCTGCCCGACGAGCCCGCGCTGGTGTCCGCGGACGCGGCCCGGCTGCAACAGGTGCTGGTCAACCTGCTGGCGAACGCGCGCACCCACACCCCGCCCGGCACGACCGTCACCGCACGCGTGCAGCGGCGCGGGCCGTGGCTGTGCGTGGACGTCCAGGACAACGGCCAGGGCATCCCGCCGGACCTGCTCCCGCACGTCTTCGAACGATTCGCGCGAGGCGACTCGGCGCGTTCCCGCGCCACCGGGTCGACCGGTCTGGGCCTGGCCATCGTGCAGGCCGTGGCGACCGCGCACGGCGGTGCCGTGACCGTCGACAGCGTGCCCGGCCGGACGGTGTTCACCGTGCATCTGCCCGCTCTCGGCCCCGCCGTCCCGCACCCCGCGCCCGAAACGAACTGGCAACTCGACTCACAGGTTCAGCACAGTGCCAGCACATGGGTGCAACAGGGCGCTTGACAACAGTCGTTGTCATGCGAACCGATTCTTCTCCCGGCAACCTGCCGGCGCGGGAACACCTCCCGGCCGCGGCCGCCGGTACGCCGGTCCTGGACGTAGTGATCCCCGTCTACAACGAGGAGAAGGACCTCCAGCCGTGCGTCGTCAGACTGCACGAACACCTCAAGCGCACGTTCCCGTACCCGTTCCGCATCACCATCGCGGACAACGCGTCGACGGACACGACCCCGCAGGTGTCCTCGCGGCTGGCGGCGCAGCTTCCGGAGGTGAAGGCCTTCCGGCTTGAGCAGAAGGGCCGCGGCCGGGCGCTGCGGACCGTCTGGTCGGCCTCGGACGCGCCGATCCTCGCCTACATGGACGTGGACCTGTCCACCGACCTCAACGCCCTGCTGCCGCTGGTGGCCCCGCTGATCTCGGGCCACTCGGACCTCGCGATCGGATCGCGGCTGGCCCGCAGCTCGCGGGTGGTGCGCGGCGCCAAGCGCGAGTTCATCAGCCGCTCGTACAACCTGATCCTGCGCGGTTCGCTCCAGGCCCGCTTCTCGGACGCGCAGTGCGGTTTCAAGGCGATCCGCCGCGATGTCGCCCAGGTGCTGCTGCCGCTGGTGGAGGACACCGGCTGGTTCTTCGACACCGAGATGCTGGTGCTCGCCGAGCGCGCCGGGCTGCGGATCCACGAGGTGCCCGTCGACTGGGTCGACGACCCCGACTCCACGGTGCACATCGTGAAGACGGCGACCGACGACCTCAAGGGCGTGTGGCGGGTGGGCAAGGCCCTGGCCACCGGTTCGCTCCCGCTGGACCGGCTGACCCGGCCGTTCGGCGACGACCCGCGCGACCGCGACATCGAGGACGTGCCCAAGGGACTGGCCCGCCAGCTCGTCGGGTTCTGTGTCGTCGGCGGTCTGTCGACCCTGTTCTACCTGCTGCTCTACAGCGCCTTCCGCACCTTCGGCGGCTCGCAGACCGCCAACGCGCTCGCGCTGCTGGTCTCGGCGATCGCCAACACCGCCGCCAACCGGCGCCTGACCTTCGGGGTGCGCGGCCGCGGCGGCGCCGTCCGGCACCAGGCGCAGGGCCTGGTCGTCTTCGGCATCGGCCTCGCGCTGACCAGCGGTTCGCTGGCCGCCCTGGGCGCGGCGACGTCCGACCCGGCGCACTCCACCGAACTCGCGGTGCTGATCGCCGCGAACCTCGCGGCGACCGTGCTGCGCTTCCTGCTCTTCCGCGCGTGGGTGTTCCCGGACCGGCGCGAGGCCGACGCCCGCTCGACGGTCGTCGCCTCCCACACCCCGTCCGCGCCGGTCTACGCCACGGCGCAGGCCGCGCAGCACTCCGGCGGCCCGTACGCCCCGCTGCCCCAGCGCCGGCCGGAACAGCCGTACCC
>NZ_VJZD01000241.1 GCF_009377175.1 Streptomyces adustus
GCGTCCCGCCCCACCCCGGCCCCGGCGCAGGTCGTCCCGGCGGGAGGGACCGCGTCGGCCCTGGGGCCTGTCCGACAATGCGCGTCGTCGCCGCCGGGCAGAGGCAGACGGGAATGGTCAGACAGGCCCTAGTAGGACTCCGTTAGGTCTTCCTATCGGTGCTGATCAAGAGCATGTTGAGTGTGTGGACGCACATGAAGTGAACCGTGTCCGGGCGATGTTGGCGTTATACGTCGCTGATGTGTTCGCGTCGGTGCCGCGCAAGGACCAGCGGGCCAAGGGCGACTGCTATCTGCGGGGACTGATGCTGGAGGGTCGCCGCAAGTCGATCCAGGCGATGGCCGCGCGGCTGCCGGACGGCAACGAGCAGAACCTGCAGCAGTTCGTGAACCAGTCGACCTGGGATCCCGTGCCGGTGCAGCGGCGGATCTGCGAGCGGATGCTGCCATTGATCAACCCGGTGGCCTGGGTGATCGACGATGTGTCGGTGCCCAAGGACGGGAGAATGTCGGCCGCGGTGGCCCCGCAGTACTGCGGGGCCCTGGGCAAACGGGCCAACTGCCAGGTTGCGGTCAGCGTCCACGCCGCGACCGATACCGCTTCCTGCCCGTTGCAGTGGCGCCTGTTCCTGCCACAGGAGTGGGCCTCGGACACCGACCGCCGGGCCCGCACCCGCATCCCGCCCGAGGTCACGCACCGCGAGAAGTGGCGCCTGGCGCTGGACATGCTCGACGCCCTGGCCTCCTGGGGCATGACACCGCCGGTTGTGGTGGCCGATGCCGCCTACGGCACCAACGCCCGCCTGCGGACCGCGCTGTCCGAGCGAGGACTGTCTTACGTTCTGGCGGTCCGCTCGGATATCAGTGCCCACCCCTTCGACGCGACACCCGTGGCGCCGCCCCGCGACGGGCCCGTCGGCTGCTGGCCCCAGCCGCGTTACCGGCAGGCCGCACCCTCGCTGGCAGCCCTGGCCGACGACCTCGGACAAGAGGCATTCACCCCTCTCACCTGGCGGAACGGGTCGCGCGGGGCGTTACGCTCCCGCTTCGCAGCCGTGCGCGTCCGCCCGGCCGGCAAGGCCGTCGAGCGTCCGATCAAAGCTGCCGCCTCCGCCGGACAGGGCTGGTGGGACGGGATCCTGCCGGACTGCTGGCTGCTGATCGAATGGCCCGCCGGCGCCAAGGCACCAACCGATTACTGGCTGTCCAACCTGCCTGCCGACACACCGGTCACCGACCTGGTCCGTCTGGCCAAAGTCCGCTGGCGCATCGAGCACGACTACCGCGAACTCAAACACGGCCTGGGCCTGGACCACTTCGAGGGCCGGTCCTGGCCCGGGTGGCACCACCACGTCACCCTCGTGACCGCCGCCCACGCCTTCCTCACCGAACAGCGCCTGGCCCCAAAAGCGCCCGCACCGGTCTCACCCTCTACCAAGTCCTCGACGCCCTCCAGGACGTCTTGAGGTGCTGGACCGGTGTCTGCACTACCTGCCACCAAACCCTGCCCGCCAGGACACACACGACGCCAAGATCGAGATAGACCTAACGGAGTCCTACTAGATGCGGTACGCGCCCGTCGGTACGCCGCGGGCGGCGCCGTACGGGGTCAGCGCGACGACACCGGTACCCCGCGACGGGGTGTCGGCACCGATGTCCAGGGGACTGAACCCGATGGAACGGGCGATGTCCGGCGCCAGGTCATGGGCGGCCCAGCGCCATTCGTCCTCGTCCTCCTGGCTCTCCCGCGCGGCGTCCCACTCGGGGCTGAGGCCCAGTTCGGCCCGGCGGGCCCGCTCCAACGACAGGGGCTCGCCGAGGGTCAGCAGTTCGTCCTCCCCCTCGCCGGTCTCGCAGTAGCGCCGGAGCACCGTTCCCCGCTCGGCGACGAGCCAGGCGGAACCGTCGCCCTGCCCTCCGTAGTAGTACGCCTGGGCCCGTCCGTAGCGGGCGCTGAGCCGGGTGCACAGGCGCAGGACGTCCGCGCCGCGCTCCTCGCCGCACGGATCGCACCAGGCGCCGAGGACGAAGGTCCAGCCGTCGAGCTCCGGGGTGACGAAGACCCGCTCGTTGCCGTCGTGCTCCGACGTGTCGCTTCCGTGGCCGTCGGCGTCGACGATGTCGTTGCCGAGCGCGAAGGTCACGGGTCTGGGCTCGGTAAGGCCCAGGGTCCGCAGTATCCCGGCCTGGTCCCCGCTCGGCACGGCGATCCAGTGGTTCCAGCAGGCCCACAGCGGCTCGGGCCGGTCGTCCGGGAGCTTGAGGCGGATCAGCCGTTCGATCGCGGCCCGGTCGGCGTCGGACAGCGCCGGTTCACCGCCCAGTTCGGCCAGCACCGTCAGCGCCCGCGCCCGCTGCCGCCCCGGACCCTGCTCCCTGACGCGCCGGAGCAGCGGGATGATCCGCTCGCGCTGGAGCACCAGGGCATTGACCACCTGCCGGCCGACCTCGTCGTCCGGATCGCCGAGCAGCGGCAGCAGCGCGGTGGTGGCGGACCGGGCGCCCTCGCCGCAGCGCTGGATCCCGCGGACGGCGGCAGCGCGTACGAGCGGCAGGGGATGCGCGAGTGCCGCCGTGTACCAGGCCAGGGCATCCTCGCCGAGGGCCGTGAACACGAAACCGACCCGTCTGCGGGCCTGGTCGGTGGGCGCGGAGACCAGCCCCTGGAGCAGGCCGTCGAAGCCGGGCCGCCCGAGCCGTCCCAGTACGGCGGCCAGCTGCCGCGAGTCCACCGGGGACGCCTCGTGCCTCACCTCGCGGACCAGCCGCGCCACCCCGTCGGCGCCGAGCGCGACCAACGCGTCCGCCGCAGCCGCACGCTGCTCGGGCACCGCGAGGTCCCGTACCAGGTCGATGTCCACCCACAAACCCCTCCCGCCGGACCGGACCGGAGTCCCCGGCCTTCATCATGGCGCACGCCTCCGACACCGGCCGGAGCGCTCGTACCGCTCGCGGAAGGAGTGGGTCACTTCGGGTCGCGGGGGTCGGGGTGACCGGGCCGGTGATGCTCGGTCAGGACCGTGAGCAGACGGGTGAGTTCGCTCCGCTCGTCGGGGTCGAGCGGAGCGAGGAGTTCGCGCTGGGCGTCGGTGACGAGCCCGTCGAGGTGCTCCCGGCGGCGTCGGCCCTCGGCGGTGAGGGTGATGACGTTGCGGCGGCGGTCCGCCGGGTCCGCCGCGCGGCGCACGTACGCGGCGTCCCCGAGCTCGTTGAGGACGGCGACCATGTCACTGCGGTAGATGCCGGTACGGCGACTGAGCTCCGCCTGGCTTGCGGCTCCGTCCTCGGCGAGCGCGGTCAGCACGGCGAAGTGCCACTTGCGGGCGTCCGCGGCGGCCAGCCGCTCGTTGACGAGCCGGTCCGCGACGGCCGCAACCCCGGCGATCAGGCGACTGGGGATGGCGCGCAGCCGGGCCGGGGTGGGTTCTGGGGTCGCGCTCACGGGAGTCCTCCGCCTCTTGCGTTAGTGTCACTAACATTCTACATTCGTTAGTGTCACGAACGTTAGGGCTCCAAACGAATCCTCTGGAGTGACTTCCATGATCAAGCCGTTCCGCATCGACATCCCCCAGACCGACCTCGACGACCTGGCCGATCGCCTCTCCCGGACCCGTTGGCCCAACGAGGTCGCCGACGCCGGCTGGGACTACGGCTTCCCGCTGACGCGGCTGAAGGAGCTCGCCGAGTACTGGCGCACCGGCTACGACTGGCGTGCGCACGAGGCCGAGCTCAACGCACTCCCGCACTTCACCACCGAGATCGACGGCCAGAACATCCACTTCGTCCATGTCCGGTCCGCGAATCCCGACGCGCTCGCGCTCGTCCTCACGCACGGCTGGCCCGGTTCGTTCCTGGAGTTCCTCGACGTGATCGAGCCGCTGGCACGCGACTTCCACCTGGTGATCCCGTCCATCCCGGGCTACGGCTTCTCCGGGCCCACCCACGAACGCGGCTGGGACGTCGTCCGCGTCGCACGGGCCTGGGCCGAGCTGATGCACCGCCTCGGCTACGAGCGATACGGCGCACAGGGCGGCGACTTCGGCTCGGGCATCTCCACGGCGCTCGGCGCTGTGGCACCCGAACACGTTGTCGGAGTCCACGTCAACTACCTGCCGACACGCCCCGACCCGGATGCCGACATCGAACTGTCCGCGACGGACGAGGCCCGGCTGGACCGGATCAGGCAGCTGATGGCGAACCGTCCGCCGTACCAGGCCCTCCAGGCCACCACCCCGCAGACCCTCGGCTACGCGCTGACCGACTCACCGGTGGGCCAACTGGCCTGGATCGCCGAGCGCTTCGCCCAGTGGAGCGACCCGCGCGCGCCGATCAGCGACGAGCGCATGCTCACCGACGTCTCGCTGTACTGGCTGACCGCCACGGCCGCTTCGTCGGCCCGACTGCACCGTGACACGGCACGGGGCACTGCGCCGTGCCCGGTGCCGGTCGGTGTGGCGGTGTTCGCGCACGACATCACCCAGCCGGTGCGGCCGCTGGCCGAGCGGCTGTACGACATCAGGCACTGGTCGGAGTTCGACCGCGGCGGCCACTTCGCCGCGATGGAGACGCCGGAGCTGCTCGCCGAGGACATCCGGGAGTTCTTCCTGACCCGCCTGAAGGACGACCGGCCCGCCGTCGCCGACTGACGGGCGACGACGGGGCCGCCCTGGAACCGGTCGCCCCTACGCGAACGCCAGAACGCGGTCGAGCGCCGCCCGGCCCGCTGGTCCCCAGGACGGCTTGCCGCCGGGAAGGCCTCGGTCCCCGGCCTGGCCCACGAGGAGGAGGGCGAGGCTCTTCGCGGCGGCCAATCCGCGTGCGCGCCGGATCATCGCCTCGTCCGCAGTCGCGTAGGCGTCGAAGAACCGTGTTGCCGCGCCCGCGGGCAGGAGTACCCACGCGGCCGCGAGATCGACCGCGGGGTCGCCCGTGCACATGTCGCCGAAGTCGATCACACCCGAGAGGGTGCCGTGCGACACGACGACATTCGCCGGGTGCAGGTCGCCGTGCACCCATACGGTGGGCCCTGCCAGTCGGGGGCCGCGAGGGCGTCGTCCCAGAGGTCCCGGACATGGTCCTGGACGTCGACCGCGGCGCCTCCGGAGACGACCTCCTTGAGCATCCGTGCGAAGCCGTCCGTGAGCGTCGCCAGGGGGACTCCGCGATCCGCGCTGACGGGCGCGTCGGCGGGCGCGGCCGTGTGAAGGGCCCCGAGGAAGGCCGCCAAGGTGTCGGCCGCACGGGCGTCGCCGATGGGGACGCGGTCCGCGGGATCGCCGGGAACCCAGGCCGCGATGGTCCACGGCCGCGGAAAACGTGCGGACGGTCCACCGATCCGTATGGGGGTCGGGACCGGCAGCGGAAGGCGCGGCGCCAGGGCCGGCAGCCACCGGTGCTCCTTGCGCAGCAGGGACGGCGCACGCTCCGTGCGGGGCATCCGCACGGCCAACTCGCCCCCGAGACGCCATAGTTGGTTGTCCCAGCCGCCGTCCACCGCACGCAGGTCCAACCCCGCGAGGTCGGGATGCTGTTCGCTCACCAGGGAGCGCACCAGGTCGTCGTCGATCTCGAAGCCGTCCATGAGCCCACCCAACCATCCCGGCGGAACGGGAAGGCGGGTCGCGTCGTGAGCACCGCCGGAACGGTATGTGTGTTGCACGCCACATGACGGAAGTGCATAGCGGAGCGGGGGTCGGTGTCTTTCTTCAAGGTGCGAGGGTGTGCTGCGGCGGATGTGGCCGCCGACCGGGAGTCAAGGGGGGTGACGCCGATGGGGCGGTCGCGGTCCGAGGAGTTCGACCGCTTCGTGACGGCTCGGTGGCCGGCGTTGCTTCACCTGGCCCGGCTGCTCACCGGCGGGGACCGGCACCGGGCGGAGGATCTGCTCCAGGAGGCGCTGGTCAAGCTGTGGTTCGCCTGGCCGAGGGTGGCCGAGCAGGCACCGGAGGCCTATGTGCGCAGGGTCCTGGCCCGTGCCGCGGCCCGCTCGGCACGGCGTCGCTGGTGGGGCGAGCACCCCGTGGAGCGGCTGCCCGAGCCGCCCGAGGCGGCGGACGAGGTCGCCGCCGTGGACGAACGGACCCGGCTGGAGGCCATGTTGGCGCTGCTTCCGGCGCGGCAGCGGGCCGCGGTGGTGCTGCGCTACTACCAGGACCTGCCGGAGCAGCATGTCGCGGAGATCCTGGACTGCCCGGTGGGTACCGCCCGTTCGCTGACGGCACGCGGCGTCGCACGGTTGCGGCGGCTGCTGGCCGAGTCGGTCGAGCCGGTCGAGTGAAGAAGGAGCCATGGATCACTTCGAGCAGGAGCTGACACGCCTGATGCGTGACAGCCGGGAGGACACGCCCTACGAGGAACGGCACCGGCGTCGCCTGCACGCCGCCGTCCGCGCCCGGCGGCGGGCCCGCGCGGCCTGGTTGGCCACCGGATCCGCGCTGGCCCTGGCTGGGCTCGGCGTCGGGCTGGTGTTCCTGGCGAGCGCCTTCGCCCAGGTCGGGAGCGGCTCTCGGCAGCCCCGCCCGGTCACCTCCGCCGAGTCGGTCCCGATACCGACGGCCGCGCGCTCCGCCTCCGCCGCCCATGGGGTGCCCTCGCCCCAGGCCCGTCACCAGCCAGAGAGCTCCCCACGTGATCCCTGAGAACGCGCCCGCACCCGTCGCCGAGCCGCACCGGGCGCCAATCGGCCGGCCGGACTCCTGGGAGCGCCGGCTGCGCCGCTTCGGGTACGTCGAGCGGTCGTACGCGTCCCTGCGGGACCGCCTGGTGGTGCCGTTCCCCGAACCGGGAACACGGCCGTGGCGCATGCTCGGCCTTTCCCCGGCTGCGGCGGACCGGGCGGCGCGCTGGTCGGGCTGGGGCGGGCCGCTGCTGGTGACGCTCCTCGCCGGACTGCTGCGCTTCTGGCGTCTGGGCAGCCCGCGGGCGATCGTGTTCGACGAGACGTACTACGCCAAGGACGCCTGGTCGCTGCTGCGGCTCGGCTACGAGGGAAGCTGGCCGGACCGTACGGTCGCCGACCCGCAGATCCTGGGCCGTCCCCAGGTGATCCCGCTGTCCGACGCCGGGGCGTTCGTCGCGCACCCGCCCACGGGCAAGTGGGTGATCGCCCTCGGCGAGTGGATGTTCGGCCTGGATCCGTTCGGCTGGCGCTGCATGACGGCGGCGCTCGGCACGCTGTCGGTGCTGATGCTGTGCCGGACCGGACGCCGTCTGTTCCGTTCGACCCTGCTGGGCTGCCTGGCCGGAACGCTGATGGCGGTGGACGGCCTGCACTTCGTGATGAGCCGCGCCGCGCTGCTCGACCTGGTCGTCATGTTCTTCGTGCTGGCGGCGTTCGGATGCCTGCTCGTCGACCGGGACCACGCGCGGTCCCGGCTGGCGGCACGACTGCCGGCCGACGAGGACGGCCGGGTGCGTCCGGACGCGTCCACCGGTGACCGGGCCGGGACGGGCGCGCGTCCGTGGCGGATCGCGGCCGGCGTCTGCCTGGGACTGGCGGCCTCGACCAAATGGAACGGGCTGTACTTCCTCGCCTGGTTCGCGGTCCTCACCCTGCTGTGGGACGTCGGCGCCCGCCGGGTGGCGGGGGCGCGCCGGCCGTGGCGCGCGGTGCTGCGCAAGGACCTCGGCTGGTCGGTGCTGTCCCTCGTCCCGGTCGCGGTGGTGACGTATCTGGCGACCTGGACTGGCTGGTTCCGGTCCGACGACGGCTACGGGCGCCACTGGGCGGACGGCCGGGGCGGCACCTGGTCGTGGATCCCGGCCCCGCTGCGCAGCCTGTGGCACTACGAGTACGACGTCTACCGGTTCAACGTGGGACTGCACACCCCCCACAGGTACGAGTCGAATCCCTGGAGTTGGCTGGTCCTCGGCCGCCCGGTGCTGTTCCACTACGCCTCACCGCGCCCCGGGACGGACGGCTGCCGGACCACGGCCGGCTGTGCGCAGACGATCCTCGCCCTGGGCACCCCGCTGCTGTGGTGGTCGGCCTGCTGCGCTCTCGTGTACCTGCTGCACCGGTGGGCGCTGCGCCGCGACTGGCGCTGCGGCGCCGTGCTGGGCGCGGTGGGGGCCGGCTATCTCCCCTGGTTCCTGTACCAGGACCGGACGATCTTCTCCTTCTACGCGGTCGTCCTCGTGCCCTATCTGTGCCTGGCCGTCACGATGACGCTGGCCGCTCTGCCGGGGCCGCCGGGAGCGACCCGCGGGCGCCACGCCGGGGGCGTGGTGGCCGCGGGTGTCCTCGTCCTGCTCATCGCCTGGAACTTCATCTGCTTCTGGCCCCTGTACACCGCCCAGACCATCCCGATCGACACCTGGCGGTCGAGGATGTGGCTGGACACCTGGGTCTAGTCACGGCAGCCCGACCGCCAGGCGCGCGGATGCGTCAGTCGAGGTCCGCCTGCCACAGGTCGGGGCCGAACACCTCGTACTGGATGTCCTGGGGCGGGACACCGCGTTCGAGCAGCCTGTTGCGCAGGGGCTGCATGAACGCCAGCGGGCCGCACATGTAGTACACCGCGTCGTCGGGCAGTTCGACCTGCTCGATGTCCATCAGCCCCGGGAACACTCCGGTCACCGGCTCGTTGGTCACCGCTCCGTCGTCGTACCAGACGTAGAGTTCCGCGTTGGGCAGCTCCAGGATGTCGCTGACCACCTGGCGGCGCAGCGCGAAGGACGCCTCGTCGGCGTCGGCGTGGAGCATGGTGATCGGCAGCCGGGACTCGGCCTGCACGAGGTGCGAGAGCATCCCGGCCATCGGGCTGATCCCGATGCCCGCCGTGGCGAACACCACCGGGCGTCCCGAGTCGTCGAGCACGACGTCGCCGTAGGGAAGCGACACCGTGAGGACGTCGCCCACCTCGACCGAGTCGTGCAGGAAATTGGACATCTCGCCGTCGGGTTCGCCGCCGCCGTGGACCCGCTTGACCGAGAACTGGCGGTGCTCACCGTCGTCGGCCCGGGTCAGGCTGTACTGGCGCGGCTGGCGCACCCCGTCGGGCATGGTCATCAGCACGGTGACGTACTGGCCCGGGAGCGAGGTCGTCACCAGACGGTCGTCGACCCGCTTGAGCACGAAGGTGACGACGTCGGCCGTCTCCTTGATCTTCTTCTCGACCTCCCACTTCCGCCACACCGTCTCCGGTGTGACGCCCCGCGCGCTGTAGAGGCCGCGCTCCTGGTTGATCAGGGCGTTGGCCATCAGCCAGTAGACCTCGTCCCAGGCCGCGGCGACCTCCGGGGTGACCGCGTCGCCGAGGACGTCGACGATGGCCCACATCAGGTTGTCGTGGACGATCCGGTACTGGTCGGGGCGGATCCCGAGGGACGCGTGCTTGTGCGCGATCCGGTTCAGCAGATGGTCCGGCGACTGCTCCGGTGTCTGCACCAGCCCGCCGGCGAAGGCCGCGATCGAACCCGCAAGGGCCTGCTGCTGGTCGCCGTGGGCCTGGTTGCCCCGGTTGAACACGCCGTCCAGGAGTTCGGGGTGCTCGGCGAACATGTGCTTGTAGAAGCGCTGGGTGATGTCCCCGATGTGCTGGGCGACCACCGGAAGCGTGGCGGCAACGACGGGCCTGGCGGTGTTCGAGAGCATGTCGGGTCTCTCCAGCTGGGGTGAGGGACAGCGCGGAACGTCTCGTCGGGGCTCAAGGGCACGCAAACCGCCGCCGATTGGCACGAAGGTACGCAATCGCGGCGGGTGCGGCAATGAAGCGGCACGGCGTGCCTGCCGCCCACCCTAGGAGCGGGCCGCCGGTGCCGCACTTCGAGTCACTGCTTGAAGGAGTCCTTGGTCCGCTCCTTCGCACCCCGCATCGCGCCCCGTGTCTGGAGGGCGGCTCCCTTGGCCGCGACGGTGTCGTTGTGTACCGCGTGAGCCACCTTCCGAATGGCCTTTCCCACGACCTGCTCGGCCTTCGCCTTGGCCTTCTCCCCGGCACTCATCTCCGCACCTCCGTCGGGACCGCCGTCGAGTTCCAGTCGCCGCGTGCCCGTGCGGCGGGCAGTCGAAACGCTCGTGGGTCAGCCGGGCGGTTCGGGCGGGAGCAGCGTGCCCAGCGGGCCGAGGTCGAGGTTCAGATCCGCCATGGTCAGTCCGTAGCGCGCGCAGAGCTCGGTCATGCGGTCGTGCAGGATCATCAGGGTGACGCCGAGTCGCTCTTCCTCCTCCTCGGTGAGGTCTCCCTGGTCGACGCGGTGCAGCGCCTGCCGCTCCATGAGCTGGCGCAGCAGTTCCACCAGGGTGAGGACGAGCCTGACCAGATCGCGTTCCACGGTGTCGGGATCGGTGGTGATACGGCGGGCGGGGCGCGGCGGGGAGCCGCCTGCCGTATGCGGGATGTCGTCCGGTACGGCGGGCAGCAGCCGGAACGCACGCGTGGCGGCGTCGGCGATCTCGCCGAGGCGGTCGGCCGGAGGGTCACCCTGGCCGTTCACGGCGCGGCCTCGGTGTCGTCGGAGTCCCCGGACACCACGGACCCTTGCCACGGCGACGGGTTCTGCGCGCTCACCGAGACGATCAACGCCCGCAGGGAGATGCGCACGAGGTCGATGTCCGCGATCGACAGCACGACGTCGCCGGTCAGGACGACACCGCCGCTGAGCAGCCGGTCGAGCAGATCGATGAGGGCCACCTGCCGCTGGGCCAGTGGCTCGCTCCCGGACAGCCCGTCGACCCCGCTCATGGCGCCTGGTCCGGTGCCCGCGGCTCCGTACCGGGCAGAGTGGCGAAGGAGTACGGGGCCCAGGGACCGGTGACGTCGACGCGGACGCCGGACAGTCCCTCGGCGGCCCGCAGAATCTCCGCGCGGAAGGCCTCCGCGTTCTCCCGCGCCACCAGATAGGCGTCGTTGACGACGTTCTCCCCGGGCTCGGAGGCGAGTTGCCCCTGCTGCACGCGGTGGCGGGCGTGCCCGACGGCCACCGCCTCACCTATCTCCTCGACGCGTTCGGCGGCCTGGTGCGCGGCGCGGTGGGCCTCGTCGCGCGAGTGCCGCTGGGCCCGGCGCGCTCGCAGATAGGCCCGCCCGACGCCGAGGCCGTCGTCCGCGGCGGGATCGACGGGGCCGGCGGTCTCCGCCCGCGGTTCGACGTAGATCTTGACACCCCACTCGATGTGCCCGGTCAGCCGGTCGAGTGCCCGCGTGAACATCTCCGAGTCCTCACGCAGGGCCCCGCGTACCCGGTCCTCGTCGAGGTACACGGTGGCCAGTCGCAGCGGCAGCACGGTGGTGTGCGCGGACAGGCGCTCGATCACGGTGTGGTGGGCGCGGGCCACCGTCTCCAGCCAGTCCAGGTCCTCCAGATGGCGACGCAGGGCGCTCTCCTGGAAGTCCTGCGCGGGCACCGTGCTCACGACGGCCGCGAGGCCGCTCCCGGGCCCCTGCGGCACGAGGTGCACCGGCCTCCCGGCCACACCGACGACATCGGCCAAGGCCTCGTCGAGCCCCTCGACGTCGTGGCGCACCACGGCGTAGGCGTAGGCGACGGCATCACTCATACTGGTCACTCATCCCGCGCCTCGGCGCTGCGTCGGCTCTTGGACGATCGCGGGGCGCTGCGCCGCCGTACGGCCGGCTTCTCCTCGGCGACCTGCTCGTCCTTGCCGGAGGACAGCTGCCGCTCCTCCTTCAGTGCCTCGATCTCGGCGCGCAGACGCTTGATCTCCAGGGAGAGCTCGCTGTCGCCGTGGGCTCGGGAGGACAGCGAAGGATCGTGCTCCCACCAGTCGATCCCCATCTCCTTGGCTTTGTCGACGGAGGCGACGATCAGGCGGAGCTTGACGGTGAGGAGTTCGATGTCGAGCAGGTTGATGCGGATGTCCCCGGCGATGACGATCCCTTTGTCGAGGACGCGTTCGAGGATGTCGGCCAGGTTCGTCGACGATCCTCCCTGGGAGTACGGGGACGCGGCCCGGGAGGGGTACGAACTCAGCCGGTCGACAGGGCGATCGGTCACGCGGCCACCTCGATTCCGGATCAGTGCGCGGTGTCACCCCGCCGGTAGGCGGCGATCTCTTCCAGCCGGTCGAGCAGTTCGTCCTCGCGTGCGTCGAAGGTCGCCTGGTCGATCCGTCCTTCGAGCAGTTCCTTCTCCAGCGCGGCGAGCGCACGTTCCACCGGTTCGGGGTCGTAGTACTCCTGCTCGGCGGCCTCCACCACCCGGTCCACGACCCAGCCCACCCCCCGCACGGGCGCCAGCGGGAGCGTGAGGATCTGACCGATCAGACCCATGAGCAGTACCTCTCAGACGAAGCTGTACGGGGGCAGGGGGCCGCGCAGCCGGAGCTCGCACTCCTCGCCTGCCCGAGGGCGAGGAGGACGAATACGCCGACGACGAGTACGACGACGACGCATACGAGCAGGACGAGGAGGAGCCGGAGGACGAGGAGGAGCGAGAGGACGAGGAAGAGCCGGACGGGGAGGCGGAGTTGGAGGAAGACGAGGAGTGGGAGGACGAGGAGGAGCCCCAGGGCCGGGCTGCCGAGGAGGACTGACGGCTCGACGGCATCGCGGCCGCCGAGCGTCGCGGTGTCGGTCGTCAGAACGCCGACAGCGTGAGGGTGAAGCCGGTCGGACTGGTGTCCTGGACGTAGGAGGCGAAGTCCGCGACGTCGTCGAAGGCGAATCCGTACGCCTTGCCGTCCACGGTGGCCGCGTGGATCGCCTTCGCGTAGTGGTTGGTCAGGCTGCCCTGGTAGAAGGCGGCCGGGTCGGTGGCGGGCTGGGCGATGTCGGCGAGCAGCGTGGAGCGGTTGAAGCCCGCGCCCAGGACCGCGGCGACGGGGCCGGTGGTGCCGTCGTTGGGCGCGGCGAGGTTGCCGTCGCAGAAGAGGACGTCACGGGTCGAGGGCTTGGCGAAGGACACGGAGGCCGGTCCGTCGAAGGTGAACCGGTCGGCGCGCACCCGGCCGGTGAACGTGCCGGCGTTGGTGGTGACCTTGAGGTCCTTGCCGGTGTACGTGCTCCACACCGTGTCGATGTACGGGGCGAAGTAGTCCTTCTTGAAGATGCCCGCGTCCAGGCCGTGGCCGGGGGCGATGATGCGGGTGTCGTCCACGACCAGCGGCGCGAACTCCTCGATCTGCTTGACGGCGGCGAAGGCGGCGGCGCGTCCGCCGGCGCGCAGGGTGCCCGTCGTCTGGTCCTTGTCCCCGGTGAGGCGGATCGCCATCGGGACGCTGAACATGTCGACCATGGTGGTGTTGCAGAACATGCCGGCCGCGTTGTGCGTGAACTCGGCGCAGTCGTGCAGCACCCCGTAGTTGGGGTCCGAGGTGACCCATCCGGCCGGGTACTGGAGCGCCGCGTTGCCGTTGCCGTCGGTCACGACCTTGAACTTGAGCTTCTGGCCGAGTGCGACGTAGATGCGGCCGGACATGAACGGCAGGGACAGCTTGGTGTCGCCGCTGCCCGCGAGCGGGATGGCGTAGTCGGTGAAGCCGTCGGCACCGTTGTCGGACAGGGCGATCGGGGCGACGGTGCCGTCCGGGGTGAGCCGGACCTGCTTTCCGTCCAGGTTGCCGACCACGTAGAGGTGCACGGAGGCGTTGTCGAACGAGCCGCTCTTGTTGACGATGGTCATCGGGAGCGAGCCGGTCGCCGCGGTGGTCCTGGCGTCGGACTGGTCGGCGAGCGCGTAGGGGGCGATGGCCGCGATCGCCGGGATGCCCACGGCCGCGCCGCCGAGAGCGAACATCATCTTGCGGCGGGTCAGGTTGCGCTGGTGACGGGGTGCCATGTGGGGGTGCTCCTTACGGGGCGGCCCCGGCCGAGGCCGGGGCGCTCGGGGGGAATGGAGG
>NZ_VJZD01000242.1 GCF_009377175.1 Streptomyces adustus
GGGCCTCGCCCTGCTGCGGGAAGCCGTAGCCACTCTGCGGGGCAGGCGTGCTCCAGGCGGCGGGCGCGGGCTCGGGCGCCTGCGGCTGGAAGGACGGCTGGGCCGTCGGAGCAGCCGGCCGAGGCGGCTCGGGCTGCGCCGGGGGCTGCGCGGGCCACTGGGCAGCGGCGGCCGGGGCCGCGGGCTGGTACGTCGGCGGCAGCGGGGGCAGCCCGCCCTGCGGCGCGGGCGGGGGCGCCCAGGCGGGCGGAGCGTCCTGCGGCGCGTCGGCCGGTCCCGGAACGGCGTCCTGCGGCTCGTCGGCCACGGCGTCGGAGGGAACGGCGCCCGAGGGCTCGACGTCCACGGGTTCGACGTCCGAGGGCATGGCGTCCGAGGGTGCGGCGTCAACGGGTTCGACGTCCGAGGGCGCGGCGTCCACGGGTCCGGCGTCGGTGTTCACGACATCCGCGTCCACGACATCCGCGTCCACGACATCGGCGTCCGTGGGTTCGGCGGTGTCCGCTTCGGTGTCGGTGTCGCTCTCCGCAGCGACGGCGGCGCCGTCCGGGGACACCGCGTCACCGTTCTCCTCGGCGACCTCGGCCGCCGCCTCCTCGGGCTCGGCGTCGTCCGAAGGCGTCCGGGTCTCGCCCTCGACGTCCTCCTCGACGGACACGTCCTCGGCGTCCGCCGACTCCTGGGCGTCGGCGACCTCACCGGCCACCTCATCGGTCTCCGGCTCGGCCTCGGCCTGGACCTCGGCCTCGGAGACCGGCTCCGGGTCCGGGTCCGTGGACGGCAAGGACCCGTCCGCGGCGGGGTTCTCGGCATCCGCGTCCTGCGCCGCCTGCTCCTGCTCTTGTCCCTGCGCCTGCTCCTGCTCCTCGGCCGCAGCCTCGGCGGCCCGCTCCGCGATCTCCCGCTTCAGCGCGACAGCGGAGAACCGCATGGTGGCGCCGCTCTCCAGGTCACCGTTGCCGGAGGTGTCGCCGCCCTCGGCGACCGGGGCGGCAGGCGCCACGGGCGCGGCGGGTACGGCAGGCGCGGTCGGAACCGCCGGCGGTTCAGGGGTGGGCGACGGCGCGGCTGCCGGACCCGTACCCCACGGGCTGTTGAACCCGCCCACGGGAATGTTCGGCACGGCGGTCGGCGACGCGCCGGCGGCCGGGGGAGTCACGGCCGCCGGGGGTGAGGCGGGCGCCGGGGGCACCGGCGGAGCCGAGGGCTCGAAGCCGCTGCCGACCGGAAGGCGCGGCACGGCGACCGGACCGCCGGTGGGCGGCACGGGCGGCCGAGGCCCGCTGAACGGCGCCCCGGGAGCGGGAGCCGGCGGTGGCGCGAAGGGAGCCCCGGGCGCCTGCGTGGCATGGGCGGGCGGCGTGAGCCCCGGAAGCGGCGCCCCCGAGGGCCCCGACGGGAACGGCTTCCCCACGACTCCCGGTGCTCCCGGCGTCGTGGGCCCGGTCCGCGGGGCAGGACCGCCCTGCGCCCCCGGTGCGGTCGCCCCGGCACCGGCCGTCGTACCACCGGCGCTGCCGTCGGCGCCGCCACCCGAACCCGTGGCGGCCGTCGACCCCGAACTCCCGGACGCGTTCTGCGTGTACCAGGCGGGCGGTGCGTAGTCGAGGGTGAACTCGCCCGTCATCTCGATGTCGGACTCGACGTCGGGCTGGTCATCGCCGGGTGTGGCCCAGCCCCCGCGGTTCCCGTCCCGATCGCTGCTCACAGTTCCTCCTGGTGTGGTCGAGCACCCTCATGCCGTGCCGGGGCGACCATTTCTCGTCGTCCGAAGTCGTTCGAGGTCGTCCGATCAACCGGCTCTCCCCCTGGGACGCCGATGCCCGGTCCACGGGTTCTGGCATCGCGCCCTGTCCCAGCCTAATCACCGCAGGCCCCACCCCGGCAGGCCCGTCCGCCCCTGAGCGCCTGTCCACTGCGTCACAGCCTGCCCGGAAGTGCCGTACACAGCACGCATATTGGTGAACGAACCACGTGACATTCATGAA
Source organism: Streptomyces adustus (assembly GCF_009377175.1). GTDB lineage: Bacteria > Actinomycetota > Actinomycetes > Streptomycetales > Streptomycetaceae > Streptomyces > Streptomyces adustus. The sequence continues at coordinate 1,989 of NZ_VJZD01000242.1, forward strand.
CAAGTGGGACAGGGCATGGCGGGAGTTGACCGAATCGGGACCCTCAATCGACGTACCCCGTAAGCGCATTGACCAGCGCGGCAGAAGGACGCGGTAGAAGGACGCGGCAGAAGAAGAGGACGCGGGCCTCCGGCGCGGACGCCGGTACGGGGAAGGGGCGGCAACCGTGCGCGCCGCCCCTTCCCCGTATTCCTCTGTACTGTCGCGTCGGCCGTCACGCCGACGGCCCGCTCACGCCACGTCGGGACCGCCGTCGGAACCACCGTCCGGACCGCCGGTGTGCGGCGCCGGCTCCAGGTCGAACTCGCCGTCCCGCGCACCGAGCACGAAGGCCCGCCACTCCGCCTCCGTGTACCGCAGCACCGTGCCGGGGTCGAGGGACGACCGCATGGCCACCGCACCGGCCGGGAGGTAGGCGATCTCGACCCGCTCCTCGTGCTCCTCGGTGCCCGGTGCGCCGAGCCACTCGACGTCCGAGATGTCGAGCGCGTAGAGCTCGTCCCGCTCCCGCTCCTTGCGCGCCCTGACGTCCTCGCTCAGTTCCTCCGCCATGGCCAAGCGACCCCTTCCCGACGTGCGGATGATCCCGGCGTTCACCCTAGTGGCCGCCGGGCCGCCGACCGGGAGGTTCGGGGACCCCGGCCGAGCGGGCCCTGTACTGCTGGTACTCTGGACGACGGCCGTTTGTGTACGCGCCCGCGGAGCATCGCTCTGAAGGCCGCGCCCAGCGGATCCCCGCCTCCCGAGTTACGGAAGCTCCCCTGAGAAGTGGACCAGGGGCACTCGGTGGCTACTCAGAGACTACGAGGAGTAAGCGTGTCGCTCGACGCCGCTACGAAGAAGCAGATCATCAGCGAGTTCGGTACCAAGGAGGGCGACACCGGCTCCCCCGAGGTCCAGGTCGCCATGCTGTCCCGCCGGATCTCGGACCTGACCGAGCACCTCAAGGCCCACAAGCACGACCACCACTCCCGTCGTGGTCTGCTGATCCTGGTCGGTCAGCGTCGCCGCCTGCTTCAGTACCTGGCCAAGAAGGACATCCAGCGCTTCCGTGCGCTGGTCGACCGCCTCGGCATCCGCCGTGGTGCTGCGGGCGCCAAGTAAGACGCCATGAGGGGAGCGGTTCCCGAAATGCTCGGGACCGCTCCCCTTTGCCGTACGTGCGGAAACGTGCGGAGTGTCGCTGGCGCTTTGTAGTGTGGTAGCACAACGCAATACGTACGACACCGTGTGATAGGCCCTACCCGTACCGGGTATCGCCTGATCACACACACCGAACGAGGAGAAGCGCACCTCGCCGCCGCCGGTCCTCGGTAGTGGCGCCCGGGGGGAAGCGAGCCCCGGGTGCTTCGATCGAAGACCGGCCCGCACCGCACGGAGCGCTTCTCCGCCACCGTCCCCCCGCCACACGGGCGAGGAGGGACGAAGACGAGGAGAAAACGCTAGTGGAGAACGAGACCCACTACGCCGAGGCCGTCATCGACAATGGCGCCTTCGGCACCCGCACCATCCGCTTCGAGACGGGCCGCCTGGCCAAGCAGGCCGCCGGCTCCGCAGTGGCGTACCTGGACGACGACACCATGGTGCTGTCGGCCACCACCGCCTCCAAGAACCCCAAGGACCAGCTCGACTTCTTCCCCCTGACGGTGGACGTCGAGGAGCGGATGTACGCCGCCGGCAAGATCCCCGGCAGCTTCTTCCGCCGTGAGGGCCGTCCCTCCGAGGACGCCATCCTCACCTGCCGCCTCATCGACCGCCCGCTGCGCCCGTCCTTCAAGAAGGGCCTGCGCAACGAGATCCAGGTCGTCGCCACGATCATGGCGCTCAACCCCGATCACCTGTACGACGTCGTGGCGATCAACGCTGCGTCCGCGTCCACGCAGCTGGCCGGCCTGCCCTTCTCCGGCCCGATCGGCGGCGTCCGCGTCGCGCTGATCAACGGCCAGTGGGTCGCGTTCCCGACGCACACCGAGCTCGAGGACGCCGTCTTCGACATGGTCGTCGCCGGTCGCGTCCTGGAGGACGGCGACGTCGCGATCATGATGGTCGAGGCCGAGGCCACCGATAAGACCATCCAGCTGGTCGCGGGCGGCGCCGAGGCGCCGACCGAGGAGGTCGTCGCCTCCGGTCTGGACGCCGCGAAGCCCTTCATCAAGGTGCTGTGCAAGGCCCAGGCCGACCTCGCCGCGAAGGCCGCCAAGCCGACCGGTGAGTTCCCGGTCTTCCTCGACTACCAGGACGACGTCCTGGAGGCGCTGTCCGCCGCTGTCCGCCCGGAGCTGGCCTCCGCGCTGACCATCGCAGGCAAGCAGGAGCGCGAGGCCGAGCTGGACCGCGTCAAGACGCTCGCCGCCGAGAAGCTCCTGCCGGAGTTCGAGGGTCGCGAGAAGGAGATCTCCGCCGCGTACCGCTCGCTGACCAAGTCCCTGGTCCGTGAGCGCGTCATCAAGGAGAAGAAGCGCATCGACGGCCGCGGCGTCACGGACATCCGTACGCTCGCCGCCGAGGTCGAGGCCATCCCGCGCGTGCACGGCTCGGCGCTGTTCGAGCGTGGCGAGACCCAGATCCTGGGCGTCACCACCCTCAACATGCTCCGCATGGAGCAGCAGCTGGACACCCTTTCCCCGGTGACCCGCAAGCGCTACATGCACAACTACAACTTCCCGCCGTACTCCGTCGGCGAGACCGGCCGCGTCGGCTCCCCGAAGCGCCGCGAGATCGGCCATGGCGCTCTCGCCGAGCGCGCCATCGTGCCGGTGCTTCCGACGCGCGAGGAGTTCCCGTACGCGATCCGTCAGGTGTCCGAGGCCCTCGGCTCCAACGGCTCGACGTCCATGGGCTCGGTCTGCGCCTCCACCATGTCGCTGCTCAACGCCGGTGTGCCGCTGAAGGCCCCGGTCGCCGGTATCGCCATGGGTCTGATCTCCCAGGAGATCAACGGCGAGACGCACTACGTCGCCCTCACCGACATCCTCGGTGCGGAGGACGCCTTCGGCGACATGGACTTCAAGGTCGCCGGCACCAAGGAGTTCGTGACCGCCCTCCAGCTCGACACCAAGCTGGACGGCATCCCGGCCTCCGTCCTGGCCGCGGCCCTCAAGCAGGCCCGCGACGCCCGCCTCCACATCCTCGACGTGATGATGGAAGCGATCGACACGCCGGACGAGATGTCCCCGAACGCCCCGCGGATCATCACCGTCAAGATCCCCGTGGACAAGATCGGCGAGGTCATCGGCCCCAAGGGCAAGATGATCAACCAGATCCAGGAGGACACCGGCGCCGAGATCACGATCGAGGACGACGGCACCATCTACATCGGTGCCGCCGACGGCCCGGCCGCCGAGGCCGCCCGCGCCACGATCAACGGCATCGCCAACCCGACCATGCCGGAGGTCGGCGAGCGCTACCTGGGTACGGTCGTCAAGACCACCACCTTCGGCGCGTTCGTCTCGCTGCTCCCGGGCAAGGACGGTCTGCTGCACATCTCGCAGATCCGCAAGCTCGCCGGCGGCAAGCGCGTGGAGAACGTCGAGGACGTCGTCGGCGTGGGCCAGAAGGTCCAGGTCGAGATCGCCGAGATCGACTCCCGCGGCAAGCTCTCCCTCATCCCCGTGATCGAGGGCGAAGGCGACGACGAGACGAAGGACGACACCGACCAGTGACGTCGAGCAGCTCCACGGCGACGGCCCGCACCTCTTCGGAGGCGCGGGCCGTTGCCCGTACGCAAACCCTCATCAAGGGCACCGGCGGCATCGGCACGGTCCGCAAGACCACCCTCCCGGGCGGCCTGCGCATCGTCACCGAGACCCTGCCCTCGGTCCGCTCGGCGACCTTCGGCATCTGGGCGCACGTCGGCTCCCGCGACGAGACCCCGACCCTGAACGGCGCCACGCACTACCTGGAGCACCTGCTCTTCAAGGGCACCTCGCGCCGCAGCGCGCTGGACATCTCCTCTGCCATCGACGCGGTCGGCGGCGAGATGAACGCGTTCACGGCCAAGGAGTACACGTGCTACTACGCGCGCGTGCTCGACACCGATCTGCCCCTGGCGATCGACGTCGTCTGCGACATGCTGACCGGCTCCCTCATCCTCGAGGACGACGTCAACATCGAGCGCGGCGCGATCCTCGAAGAGATCGCGATGACCGAGGACGACCCGGGCGACTGCGTGCACGACCTGTTCGCGCACACGATGTTCGGCGACAACCCCCTCGGCCGCCCGGTCCTCGGCACGGTCGACACGGTCAACGCCCTGACCGCCGACCGCATCCGCCGCTTCTACAAGAAGCACTACGACCCGACCCACCTGGTGGTCGCGGCCGCGGGCAACATCGACCACAACAAGGTCGTACGACAGGTGCGCGCCGCGTTCGAGAAGGCGGGCGCCTTCCGCAACGAGGACGCCGCCCCCATCGCCCCCCGCGACGGCCGGCGCACCATCCGCACCGCGGGCCGCGTCGAACTGCTCGGCCGCAAGACCGAGCAGGCGCACGTCGTCCTCGGCATGCCGGGCCTGGCCCGCACCGACGACCGCCGCTGGGCCCTCGGCGTGCTGAACACCGCGCTGGGCGGCGGCATGTCCTCCCGGCTCTTCCAGGAGGTCCGCGAGAAGCGCGGCCTGGCCTACAGCGTGTACTCGTACACCTCGGGCTTCGCCGACTGCGGCCTGTTCGGCGTGTACGCGGGCTGCCGCCCGAGCCAGGTGCACGACGTGCTGAAGATCTGCCGCGACGAACTCGACCACGTCGCCGAGCACGGCCTGTCCGACGAGGAGATCGGCCGCGCGGTCGGCCAGCTCCAGGGCTCCACGGTCCTCGGCCTGGAGGACACGGGCGCGCTGATGAACCGTATCGGCAAGAGCGAACTGTGCTGGGGCGAGCAGATGTCCGTCGACGACATGCTGGCCCGGATAGCGGCCGTGACCCCGGACGACGTCCGTTCGGTCGCCCGCGAGATCCTGGGACGGCGCCCGTCGCTGTCGGTCATCGGCCCGCTCAAGGACAAGCAGGCCGCACGGCTGAACGACGCCGTCGCCTGATCCCCTCGGTCCGCCCCATCCCCTTCGGTTAAGGAAGCAAGACAGATGAGCAAGCTGCGCGTGGCGGTCCTCGGTGCCAAGGGCCGCATCGGCTCCGAGGCGGTACGGGCGATCGAGGCCGCCGAGGACCTGGAGCTGGTCGCCGCCCTCGGCCGGGGCGACCGGCTGGAGACGCTGACGGAGACCGGCGCCCAGGCCGTGGTCGAGCTGACCACCCCCGACTCGGTGATGGACAACCTCGACTTCTGCGTCCACCACGGCATCCACGCCGTGGTCGGCACGACCGGCTGGAACGACGACCGCCTCGCCCTGCTGAACGGCTGGCTGGCCGAGTCGCCCGCGACCGGCGTGCTCATCGCGCCGAACTTCTCCATCGGCGCCGTCCTGACCATGAAGTTCGCGCAGATCGCCGCGCCGTACTTCGAGTCGGTCGAGGTGATCGAGCTGCACCACCCGAACAAGGTGGACGCGCCGTCCGGCACCGCCGCCCGCACCGCGCAGCTCATCGCGGAGGCGCGGGCCAAGGCCGGCTCCGCCCCGGCCCCGGACGCCACCGCCACGGCGCTGGACGGCGCCCGCGGCGCCGACGTCGACGGGGTGCCGGTGCACTCGGTCCGACTGCGTGGTCTGCTGGCCCACCAGGAGGTCCTGCTCGGCGGCGAGGGCGAGACCCTCACGGTCCGCCACGACTCCCTGCACCACAGCAGCTTCATGCCGGGCATCCTGCTGGGCGTGCGCCGCGTCGTGACCACTCCGGGCCTCACCTTCGGCCTGGAACACTTCCTGGACCTCGGCTGAGCACGGACGCCGACGACATCATGCGCGCGAAGCTCACCTACGCCGTCACGGCCGCCGTCCTGGTCTTCTACTTCGTCCTGGTCGGCAGCCGCGGCGTCATGCTCATCCAGTCGGGCACGCTCCTGACCGTCACCTTCGGCGTGGCGGTCCTGATCCTGCCCGTCATCGGTCTGTGGTTCCTGTGGAAGAACACCCAGTTCGTCCGAAGGGCCAACCGGCTCGCCGCCGAACTCGACGCCGAGGGCGGTCTGCCCGTCGACGAACTCAGGCGCACCCCGGACGGCCGCATCGACCGGGACTCGGCCGACGAGGTCTTCGCCCGGCGCAAGGCCGAGACGGAGGCCGCCCCCGACGACTGGCGCAGCTGGTTCCGGCTCGCCGTCGCCTACCACGACGCCCGCGACACCCCACGGGCCCGCAAGGCGATGCAACGCGCGATCGCACTGCGCGGCTAGCCGCAGCCGGGCGCCCGGAACGAAAAATCGCGGTGGTCCGCGCAGGACCACCGCGACGGGTCGCGACCGCGGCCGCGACAGCGGGCTCAGCCGCGGCGGCCGTACTCGTCGGCCCACACCTCGATGGTGTCCGCGGCCCGGTCGAACGCCTCGGTACGCGCCAGGAAGTCCGCGTTGTGCGTGGTGAGCAGCGGCGCCACGTCCTGCGCCGCACGATCCTTGCGGAGGAGGACCAGGGCCTGTCCCTGCACGGTCCGGGGCAGTCCGAGCCAGCGCACCGGCTGCTGCACCGTGCGCACGGCGATGACCCGCTTCCAGGGAACCGTGCGCGTGGCGAGGAAGCTCACGTGCCGCAGCCCGGCGGCGCTCACCCACACGCCGACGCGCAGCATCCGCAGTGACGAGGCGATGATCAGCAGCGCCAGGCCGAACACGGCGGAGGCGGCGGACGGTGAGTCGGTCAGGGCGATGATGACCGCCGCGAACAGCACGTACGAGGCGAGCAGCAGGCACAGCGCCGCCGCCCCCACGCGCCACGGGCCGGGCCGGTAGGGCCGCCGCCAGCGGTCGCGGTCGTCGTACGGCAGCGTGCTGTCGTCGGGCGCCTCGAAGGTGCGGTCGGCCGTCAGGAAGGGCAGGGGCACGGCTGGTCCTCACTCATTCCATGCATGGGCTGTGCCCGGTGAGGCTATCCGCCTGCCTGTCCGCTCACCACCCTCGGGGGGCCAAGGGCGTGCCGCCACGCCCTGGGGCGGAGGGTCAGCGCCCCTCGGACGCCTGGGACCGCTGGGTGCCCGTCGTGGAATGGTCGAGGGTCAGCGCGGGCATGCCGATCAGCAGGGCGCCCACGAGCCCGGCGACGACCGTGAGGCCCAGCAGCCAGCGCCCGGCTATCTGGCCGGCGGACGCCCGCTCACCGGGCGGGGGAGCGACATTGCTGCGGAACCTGTCGGCTTCGGCGAGGAAGTCGAACGGGACGGGTTCACGCCGTCGGGACATAGCTGCTGCTTCTCCTCTGGGGACGATCTCGGGACGATACGGATCGAAAACACGACTGTTTTCCATACAGACGAGCGAGTGTCCCCTAAGGTGCCCGGTTTCACCGAATTGACAGAAGTTCACCGAAGATGTCGCGGCCCGGCACCGAACGCCCGATGTCAGTGCCGGGCCGTAGAGTGGGCGCCGCCCGAGTGAAGTGATGGAAGGATCCGCCGAGCCGTGACCGACACCCCCGCCGACGACCTCAAGCCCAGCTTCCGCAGCGATGTCACCGTCGAGCTGGTCAAGCACAGCGCGGCCGACTCGGACGTCCTGTGGGCCGCCCGTGTCTCCACCGCCGGCGAGCAGTCCCTGGAAGAGCTCACCAAGGACCCGGAGCGCTCCAAGGGCCTGATCAACTACCTGATGCGGGACCGGCACGGCAGCCCCTTCGAGCACAACTCGATGACCTTCTTCATCAGCGCCCCGATCTTCGTCTTCCGCGAGTTCATGCGCCATCGGGTGGGCTGGTCGTACAACGAGGAGTCCGGGCGCTACCGCGAGCTCCAGCCCGTCTTCTACGTCCCCGGCGAGGACCGCAAGCTCGTCCAGCAGGGCCGTCCGGGCAAGTACGAGTTCGTGGCGGGCACCGAGGCGCAGCAGGAGCTCGTCGAGCGCTCGATGCAGCAGTCCTACATCCAGGCGTACGAGCAGTACCAGGAGATGCTCGCCGCCGGTGTCGCCCGCGAGGTGGCCCGTGCCGTCCTTCCCGTCGGCCTGTTCTCCTCGATGTACGCCACCTGCAACGCCCGCTCGCTGATGCACTTCCTCGGTCTGCGCACCCAGCACGAGCTGGCCAAGGTGCCGTCCTTCCCGCAACGGGAGATCGAGATGGTCGGCGAGAAGATGGAGGCGGCGTGGGCCGAGCTCATGCCGCTCACCTACGCGGCCTTCAACGCCAACGGCCGCGTCGCGCCGTAGCGGCACCGCGTCCCCGCGCCGAGTACACATGTACGGGTCAGCCGTGTGAAGTGTCCGTATTGCGGCATTTAGAGAAGTTCATCTAGCCTGATCAAACGGACCCGGCACTGCTTGAACCCCCGAGCAGGCAGTGCCGGGTTCCGCATTTGTCCGGACTTTCCCCGCACCTCGTGGGCAGACCACGCGGTGAGCAGCGAGTAGCGTGTTACCCATGGCTCCGACCTCCACTCCGCAGACCCCCTTCGGGCGGGTCCTCACCGCCATGGTCACGCCCTTCACGGCGGACGGCGCACTCGACCTCGACGGCGCTCAGCGGCTCGCCACCCATCTGGTGGACGCAGGCAACGACGGCCTGATCGTCAACGGCACCACCGGTGAGTCGCCCACCACGAGCGACGCGGAGAAATCGGATCTCGTACGAGCCGTGCTCGATGCGGTCGGCGACCGGGCCCACGTCGTGGCCGGCGTCGGCACCAACGACACGCACCACAGCATCGAACTCGCCCGCGCCGCCGAGCGGGCCGGCGCGCACGGCCTCCTCGTCGTCACGCCGTACTACAACAAGCCCCCGCAGGAGGGCCTGTACCGGCACTTCACGGCCGTCGCCGACGCCACCGGGCTGCCGGTCATGCTCTACGACATCCCCGGCCGCAGCGGCGTCCCGATCAACACCGAGACGCTGGTCCGCCTCGCCGAGCACCCGCGGATCGTGGCCAACAAGGACGCCAAGGGCGACCTCGGCCGCGCCAGCTGGGCCATCGCCCAGTCGGGCCTGGCCTGGTACTCCGGCGACGACATGCTGAACCTGCCCCTGCTCTCCGTGGGAGCGGTCGGCTTCGTGTCGGTCGTCGGCCATGTGGTGACACCGGAACTGCGCGCCCTGGTCGAGGCCTACCTCGCGGGCGACGTCCACAAGGCCACGGAGATCCACCAGCGGCTGCTCCCGGTCTTCACGGGCATGTTCCGCACCCAGGGCGTCATGACCACCAAGGCTGCGCTCGCCCTCCAGGGCCTGCCCGGCGGACCCCTGCGCCTGCCCATGGTGGAGCTCACGGCGGACGAGATTGCCCAGCTCAAGATCGATCTTGCCGCGGGCGGGGTACAGCTCTGACAACAGACTTGGCACCACGAGACTTCACAACTGAATAAGCGGGCCACCGGCGCCTGCGCCCCACAATGACAACTGCTTCTGCACGAACGTCATGCGCGCCACGTGCCCTACCGGTACGTGGCGCGTGTGGTGAGGAGAGTCTTTTGAGTCATCCGCATCCTGAACTCGGTGCGCCCCCGCCGCTGCCTGAAGGCGGCCTGCGGGTCACCCCGCTCGGCGGTCTCGGTGAGATCGGCCGCAACATGACGGTCTTCGAGTACGGCGGCCGCCTGCTGATCGTCGACTGCGGAGTGCTCTTCCCCGAGGAGGAGCAGCCCGGAATCGACCTGATCCTGCCGGACTTCTCGTCGATCCGGGACCGCCTCGACGACATCGAGGGCATCGTCCTCACGCACGGCCACGAGGACCACATCGGTGGTGTCCCCTACCTCCTCAGGGAGAAGCCGGACATCCCGCTGATCGGCTCCAAGCTGACCCTCGCCCTCATCGAGGCGAAGCTCCAGGAGCACCGCATCCGCCCGTACACCCTGGAGGTGGCGGAGGGGCACCGTGAGCGCATCGGCCCCTTCGACTGCGAGTTCGTCGCGGTAAACCACTCCATCCCGGACGCCCTCGCGGTCGCCATCCGGACCCCCGCCGGCATGGTGGTCCACACGGGCGACTTCAAGATGGACCAGCTTCCGCTGGACAACCGGCTGACGGACCTGCACGCGTTCGCCCGGCTGAGCGAGGAGGGCATCGACCTTCTGCTCGCCGACTCGACGAACGCCGAGGTCCCGGGCTTCGTCCCGCCCGAGCGCGACATCTCCAACGTGCTGCGCCAGGTCTTTGCGAGCGCGCGCAAGCGGATCATCGTGGCGAGCTTCGCCAGTCATGTGCACCGCATCCAGCAGATCCTGGACGCGGCGCACGAGTACGGCCGCCGGGTCGCCTTCGTCGGCCGTTCCATGGTGCGCAACATGGGCATCGCCCGTGACCTGGGCTATCTGAAGGTCCCGCCGGGCCTGGTCGTGGACGTCAAGACGCTCGACGACCTCCCGGACCACGAGGTGGTCCTGGTCTGCACGGGCTCCCAGGGCGAGCCGATGGCTGCCCTGTCCCGCATGGCCAACCGCGACCACCAGATCCGGATCGTCGACGGCGACACGGTGATCCTGGCCTCGTCGCTGATCCCCGGCAACGAGAACGCGGTCTACCGCGTGATCAACGGTCTGACCCGCTGGGGCGCGAACGTCGTCCACAAGGGCAACGCCAAGGTGCACGTCTCGGGTCACGCGTCCGCGGGCGAGCTCCTGTACTTCTACAACATCTGCCGTCCGAAGAACCTGATGCCGGTGCACGGCGAGTGGCGCCACCTGCGGGCCAACGCCGAGCTGGGCGCCCTGACCGGTGTCCCGCACGACCGGATCGTGATCGCCGAGGACGGCGTCGCCGTCGACCTCGTCGAGGGCAAGGCGAAGATCTCCGGCAAGGTCCAGGCGGGATACGTCTACGTGGACGGCCTCTCGGTCGGTGACGTGGGCGAGCCGGCCCTGAAGGACCGCAAGATCCTCGGCGACGAGGGCATCATCTCCGTCTTCGTGGTCGTCGACTCGTCGACGGGCAAGATCACCGGCGGTCCGCACATCCAGGCCCGCGGTTCGGGCATCGAGGACGCGGCGTTCGGCGGGGTGATGCCGAAGATCACCGAGGTGCTGGAACGCTCGGCCCAGGACGGTGTGGTGGAGCCTCACCAGCTTCAGCAGCTCATCCGCAGGACCCTGGGCAAGTGGGTCTCGGACACCTATCGCCGCAGGCCGATGATCCTCCCGGTCGTGGTGGAGGTCTGACACCCGGACGACCCTTCGTCCAAGTGGACCTGGAGCGGGGCGCCTCGATTTGCATCGGGGCGCCCCGCTCCAGTACGTTTACGTCTCCGCCTGAACGGGAACCCGGACGCCTTGTGCGCCGGAACCAGTCCCCGAGCGGGGCGGGAATTCCGACTCAGAATCTCTGATAAAGTCGGAGTCGCCGGAAAGGGAAACGCGAGAGCGGGAACCTGGAAAGCACCGAGGAAATCGGATCGCGAAACGGTCTGATAGAGTCGGAAACGCAAGACCGAAGGGAAAAAGCCCGGAGGAAAGCCCGAGAGGGTGAGTACAAAGGAAGCGTCCGTTCCTTGAGAACTCAACAGCGTGCCAAAAATCAACGCCAGATATGTTGATACCCCGTCTCCGGCCGATCGGCTGGGACGAGGTTCCTTTGAAAAATCACAGCGAGGACGCTGTGTGCGAGAGGATCATTCCTCCTCTTGCACCGCTCTCGTGTGTGTCAACCGGATTACCGGTAAACATTCACGGAGAGTTTGATCCTGGCTCAGGACGAACGCTGGCGGCGTGCTTAACACATGCAAGTCGAACGATGAAGCCCTTCGGGGTGGATTAGTGGCGAACGGGTGAGT
>NZ_VJZD01000243.1 GCF_009377175.1 Streptomyces adustus
CGCACCTGGTCGAGTTCCTCGCTCGCGGCGGCCGGGTCGAGGCCGAGCCTGCGGGCCACCGCCTGCACCGGCAGCGCCTCGACCTCGGCGAGCCAGAGCAGTGCCGCGTCCGGTTCCTGCATGGCGCCGTTGTCGCCGAAGGGCATCATCGACACGGCGAGGGCGAGCATCGAGACCAGGACGGCGGTGACGAGGAGTCCGTTGCGCACGGCGCGCGCCTTGTGGGCTGCGCCCTGGGCGTGGTCGCCGTCCGTGTCCCTGTCCTCGGGACGGGGTGCGCCGAGACGCACCTCGACGGCGCGACGGCGGCGCTCCAGGTAGGCGAGGCCGCCCCAGCCGATCACGCCGCCGGCGAGGGCGGCGGGCAGTCCGCCGCCCTGGAGGCGCAGACAGGCCGCGGCCTCGGCGCACTCCACGCAGGTGGCGAGATGCCGGGAGAGGTCCTCGGGGGTGTCGGCGAGGGGCGAGCGGGTGACCGCGTCCAGCAGTCTGCGGTAGCTGCGGCACTCCCCGTCGAGCGGTGTGTCGAGATGGTTGCGGTGGCAGCGGTCCCGGAACAGGCCGCGCACCTGGTCGAGTTCCTCGCTCGCGGCGGCCGGGTCGAGGCCGAGCCTGCGGGCCACCGCCTGCACCGGCAGCGCCTCGACCTCGGCGAGCCAGAGCAGTGCCGCGTCCGGTTCCTGCATGTCGCGCAGGCCGCGCAGCGCGATCGGACGGCGCAGCGGCGGTCCGGTGTAGCGGGCGGCCTTGTCCGAGTTGAGCCACAGGCGCAGGTCGGGGTCGAGCTTGTGGCCCTGGCCCGCGGCCTCCCAGGCGGCCGCCGTGGTGCGTACGGCGGTCAGCAGCAGGGGGATCCTGGGCAGCCCGGAGGGACGCCGGCCGGCGCCGCGCCGGCCGTTCACCTCGGCCTCGCGGGCCTCGCGTATGCCGAGTGCGAAGGCGTCCCTGGCCAGTTGCTGGGCGGCCGTGGAACCGGCCGTGCACAGGTCGGCGTAGGAAAGCACCGCGTCCCAGCATTCCGAGAACAGTGCGGCCTCGGCGGCGTCCCGAGGGGTCGGCAGGTCGGGCATGGTTCTCCTGCATCCAGGATCGAGGTCAACTCGCCGTATTCGGCGAAGGAGTTGGGGGTACCTCGCGGCAGGGCCCGACCTTTTCACGTCCCTGTCACAACTGACAAGCGCCCTTTTCAGATGTCATGGCGTGACGGTCGCGCGGTCGGCAGGCCTGACACGAAAGCCCCCTCGGCTCCGCCCTACTGTACGGACTGCGACGGCACTTGTACTCACCGCGCGCATCACGCGTCACACCGCCGCGGTCCCGTCCGCCCCGTTCGCCCCGGTCACGCCTCGTTCGCGGCCCCGGTCACGCCTCGTTCGCGGTCTCCTTCGCCGTCTCGTTCGCCGTCTCGTTCGCCGGGAGGCTGTCCATGAAGGAGCTCACGGAGAAGACGGCGTTGCCGGGGCCGGGCGGGCCGTATCCGGGCGGGGAGGAGAGGCCGAAGTCGTCCATCGTGGCCCGGTAGGCCTCCAGGAGCCGGATGTGGTACTCCAGCGGCGCGCCCTGCGGGTTGGCCTTGCCGAGCGGGGTCGTGGGCTCCGGGCACCAGGTGGTGAAGCGGGGCGTGATGCCGTGCGACATGAAGAAGCGCAGGCCCTCGGTGGTGGAGGCGATGGCCTCGTCGACGGAGGTGAAGCCGAAGGGCTCGGCCATCTCCACACCGGCCACGAAGTTGGGGATCACGTTGCGGGCGCCGAAGATCTCGGCGGAGTCCAGGATCCGCTTGTGCCACTCGTCGCGGCCGACGTAGCGCTCCTTGCCGGGGCAGTACAGCTCGAACAGCCGCCGGTCCCACACCTCGTAGTTGGGGTGGTAGATCTGCACGCCGTAGTCCTTGAACCGCTGGACGTCGTCCTTCGGCAGGGCCTGTGCCACGACCTTGCCGATCCAGCGGCCGGGGAAGCGCTCCTCGATGGCCTTGGCGTAGTGGCCGTAGAAGTCGGCCTCGTCGCGGCCGGCGACGGTCTTGGTGATCGCGCCGCCGGTGAGGGTGTAGGCGGTGGAGGTCTTCTGGGTGTCGTAGCGGTCGATGATCTCCAGCGCCTCCAGCACCTCCTCCACGTCCTTGACGCCCGTGTAGGGCCGCCCGGCGGCCTTGTGCTGGCGCCAGTTGTGGTTGATGTCGCAGTACTGGCACTCCTCCTTGGCGCCGAAGTACTGGCAGACCCGGAAGACGGTCAGGTAGATCAGGTAGCCCCACTGGATGGTGGGGGCCACCTCCATGACGGACTTCCCGTTGGAGAGCTTGTGCCGGTAGTACTCGGGCATGGGCGGCACGCCGACGTCGGCAATCCGCCGGCCGTCGAGGTAGAGCCCGAGCAGGCCTTCCTCGTCGGCGGCGACGCGGTAGGGCGAGGTCGGGTTCACACGCACCGAGACGACGGTCCGGCGCAGGTCGTAGGGCCCTCCGGTGAGGATGATCTCCTCCGGTGGGCGCCGGAGCGCGGCCTCGCCGAGCTCGGGCAGGGTGCCGTGGTCGAAGGAGAAGATGAAGTACGACTTCGGCTTGACCTCGCCGGCCTCGTTGTCGCTCAGGGCCGACGGGTCGAAGGCCACGCCGCCCCGGAGCAGGTCCTCCTTGAAGACCGCCTCCCGCGGCACATGCGGAAAGCGCTCCATCAGATCCTCGACCAGCGCGGTACGGCTGCCCATCCCGACTTCTCCTCCGCCTCGGGTGTACGACTCCTCACGGTATGCCCACGGTCCCGCGCGGGTGCGGGCGGGGCCTCCGCGTGGCGCGAGACCCGTACAAAACGCCCGTACCGGGAGAGGTTCGTCCGCCGGTCGGGACGAGGTAGGTTCAATGGGGATGTTCCGATCTCGATCTTCCCGGAGGGACGACCGCATGGCCGAGCTGGTGAGCAACTGGGCGGGCAACGTCACGTACGCCGCCAAGGAGGTGCACCGGCCGCGCTCCGCGGACGCGCTGCGCTCGGCCGTGGCGGGGAACGCGCGGGTGCGGGCGCTGGGCAGCGGGCACTCGTTCAACGAGATCGCGGAGCCCGGCGGCGAGGGGGTGCTGGTCTCGCTCGACGCGCTGCCGGCCGAGATCGACGTCGACACGGCCGCCCGTACGGTACGGGTCGGCGGCGGCGTCCGGTACGCGGAGCTCGCCCGGCAGGTGGAGCTGCACGGACTGGCGCTGCCCAACATGGCGTCCCTGCCGCACATCTCCGTGGCCGGGTCGGTGGCGACCGGCACCCACGGGTCGGGCGTCGGCAACGGGCCGCTCTCGGCGCCCGTGCGGGAGGTGGAGATCGTCACCGCCGACGGGTCGACGCTCGTCCTCGGGCGCGGGGACGACCGGTTCGGCGGGGCGGTCACCTCGCTCGGCGCGCTCGGGGTGGTCAGCGCGCTCACCCTCGACCTGGAGCCCTCCTTCGCCGTCGAGCAGCAGGTGTTCACCGAACTCCCGCTCGTGGGGCTTGACTTCGAGTCGGTGATGGCGTCCGCGTACAGCGTGAGCCTGTTCACCGACTGGCGGGCGCCGGGCTTCCGTCAGGTGTGGCTCAAGCGGCGCACCGACCGGCCGGCCGCCGACCGGCCGCCGGCCACACCCGCCACCGAGGCGCTGCACCCGGTGCCGGGGATGCCCGCGGTCAACTGCACGCAGCAGCTCGGGGTGCCGGGACCCTGGCACGAGCGACTGCCGCACTTCCGGGCGGAGTTCACGCCCAGCAGCGGCGCCGAGCTCCAGTCGGAGTACCTGATCGAGCGGTCCCGCGCCCTGGAGGCGCTGCACGCGATCGACGCGGTCCGGGCGGCCGTCGCGCCCGTGCTCCAGATCTGCGAGGTGCGCACCGTGGCCGCGGACGAGCAGTGGCTGAGCCCGTCGTACGGGCGGGACACCGCGGCCCTGCACTTCACCTGGATCGAGGACACGGACGCCGTCCTGCCGGTGGTGCGGCGGGTGGAGGAGGCGCTGGACGCCTTCGACCCACGGCCGCACTGGGGCAAGGTGTTCACCGTGCCGTCCGAGCGGCTGCGCGGGCGCTACCCGCGGCTGGACGACTTCCGCGCCCTGGTCCGCGAACTGGACCCGACGGGCAAGTTCACCAACGCGTTCGTCCGGGACCTGCTCGGCGGCTGACTTTGTACACCCCCTTTCCTAACCCCTTGTCGAAAGCACCGGCGCCCCCATAGCCTGACGCCGCGCCGGTGCCGACGTGGTTCCGGCAGGGACCGGAAGGAACGAGGGCTTTCGGTGAAGCGCACGTCACGCGACATCCGCACCGCCAACCGCTACGAGGTGCTGCGCCAGATCATCGCCGCGTCGCCCACCTCCCGGCAGGAACTGGCGGTGGCCACCGGCCTCAGTCTCGCCACGGTCGCCACGCTGGTCGGCGAACTGCTCGACCTGCGCATGATCACGGAGGTCGGCTTCGAGGACTCGGCGGGCGGCCGCCCCCGGGGCCTGGTGGCCGTCGACTCCGCGGGCGGCGCGCTGATCGGTGTCGACATCGCGGAGACGTACGTCCATGTCGAGCTGTTCGACCTCGCGCTGAACGTGCTGGCCCGCGCGGAGGAGGACGTGCGCCCCGGCGAGAGCCTGCCGGAGCAGGTGGTCGGCCATGTGGCGGCCGCCGTCGGCTCGGTGGTCGCCCAGGCCGGGGTCGAGGCGGCCCGGGTCCTCGGGGTCGGGGTGAGCGTGCCGGGACAGGTGGACCGCGACACCGGACTCTCGGAGTACGCGCCCAACTGGGACTGGCACGACGTGCCGCTCCTCGACCTGCTCGCCGAGCACATCGCCTACCCGCTGTATCTGGACAATCCGCTGCGCGCCTGCGCGGTCGCCGAGCTGTGGTTCGGGGCCGCGCGGGGCCACGAGGACGCCGTGGTGGTCAATCTCGGCACCGGCGTGGGCGCCGGTCTCGTCCTGGGCGGCGGGCTGCACCGGGGGGTCAGCAACAGCGCCGGCGAGTGGGGTCACACCACGCTCGTGCTGGACGGGCGGCTGTGCCACTGCGGCAACCACGGCTGCGTGGAGACGTATGTCGGCGCGCCCGGGATCATGCTGAACCTGCGGGAGCTGAGCCCGCGCAGCCCGCTGCTGCACCCAGGGGACCAGACGGCCACCATCGACGCGCTGGCGCGGGGCGTGCAGGCCGGCGACCCGGTGGCGGTCAAGGTGGTCCGCGACACCGCCCGCTATCTCGGTGCCGCCGTCGCCGACCTGGTCAACCTCCTCAACCCCGAAGTGGTCGTGCTGAGCAGCTGGGTCGCCTCCCGGCTCGGCGAGCCGCTGGTGCTCGAAGTGCGCGAGGCCGTCGCCCGGCACGCGCTGCGCCGTCCGCTGGCCGCCACCGAGATCGTCCTCTCGCCCATCCCCACCGACCCGGTGTGCCTGGGCGCGGCGACCTTCGCCCTCGAAGGCGCCCTCCAGTCGGTGGGGCAGCGCGGCCCGAGGCGCGCCGCCCCCGCGAAGGGCCGTACCGCACCGCCGTCCTGACCTTCGCAGGTGCGGTGCGGGCCGGCCCCGCACCGTGGTCACCCCTGGACCGAGGACCGCCGGTCACCTGAGCCTGCGGTCCTCAACTCCCTTATGTCTGAGCCCTGTTCGTGATTCCGAACCGGAGGCAACGCTTCGGACGGGCTTCGTCCAACCCCTTGCCGAAGCCTTAGCAGAAGGTTAACGTCCCGCACCGCACCGCAAATGTCCGCCAGGCGGCGGCGCAGCAGTGGAGCCACAGCCGTACTCAAGACAAGGACGTCACCATGTCGGCATCGAGCAACAGCAACTGGTCCCGCCGATCGCTCTTCCGGGCCGCTGCGGGCATGGCGGCCGCGGGCACGCTGGCCGCCTGCGGCAGCAACAACGGCCGTGGCGGCGGGTCGAGTTCGGGCGACCACCTCGTGCAGTACTTCCACGCCTACGGCGAGGCGGGCACCGAGCAGGCCATCAAGAAGTACGCGAAGGCGTACCCGAAGGCCGACGTCAGCACGCAGTGGATCACCGGCTCGGACTTCGAGAGCAAGCTGTTCGCGACCCTGCTCACCGCGAACGCGCCCGACCTGTTCGAGTTCCACCCGCAGATCCAGCTCGTCAAGAGCGGCCAGGTGGCGGACCTGAGCGACATCATCGACCCGGTCAAGTCCGACTTCAACCAGGCCGACATCGCCTCGCACACGGTCGACGGCAAGATATACGGCGTCCGGATGATCGACGACCCGCAGTTCTTCTTCTACCGCAAGTCGATGCTGGAGAAGGCGAAGGTCGAGGTGCCGCAGACCCTCGACGAACTGATCGAGGCCGCCGCCAAGCTCACCACCGGCAAGGTCAAGGGCGCCTTCCTCGGCAACGACCTGCACGCGGTCATCAACCCGCTGATCTGGTCCTCCGGGGCCGACACCCTCACGGCGGACAACCGGCCAGCCTTCAACACCGACGGCGTCGCCGAGGGTCTGACGAAGATGCGCAAGCTGTTCACCAGCGGCAGCCTGCTGCTGGGCGCCCCGGCCGACTACTGGGACCCGTCCGCGATCAACCAGGGCCTGTGCGCGATCCAGTTCTGCGGCATGTGGGCCATGCCGGCCATGCAGCAGGCCCTCGGCGACGACCTCGGCGTCTTCCCCTTCCCGAAGGCCGCCGACGCCGGCAAGCCCTCGGTCTACAACGGCGGCTGGTCGATGTTCGTCAACGCCAAGGGCAAGAACGTCGACGCGGCCAAGGAGTACGTGAAGTGGCTGTGGATCGAGCAGAAGAAGTACCAGGAGGACTGGGCCCTGTCCTACGGCTTCCACATCCCGCCGCGCTCCTCGATCGCCGCGTCCGCGACCAAGCTCCAGTCGGGTCTGCCCGCCGAGGGCGTCAAACTCTTCGACCAGTACGGGCACTTCGACAACATCGGCTGGACCCAGGCCATGATCACCGCCACCGAGAACGTCTTCGCCGACTGCGTCCGCAAGAACGGCGACCCGAAGGCCTCGCTCGACACGGCCGAGAAGACGGTGTCCGCCGAGCTCAAGAAGCTCTTCGGATAGACCGGCGGACCGACCCCGACATGGCGACGACGAGCAGGCTCGACCGTACCCGCCCCGCCCCGGCCGAGGCCGCCACGGCCCGGCCGCGGCGGGGGCGGCGGTCCAGCCCCACCCTCAACTTCTGGCTCTTCACCAGCCCCTTCCTCATCGGTCTGGTGATCTTCGTCTACGTGCCCATCGGCTGGAGCGTCTGGCTCAGCTTCTTCGAGGCGCGTTTCACCGTCACCCCCGACAAGTTCACCGGGTTCGCCAACTACCGGCAGATGCTGGACAACGGCAACTTCACCGGCGCGCTGCTCACCTTCACCGTGTTCGCCGCGCTCATCGTCCCCACCACCTGGGCGCTCTCGCTGGGCCTGGCGCTGCTGGTGAACCGGATGCGGTTCATGCGGGCGTTCTTCCGCTCGGTGTTCTTCCTGCCCACCGCGTGCAGCTACGTCGCGGCCTCGCTGATCTGGAAGATGTCCCTCTTCAACGGCGTCCGCTTCGGCCTGGCGAACACCGTCATCGGCTGGTTCGGCGTGGACAACATCGCCTGGCTCGCCGACCCCGACCCGCCGTGGTACTGGCTGGTCCTCGTGACCGCCCGGCTGTGGCTCCAGTCCGGCTTCTACATGATCCTGTTCCTGGCCGCCCTCCAGAACATCCCGCAGGAGCTGTACGAGGCCGCCGAGATCGACGGCGCGAAGCGGGGCTGGCAGACCTTCCGGCACATCACGCTGCCGCAGTTGCGGGCGACCTCGACCGCCGTGATCCTGCTGCTGCTCGTGGCCGCCTACCAGGCCTTCGACGAGTTCTTCAACCTGCTGTCGAAGACCACCTGGGGCCGGCCTCCGCTGGTCGAGCTCTACTACATGGCCCTCGGCCAGAACCAGGACTACGGCGCGGGCAGCGCGGGCGCGGTCATGCTGACCCTGCTGATCTGCGTGGTCACCCTGTTCCAGGGCAGGCTCATGGGATTCGGCCGGGGAGAGGAGTCCAGGTGACCACCACCGCACCCCGCACCGGCCGGACCGTGCCGCCGCGTTCCGGCCGCCCACGGCGGGTCCGGCACACCGGCGCGATGGGCTCCACCGGCCTGTACCTCGCCATCGGCGTCGCCGCCCTGCTCTTCCTGATCCCGTTCTATCTGCTGGTGCGCAACGCGCTGTCCACGGACCCCGAGATCACCGGCGAGAACTGGAAGTTCTTCCCCACCGACATCCAGTGGGGCAACATCACCGAACCCTTCCGCGACCCGACGGTCGACTTCGGCAGGTCGATGGTGAACTCGCTGGTCGTCGGTGTCCTGCACACGGTCGGCACCCTGCTGGTGTGCTCGCTCGCCGGCTACGGCCTCGCCCGCATCCCCTACCGGCACGCCAACAAGATCTTCTACGGCGTCCTGTTCACCCTGATGGTGCCGACCGCCGTCACCTTCGTCCCGAGCTTCGTGCTGGTCTCGTCGCTCGGCTGGGTGGACAGCTACCGCGGTCTGATCATCCCGGGGCTTTTCAGTGGTTTCACCTGCTTTCTGTTCCGGCAGTACTTCCTGGGGTTCCCCAAGGAGCTGGAGGAGGCGGCACGTGTGGACGGGCTCGGCTACTGGGGCGCGTACTGGCGGGTCGTCGTGCCCAACTCGCTGAACTTCTTCGCGGCGCTGGCGACGATCACCTTCATCAACGGCTGGAACTCCTTCCTGTGGCCGCTGGTCATCGGCCAGGACCCGGGCGCCTGGACGGTCCAGGTCGCGCTGTCGTCGTACATGACCAACCAGACCGTCAACTACCACCTGATCTTCATGGCGACCGCCATCTCCCTGCTGCCGCTGCTCCTCGTGTTCCTCTTCCTCCAGCGCTGGCTGGTGCAGGGGATCGCGCAGACCGGCATCAAGGGCTGACGCCTTCCACCCAGGATCTGGAGACCGATGTCTGCTCGCACCTCCGTCACCGCAACCGACTACGTCGAGGACGTCTCCCCCGGCAGCGGAGCCCTGCCACCGCGCGCCTGGTACGCGTCCTCGGACGCCGCGTCCCTCTCCCTCAACGGCAGCTGGCGCTTCCGGCTGTCGCCGACCGCGGACGCGCAGGACGACTCCTTCGCCGAGCAGGGGTACGACGCCGGGGACTGGGCGCAGGTGACGGTCCCTGGGCACTGGGTGCTCCAGGGGCACGGTTCGCCCGTCTACACCAACCATCTCTACCCCTTCCCGGTCGACCCGCCGCACGTGCCGACGGACAACCCCACCGGCGACCACCTGCGCTCCTTCGACCTGCCCGAGGACTGGCCGGACCTCGACGGGGGCGGGGCGGTGCTGCGCTTCGACGGTGTGGAGTCCTGCGCCCGGGTCTGGCTGAACGGCACGGACATCGGCGAGTTCAAGGGCTCCCGGCTGGCGCACGAGTTCGCGGTCGGGCACCTGCTGCGGCCGGCCGGGAACGTGCTCGCGGTCCGCGTCCACCAGTGGTCGGCCGGCTCCTACCTGGAGGACCAGGACCAGTGGTGGCTGCCGGGCGTCTTCCGTGACGTGACCCTGCTGCACCGCCCGGCGGGCAGCGCCCTCGACTTCTTCGTGCACGCCTCCTACGACCACACCACCGGCGAGGGCACCCTGCGCGTCGACTCCGACGTCGACGGCCGGGTGACGGTGCCCGACCTGGGTGTCGACGTCGCCACCGGCGAACCGGTCACCGTCCCCGTCGAGCCGTGGACCGCGGAGTCCCCGCGGCTGTACGACGGGGTGCTGGCCACCGAGGGCGAGCGGATCCCGCTGCGGATCGGCTTCCGTACCGTGCGGCTCGCGGACGGGCTGATCCAGGTCAACGGCAGGCCGCTGCTGTTCAAGGGCGTCAACCGGCACGAGTGGCATCCGGAGCGGGGCCGCGCCCTCGACCCGGCGACCATGCTCGCGGACGTGCTGCTGATGAAGCGGCACAACATCAACGCCGTGCGCACCTCGCACTACCCGCCGCATCCGGCCTTCCTCGACCTGTGCGACGAGTACGGCCTGTGGGTGATCGACGAGTGCGACCTGGAGACCCACGGCTTCACCGAGCAGGGCTGGCGGGACAACCCCGTCGACGACGACCGCTGGACCCCGGCGCTGCTCGACCGGGCGGCCCGCATGGTCGAGCGGGACAAGAACCACCCGTCCGTCGTCGTCTGGTCCCTCGGCAACGAGGCCGGCACCGGCCGCGGGCTGACCGCCATGGCCGAGTGGATCCACGCCCGGGACACCTCACGGCTCGTCCACTACGAGGGCGACCCCGACTGCCGTGACACCGACATGTACGCGCGGATGTACGCCTCCCACGCCGAGGTCGAGCGGATCGGACAGGGCTTGGACGGCGGCACCCGCAAGCGGCGCCGACTGCCCTTCGTCCTCTGCGAGTACGCCCACGCGATGGGCAACGGACCCGGCGGACTCGCCGACTACCAGCGGATCTTCGAGGCCCACGACCGGCTCCAGGGCGGCTTCGTCTGGGAGTGGATCGACCACGGCATCCGGCACCCGGAGCTGGGCTACGCCTACGGCGGCGACTTCGGCGAGGAGCTGCACGACTCCAACTTCGTCTGCGACGGCCTGCTGTTCCCCGACCGGGAGCCGTCGCCCGGACTCGTCGAGTACAAGAAGGTGATCGAGCCGGTGCGCATCGAGGGCGGCCCGGACGGCACCGTCCGGGTGACCAACCGGTACGACTTCGCCGACCTCTCCGCCCTCGCCTTCACCTGGTCGTACGAGCGCGACGGCGAGAGCGTCGAGTCGGGCACCCTGTCCGTCCCCGCGCTGGCGGCGGGCGAGTCGGCCGACGTGAAGCTGCCGCAGCCGCCCGAGGACCGGGGGGACGCGGAGACCCGGTGCACGGTACGGGCGCTGCTGGCGGCCGACACCGCGTGGGCGCCGCGCGGACACGTGGTCGGCTGGGGCCAGTTCGCCGTCACGCCCCGCACCCCGGTGCCGGTGGCCCCGGCCGAGCGGCCCGTGCGCACCGACGACCGGATCACCCTCGGACCCGCCGTGTTCGACGCCCGCACCGGCCGCCTCACCTCGATCGGCGGGGTGGAACTGACCGGGCCGCGCCTGGACGTGTGGCGGGCGACCACCGACAACGACGACGGCGCGCCCTGGCAGTCGGACACCCGCCACGGCGTACTGTGGCGGCAGTTGGGGCTGCACCGGATGCAACACCGGCTGGACGCGGTGGAGTCGGGCGGCGAAGCGCTGACGGTACGCACCCGGGTGGCACCGGCCGCCCGCGAGGTGGGCCTGGACACGGTGTACCGGTGGACCTCGGACGGCCACCGGCTGCGGCTGACGGTGTCCGTGACCCCCGAGGGCGAGTGGAAGCTGCCGCTGCCCCGGCTCGGCGTCCGCCTCGGCCTGCCCGCCTCGGCCGACCTGGTGCGCTGGTTCGGCGGCGGCCCCGGCGAAGCCTACCCGGACACCAAGTCGGCTTCGCTGGTGTCCCGTTGGGAGTCGCGGGTGGACGGGATGCAGACGCCGTACGTCCGTCCGCAGGAGAACGGCGCCCGCGCCGACGTCCGCTGGGTGGAGCTCGGCGGCCTGCGGATCGAGGGCGAGCCGGAGTTCTGGTTCACCGCCCGGCGCTGGACCGCCGAGCAACTGGACACGGCCGCGCACCTGACGGACCTCACGCCCGGCGACACGGTGTGGGTCAACCTCGACCACGGCCAGCACGGCATCGGCTCGCAGTCCTGCGGTCCGGGCCCGCTCCCGCAGTACTTCCTGCACGCCGAACCCGCCGAGTTCTCCTTCGTCTTCTCCGTGCCGGACTGACCCGGCCGGTTGCGCGGACCGGGCCGGTCAGCCGCGGTCCGGTCCGCGCAGCGGCGTGAACAGCGCGGCGATCGCGATCAGGACACAGGCCGTGCCGGCCACCAGTCCGACGGGCGCGGTGCCCCACCGCTGCGCCGCCCCGGTCAGGACGACCGCGCCGACCGGGGCGGCCGCGTACTGGATGGTCCAGAAGGCGGAGGTGACCCGGCCCAGCAGATGTTCCGGGGTGACCTCCTGGCGCAGGGACAGCGAGCAGGTGCCCGCCACGGCCACGCAGGCCAGGAAGGCCGCGCTCAGGGCCGCGACGACGGGAATGTCCGCCGCCCGGCCGAGGCCGGCGAAGGCGAGCCCGCACCCCGCCACCGAACCGGTCCAGGTCGCGCCGAGGCCGAACCGGCCGCGGACCCGGGCGACCAGCAGGGAACCGGTGATCGTGCCGAGCGCGCCGACGGCCATGACCGTGCCGACCGTGTCGTCGTCGTGCCGCAGGTCGTGCTTCACGTGGTAGATGACCAGGTCGTTCAGGCCCAGGGTGAGGAAGCTGAAGACGAACAGGAGGGCGGTCAGCGCGCGCAGCACCGGGTGGCCGTAGAGGAAGGAGACCCCGGCCCGCAGGTCGCGCCACAGCCCGGCGCGTTCGGCCGGCCGGTCCGCGCCGCCCCCGGCCCGCCCCTGGAACCGTACGAGGACCATGCAGGCGGCCGACACCCCGAAGCTGGCCGCGTCCACGGCGACGGCTGTCGCCGGGCCCGTCCAGGCGGCCACCAGCCCGGCACCCAGCGGGCCGAGCACACCGGCCGCGGCGGCGGTCGCGTTCAGCCGCCCGTTGGCCTCGGTCAGCCGGACCCCGCGCACCAGGGTCCGCACGACGGTGACATAGCCGACGGCGAACAGCATGCCGACGGCCTCGCACAACGGCAGGATCGTGTAGAGCAGCCACACCTGCGGCCCGAACAGCCACACCAGCGGGATCACCCCGTACAGCACCATCCGTACGAGGTCGCAGCCGATCAGCAGCCGACGGCGGTCGACCCGGTCCACCACCGCCCCCGCGAACAGCGCCGCCAGCACCGAGGCCGCGCCGCCCACCGCCGTCAGCAGCCCCATCCGCGCGAGGGAGCCGGTGGCCTGGAGCACCAGCAGGGGCAGGGCGATCAGTGCGAAGGAGTCGCCGAGGACGGAGAGGGTCTGCGCGGCCCAGAAGATCCCGAAGTCCCGCTGCCGCCACAGCGGGCGCTCGGCGGCGGACGGCGGATCGTGCGGCCCGCCGTGCGCGGGCCCGGGCGGTCCGTCGTGCGGTCCGTCGTGCGGTCCGTCGTACGCGGCCTCGGGCGGTCCGCCGTGCGTCGGCCCGTGCGGCGCGGCGCCGTCGCGCTCCCCGCCGTCGCGGCGCCCCTCGTGTCCCATCCGGCCCCCTGTGCCTCGAAGTCGTCGACCACCGTAGTCCCGCCCCTGGCCGGGTCCGCGGTCGCGCCTGCGGCACGATGAGGCCATGCACCCCTTTCCGCCACGCCGTCGCCCCCTCCCCGACTTCGACCCGCGCCCCGTGCCGCCGGGCACGTACCCGCTGTGGGAGGAGGCGCTGGCCGTGGTCAACCGGGACCTCGCCGCGACCCTGCCGGAGCAGGGGGAACTGCGGCTGATGGCGCTGCCCCGCCCGGAGGAGGACGAACCGGATCAGGTGTACGTGGCGGTGGCCGACGGCACCTGGCACGGCAACCCGCTGGACCACGACTTCGACCGGGACGACCCGGCCGACGCGTTCGCGGACGTCGTCGACGCGGCGCAGGAGTCGGTCGTCGAGCGCCTGTGGCAGGCCTGGCCGCTGTGCGCCGAGCACGGCCTCGGCATGCACCCGCGGGAGGTGGACGACCGGATGGTGTGGTGGTGCGCGGGCGGCGGCCGGGCCGGGAGGGTCGAGGGCGGCGCCGGGGAGGCCGTGC